>NZ_JBEOTZ010000051.1:0-32217 GCF_040303825.1 Streptomyces sp. NPDC094143
GGCCGTCGCGGTGCAGGCACCGCGACGGCCACCGCATGTGCCACCGCCGGGCTCGGCCTGCTCATCGCCGCGCTCCTGCCCCACCAGCAACCGCCACCTGCCCCGCCGCCGTCAGCCCGCGCCCAGGCCCAGCCACCCACGGCCCCGACCGGCCCCGACCGTGAGATTCCAGTGCTGCCCGCCTCTGAGCCGGTCCGGATCACGGCCAAGCGCATCGGTTTGGTTGCGCCCGTGGAAGCGGTCGGCACCGCGAAGGACGGCTCAGTGGCCCTGCCACCCGATCCCGACCGGGCCGGCTGGTACACCGGCTCCGCCACACCCGGTGAAAGAGGCAACGCCGTCCTGGCCGCCCACCTGGACTCCACCAGCGGCCCCGCCGCCTTCTACAGCCTGGGCGCCCTGCGACAGGGCGACCGCATCACCGTCGAGCGTCAGGACGGCCGCGACGCACACTTCACCGTCACCGCCATGCACGTCTACGCCAAGAGCTCCGTGCCCTCCCAGAGGGTCTACGGCCCGAGCGCCCATCCGCAGCTGACACTCATCACCTGCGCCGACTGGGATGCAGCAGCGAAGGAATACCGGGCCAATCTGGTCATCACTGCCCACCCCGCGAAGAGGAGCTAGGCCGCTCCCTCAGAGGTTGCTACCCAGCCCCTGAGCTGTGAGAGACGGCTGAGTTCCTGCCTTCTATCCCAGGTGAACTGTTTTCCCAGCTCAGAATTCGAATGACGCAGGTCCTGGTCTTGAAATCTGTGTGCGTCGGGTGGTTGCCATGAAGGCGGGTTAGTGAGGTCAGCTAGCTACGCGCCCCCGTAGCCAGTCAGGTTGCCCCTGATCCTGGACCCTGATTTGGGTGGCCGCCCGAGGTATTGGGCGGCTCCTGAAAGCGGTGGTCGGGACCGACGCCGGATTGATCAGTCCGGTTGCCCATCGCGGGAAGCCGGCCGGCCGCTCCCTGCGCGCCGTTCGCTTGTACGCCGACACCCCGCCACCGACAGCCATACCCCCGACCATGACCGCAACAGCCGTAGCCTTCTTGAGCGGGCACCTCCCGAGCCGGGGCCCGGGCTGTCAGGGCTGATTCCCCGGGACCTTGCACTGCGAAGGGCCGGCCGTTGAGTCAGGCCGCGGACCGCGGCCCCGCCAACCGGTTCCCTTTGGATCATTCGGCTGTGTTCCGCTGGCGCAGACCTGCGCTGCGGATCAGCCTGGACGGCGGTCTCACCGTCTCACCTGTCGCCTCCACCGATAAGCCCTCTGGTGCCGCCGTTGGCAACGCAGCGGCGGCACCGATAGCCCACCGCCGACAAGCCCCAGACGGTGGCCGCCCTCACACAGGCGCTGGCAGCTGACCCGCTGGATCCTGCGACGGGACCGGCTTCCCGCCGCCTACCAGCCCATCGCCGACCTCCACCGCCTGAGCGACATCTCGTGAGCAGGCAGGCGCAGTGTGGTGTGGTGCGGAACTCGCCCGAATGACCGTTGTGACGTGCTGCGATCTCGCGAGTGTGTTTGTGTCACAGGGTGACGCCCGGCATTCGGTCCGGGCCTGTGTCGCTGGGAGATTCACATGCGTGCAGCAGTACTCGCTCCTGCCCTGGCACTCGCGCTGGCCCTGCCCGCCGCGGCGGTGGCAGCAGCGGACGAGAGGTACCCAGGCGGTCTGGACGTCGTCGGTCTCACGGTCGGTCAGCAACTCGTCAGCTTCTCCGAGAACACGCCGTCCTCGCCCCGTTCACTCGGCCACATCCACGGCCTGGAAAAGGACAGCAAGCTGGTAGGGATCGACTACCGCGTCCAGAACGGAAAGCTGTACGGCGTCGGCGACCGAGGCGGCATCTACACCATCAGCAGCTACGCGAAGGCCACCAAGGTTTCCCAGCTGACAGTGGCACTGGAGGGCAAGTACTTCGGCGTCGACTTCAACCCGGCCGCCAACCGGCTGCGGGTCATCAGCGATACGGGCCAGAACCTGCGGCACAACATCGACGACCCCGCCGCCCCGCGGGTCACCACCGTCGACGGCAGGCTGACCAATCCGGCGGTCCCGCCCGCCACCACACCCACCCCCGCACTGGCCGTGACCGGCGCCGCCTACACCAACAACGACCTCAACCCCGCAACCGCGACAACGCTGTTCGACATCGACACTGTCAATGACCGCGTCTCGTTGCAGTCCCCGGCCAACGCCGGCACCCTCGCCCCCACCGGCAGCCTCGGCGTCAACGCAGGACCCAACGCAGGCTTCGACATCTACTACGCTCCCAAGGCCGGGACGAACCAGGGCTTCGCCGCCCTGAAGGTGAGCGGCGCCTACCGCTTCTACCGCGTCAACATCCTCGACGGCACAGCCGAGCGCGTCGGCACCTTCCCCACCGGCCGGCAGGTCTTCGACATCGCCCTCCCCCTCAACCAGAACTACACCGGCCCCCGCGGCGGCATGAACACCGGCGGCGGAGCGACCGCCACCGTAGCCAAGTAACCCCCCAACGCGGCCCGGCTCAAGGTGCCGGTGAGGACTCCCGCGCCCCAATCCACCCCCCGCGCGGTGCTCGGGGAGCGCCAGCCCACGGAACAGGTACTGCAGGGCTGAGAGGTTCACCGGCATATCCAAGGAAGCAGGCCAGGATGAACTTCGCACTCACCCTCGGGCTCGCCGCCGGCGCGGCCGGCACCGTGGCGCTCACCATCTCCGAAACCATCGAGCAGCTCTTCACCGGCCGGGCGTCCAGCACGGTCCCCAGCCAGGTCGGAGCAGCGCTGACCGGCAGGAAGGGCCACAAAGCCGCCGCCCGGAAACTCAACACCCCGGTGCACTGGACGCACGGCATCACCCTGGGTCCGGTACGCGGGACGCTGGCGTCGACCGGGCTGGGCCCGGTGGCGGCAACCGCGATCCACTACGCCGTGGTCTGGGGTGGCGACGTGGCGCTCTACCGCGGTGTGGGTATCGCCCCCTGGCCCTGGAAGTGGGAGAAGCAGGAACTGGCCACGGACCTGTTCCACAAGGGCGTCTACGCGATCGCCACCGGCATCGCCTTCGAGCGCCTGCGGCGCAACGCCGCGACCTGACCCGGCCCACGTGGGGACGGCAACCTGGCTCGATCTCGAGCTGGTAACCCGCGAGCTGGTCATCGACGCGCTAATCCCGAGCATGGGCCGCAACGGCCGCCCGGCTCAAGGGCCGACGCTCCAGGCAGCAACCGCGCTGTCGTAGGGAATTGTCGCTGGTGTCACTGACAGGGGGGAGTTGCGCGCAGCCGCTGAACAGGGCGCGAGAGCGAGGCGGCCGCTCCGGCGCCTAGGTGAGCAGTCCGGTGACCTCGCGGACAGGGTCGGGAACTGGTCGCCGGTCGCGCGCACGACCAGCTCCAGGACCGTCCAGGGCGAGCCGCAGTTCGCGTCCGTCCTGCGACGCGGCGCGGGTCGCGGAGTCCGGGATCGCGGCGCACCGCGCTGAGCAGCCGTGGTCGAGCTGTGGGCGGTTCGGGCGGAAGCCGTGGTCGGCCTGATGGTCGGGCCGTGGTCGCCCCGACCATGGCCGCTCGGTGGGCGCTCGCAGGGGCTCCGGGGGGTGATTTTCCTTCGCGCACGCGGGCGCAGTCCTAGAGCTTGTCGTCAAAGTGATCTTGGGTTGTGGATCATGGCGTGGTGATACGTCGCCATGAGTTGTCCGATGCCGAGTGGGACCTGATACGTCCGTTGCTGCCCCGGCCTGCGCTGGGGCGGCCCCGGTTGGACGATCGGATGGTCCTGAACGGGATCGTGTGGAAGTTCCGCACCGGGGTCGCCTGGCGGGACGTGCCCGAAAGGTACGGCCCGTGGGGGACGCTCCACACTCGTTTCCGCCGCTGGGCGGCGGACGGCACGTTCGACCGGATGTTGCAGGCCGCCCAGGCGAAGGCCGACGCGGCAGGCGACATCGAGTGGCTGGTGTCGATCGACTCCACGATCGTCCGTGCCCACCAGCACGCGGCCGGGGCCCGAAAAGGGGGCGCCAAAGCCCGGCCCTCGGCCGGTCCCGAGGCGGACTGACCACCAAGATCCACCTCGCCTGTGACGCCGGCGGCCGCCCCCTCGCGTTCGTCCTGACCGGCGGGAACACCAACGACTGCACGCAGTTCACCACGGTGATGGACGCCATCCGGGTGCCCCGGACCGGACCGGGTCGGCCGCGGACCAGGCCCGATCACGTCATCGGCGACAAGGGCTACAGCTCGAAGGCGATCCGCACCTGGCTGCGGCGACGGAGCATCCCGCACACCATTCCCGAGCGGGCCGACCAGGTCCGCAACCGGCTCCGACGCGGCAGCCGTGGCGGACGTCCGCCGGCCTTCGACAAGCAGGTCTACAAGCGGCGCAACGTCGTCGAGCGGTGCTTCAACCGCCTCAAGCAATGGCGCGGCATCGCCACCCGCTACGACAAGACCGCCCAGTCCTTCACGGCAGCCGTCACCCTCGCGTCGATCCTGATGTGGGCCTGACACTTTGACGACAACTCCTAGCCGTCGCCTCGGTCCGGGCCCTGACACAGCGCCCCGGCCCCACCTGTGACCGTGGGGCCGGGCGCACTGGTGTAAAGCTGGTCACCGGTGGACCCGGATTCGACATCCTGCCCGACGCTGGGTGGTCAAGCGTTCCTGGCTGGATCATGCACGCCTGTCGGCACGTACGGGACTACAATCAGCTGATCCAGCCTTCGGAGTCGTCGATCACCTGCGCCGCGATCACGCTGATGACCAGGCAACTCACCCGCCGAAGTCATGGCCAGGCGGCATCCCGCGAAGCCGACCAGGACTGATTCTGCTTAAGGGCAGGACCATCGCCGTGGTCCCGCACCCACCATCACGGTGAGCGTCACTTTGGCACCTGCCGGCGCAGTTTGTCAGGCGATGGCCCTACTGGACGGTGGCCAACACCAGCAGGTCACCGCCACCTGCCTGTTCTGTGACGGCGTGTCCCAACTGGACCAGCAGGCCCGACACCGCAGCCCGCACGACCGCCTGCACGCCGTCGCCAGAAGCTTCGCGCCGCTCCTTCCCCAAGGGAGCGAATTCGTTCGAGGTCGTCCACCTCACCAGCACCACAGCCGGCACCGCCGTCACCGCAAGCCCCAGCCTCCCGCCCTCCGCATCCTCCTCGACGAGATCAAACCCCGCCTAACCTGTACGAGCAGGTTGGACGGCGCAATGCCGCCGATCACCTTTCACCAGCACCAGCAGTGGCGGCGGCAGATGGCCCGCTGTTTCGACGACCTGGCCGCCGACCTCGCAAGCCGCTCCGGCCGGCCTCCGAGACGGGCACCGTCCGCCCGGGCTGCACCGGCGAGGAGATGGCCCTGCATCTGGGCATCGACCGGGCCAAGTCGCTGACGCGGAACCGGCCGCGCCTGCTGGCCAAAACAGTGGAAGGTCTGGGTGAGGACCGCCGCGACTTCGACTGGGACTGGTGATCGGATGTCCTGTTCGAGGACCACGACGTCCTGATGCTTTCGACGCCTCCCTGGACGGGATCGAGGACAGCGGCAACCAGATCAACCAGGCCCTCGGCCTTGCCAACCTGGCCGCCGCGGACTGGTTCGAGCCCTTCAGCCCCGACCAGGCCCGCGACGCCGCTGGCGGCTTCCGCCACTCCTGCCTCCCGGCCTCGCCGCCAGACCCCGGGCCGCACAGGATCAGCAGGAAGGCCGCAGGCTGAGCCTTTCTCAGTGACCAGGCGGGCGCACCGGCTGCCTACCGGCTGGTACGGGCGAGGGCCACCGGGTGCCGGAGCCTGCCGTTGGGCCTGCCTGGCACTGCGGCTGTGTCCGCGTGTACCGGGCGGCGGCAGGACAGCTGGCCGTGCACCTGTACGAGAAGGCCCGGCCCGCCACCACGGCGGAGGTGACGGACCGGCCCCAGGGACACGCTGCCATGCCCGTGCTCGGCGCGTCCGGTCGGCAGGGCACGTGGCCGCAGAACGGCGCGGTTGTCGTCCTCTGGGCCTTGAGCGGCTTCGGGGCAGCCGCCCGCCGGGGCGAGTGCGGCGACGAGCACGTCCTGGGTCCGGCCGGTCTGCCGTCTCACGACCTGCTTCCTGCGCACCCACCACCGCCTGCGTCCATGAAGGCTGTCTGGCCGGATGCGCCGCCGCCGTGGTCGGCGGGGTCGACGGGAGTCATCCAGTGGCTGTTGCTGCCGTGGTCACGCTCGCGCCGCACGTCGATGGCCCACTGGATCGCCGCGTACAGCACGAAGACCGCCGCGAAACCGCCGATCACCACCCACATCTCCACTGGTGCCCTCCTCGCCTCGGTATGAGGCCTGCGGCCAACCGCAGACTCATGTCCTGGTCCATGAAGTCAGCGTCCCCTGCGGGTCACCGTGTTGCCGCCCACTTGAGCAAGCTCAGAGGTGGCCCGCACGGGCCGCCCATGTGCAGGGCCGTCGCGGTCAAACGCTGTCGAAGACTTCACCCTCGCCGCCTGGACGTCCACGCCGCCTGCCCTCCGGGGCCGGGGCCCTTCCCGCGCCGGGCTCTCCACCGTCCGGGGCGGTGGCCCGGCTGCCGGGAGGACTCTTGCCGGTGGCGAGCGTGCTGCCCCGCAGCGCAATGCGGTGTCCGCCGCTTCGGCACCTGGCATCTGGACATGGATCCCCCGGACGGGCAGGCAGTCGGACACCTGCGACTCGTGGCATGAACCGTCCGGGCATGACCCGGCACCATGAAGGCCCTGGGCGACCAGCGTGATCTCACCGAGGACGAGGTGAACGACCTGCTCGACGTCTACGACCGCGACGCCGACGGGGAGGACGACGTGTACGAGTGGGTGAGGTGAACGGGCCAGGCGCGGGCGGGGCCGTAACGCTCCCCGCCCGCCCGGGCGCCTGGAGCGCACGGGCGGCAGCAGGCCGGGCATCTGCGGGTGGCCACGGGTGCTGCCCGCCTTTGCGTACCTGCTGACCGCCTCTGCTCGGGGTGAGGTGGCGGCGGGCAGCATCTCCTTTGTTGTGATGCGGGTGATCGGGGTCATGTGGCTCGAAGGGCCGTGGTGGGGGGCATGCGGGTGGCGCGCAGGGCGGGGTAGAGGCCGGCGAGGGTGGCGACGAAGACGGCGGTGAGGGGGCCGGCCGCGAGGGTATAGAGGGGGATGCGGGCTGGCCAGTCGTTGAGGGTGGCGTAGGTGAGGACGGTGGCGGCGCCGAGGGCGAGTCCGGTGATACCGCCGAGGAACCCAAGGAGGACGGCTTCGATGAGGAACTGTGCGGTGATCTGGCCGCTGCGGGCGCCCAGGGCGCGGCGTAGGCCGATCTCGCCGCGGCGTTCCATGACGCCGACGACCATGGTGTTGGCGATGCCGACGCCGCCGACGAGGAGGGCGACTGCGGCGAGGGCCAGGACGAGGCCGTTGAGGCTGTCCTGGGTTTCGGCGCGGGCTTTGAGGAGGTCGGAGGGGCGGGAGACGGCGACGGCGGAGGGGTTGGCAGGGTTGGCGGTGGCGCCGGCGACGCGCTGGACGGAGTCGACGCGTTCGGTGAACGCGCGGAGGTAGATGGCGCCGGGGTGGTTGTCGGCGCCGAGGTGTGTGGTGGCCTGGGGCCAGCCGACCAGGGCGGCGGTGTCGAGTTCGGGGGCGAGCTCGTTGGGAGTGAGGATGCCGAGGACGGCGTACCACTGGCCGCCGAGCCAGACACGTTCGCCGGGGCGGCTGATGCCCAGGCGCTGGGCGGCCTGGTCGCCGAGGACGGTGACGGGCAGGCTTTCGGAGGCGGCGTCGAGCCACCGGCCCGCACTCAGCTGGCCGTGGAGGGTGTCCAGGAGGTTTCTCCGGGTGGCCAGGACGGAGATGCTGTTGGTCTGCTCCGTTGGCACGAGGTCGTTGCGGTAGACGTGGGCGGTGGTCTTCCCGGTGGCGGTGACCTTCTGGACGGGCGCGATGTTGCCGAGCATCGTCTCGGCGGTCTCCGGCAGGGGGACTTCCTTCTGGCTCGCGTCCTTGCCGGGGCTGACGGTGATCAGGTTGGAGCCGAGGCGGTCGAGCCGTTCCATGAGATGGGCCTGGTTGGAGGCGGAGATGCCGGTCACCGCGATGACGGCGGCGATGCCGAGGGAGATCCCGAGGGCGCACAGGACTGAGCGCAGGCGCCGGGTGCGGGGGCCGATGAGGCCCAGGCAGAGCAGGTCGGCGGGGGTCAGACGGGCCGGGCGGAGTCCGGTGCCGGTGCGCGGGGTCATGGGGTGGCCTCCCGCGTGAGGTGGCGCGCGGGACGGGTGGTTTCGTCGAAGGCGATCCGGCCGTCCTGGATGCCGATGCGGCGGGGGAAGGAGGCGGCCAGGTCGCGGTCGTGGGTGATGACGACGACAGTGGTGCCGTCGCGGTGGAGTCCGCGCAGCAGGTCGACGACGGCGGTGCCGGAGGCGGAGTCCAGGGCGCCGGTGGGTTCGTCGGCCAGGAGGAGCGCGGGGCGGCCGACGAGTGCGCGGGCGATGGCGACGCGCTGCTGTTCGCCGCCGGAGAGCTGGTGGGGGTGGTGGGTGAGGCGGTGGCCGAGGCCGACCTTGTGGAGGGCTTCGGCGGCGAGGGTGCGGCGGTGGGAGGGGCCGGCGCCGGTGTAGAGGAGCCCGGTGGCGACGTTCTCGACGCAGGTCAGTCCTGGCAGGAGGAAGAACTGCTGGAAGACGAAGCCGACGCGGTGGGCGCGCAGGGCGGCGATCTCGGGTTCGGACAGCCCGGCCAGGTCGTGGCCCTCGAAGGTCAGGGTGCCGGAGGTGGGGCGGTCCAGGGAGCCGATGAGGGCGAGGAGGGTGGACTTGCCGGAGCCTGACGGGCCGACGACGGCGACGAGTTCGCCCGGTTCGATGGTCAGGTCGATGCCGTGCAGGATCCGCAGCGGCGGGTTGCCCGGGTACTCCTTGACCACCTGGTTCAGGTGGAGAACGGGCGGCGTGCTGTCGCTCATTGGGGGACCACCACCTTGTCGCCGGCCTTGATCCGGCCGGTGACCTGTGCCTTGGCGTTGGCGACCAGGCCGATCTCGACCGTGACGAGTTCGGTGGTGCCGTCCTTGTGCTGGAGGGTGACGGCGTAGCCGCCGCCGTCGAGCGCCGTAAGCGCGGTGACGGGCACGACGAGGGCGTCGTCGACGCCCTTGCCGGTGATGGTGACGGTGACGGTGGAGGGCCCGGTGGTACGGGCGGCCTTCTGGTCGCCGAGGGTAATGGTGACCGTCGCCTTGTCCTGGCCGGTGTCACCGCCGCCCGAACCGCCCGAACCGGCGTCGCCGCCGGATCCCGCGGGGGTGAACCGGGTGATCTTTCCCGTGGTGGTGGTGCCGTCGGGGAACTGGACGGTCGCCTGGGCACCGGGGCTGAGCTGGGAGAGCTGGTCGTCGCCCGGTTGGAGGGTGACCTCCAGGACTGTGCCGGTGATCTTCAGGACGGTGCCCGTCCCTGTGGCGGCACCGAGCTGGGCGGTGACCTGTTGCACCCGCACCGTGGGGTGGGGAGTGAAGACGAGGCGGCCCACCGGGATCTTCCCGGTCTGGGGCAACCCCATAGCCTTCTGCCAGCGCTTGACCGCGGTGAGGGTGCCCGCGGTGAACTTCTCGTCCACCGACAGGCCGAGCCCGTCTGCGTATCCGAGGTCAACCAGGTTCCGCTTGAGTTCCTTCACGTCGGGGCCGTCGGTGATGTCCGGGGCCAGCTCGCGCCACATGGGCCGGTCCCCAGTGAACAGCACGACCGGTTGCCCGTCGACTTCGTACAGCCTGCCGCCCGCCTTGACAGTGTCGCCCACCGCGGGCAGCCAGGTGAGCGTGCCCTGCCCCTGTCCGGTGACGCCGGTGGGGTCGGCGTAAGTGAGCTTGCCGGTGAGTTTCAGTCCGGAGGACAGCGAGGTTTTCAGCACCTCGGCGGTGGTGTGCTCGGCCGTGCGCTGCGGCGCGGGGCCGGTGTCCCAGGGACGCCAGGCGACGGCCGTGCCTCCCGCGGCGAGGGCGGTCACCACCGCGAGGGTGATCAGCGTGCGCTGCTTGCTGCGCCCGCGCCGCCTAGGCGAGGGGGTCCTGCCCGCCGTACCGGCGGAGTCCTGGGCGGGTTCGGGGCGCACGGGGGTGTCGTCCGCCCGGGCATCGGTGTGGGCCATGGCGATCAGCCCGCCTGGTCGATCGCGTAGCCGGGAAGCTGCTGGCCGTCCTTGGTGCACAACTGGCTGACCTTGGCGAAGGCGTCCATGTCCGGCTCCTTCTTGAAGTTCACGGTGCCGTCCTTGGGGTCCGGGTCGGGGATGTCCGGCAGACCGTTCTTCCGGGCGCAGGCGACGAACTTGCGGGCGGCCTTGACCATCTTGGCGTTCCTGGTGTCGCGCTCCTGCTGTATGCCGGGAACCTTGGCGTTGCAGATCTTGGCCGCCTGGTCGTAGCCCGCCGTGTCGTCGCCCGCCCCGTTGGACTTCATGACGATGTTGCCCTTGTCGTCTAGGCTGACCCCGCTCTGCCCCTGCTCGTGCATGCAGTTCACGAACGCCTGGCGGATCGCACGAGGATCATGCTGCCCGGTTTCGGTTCCGCCGGAGCCTCCCTGGTCACCGGCGACCCGCGGCGCCTCTTTGCCACCGGAGCAGCCCGTCACCACTAGGACAAGACCGGCCCCTACCGCCACGGCGAAAGCCCTGCTCGTACGTCTCCGAAGAATCCGGCGCATGACGCGCCCTCCCGTCCTCAAGGCGCGGCCGGAGCCGCGCGGTGTCGTGTCGGGAACCATTGCTACGCGGGTCGCGGTTAGCCACCGGTCACCCTCCGGCTAACCCCGGGCTAACCCGGACCGGGCCACCCTTGGAGAGGGAAGCACCGATCCCCCCGTGACCGGTGCGGCGACAGGTGAGAGCGGAGCGGGCGGGTGCGGGTACTGATCGTCGAGGATGAAGAAGAGCTGGCCGATGTTCTGGCCGAAGGACTGCGCGGGGAGGGCATGCGCTGTGACATCGCCCACGACGGAGCCCGCGCCTTGGAGCTGTGCGCGGAGCACGACTACGACGTCATCGTCCTGGACCGTGACCTGCCCGTGGTGCACGGGGACATCGTGTGCCGCACCCTGAACACGACCGGCTACGGGGCCGGCATCCTCATGCTCACCGCCGCCGGCACCCTCGCCGACCTCGTCGACGGCCTCGGCCTGGGAGCCGACGACTACCTTGCCAAGCCGTACTCGTACATCGAACTCGTCGCCCGGCTTCGGGCCCTCTCCCGCCGCGCCACCAGCGCCGCGCTCCCGACCGTCCTGACCCGCCACGGCGTCAGCGTCGACACGGTCCGCCGCCAGGCCGAACGCGATGGACGGCCCCTGCGGCTCACCCCCAGGGAACTCGGTGTCCTGGAGATCCTGCTGGCCGCCGACGGCGCCCCCGTCTCCGCCGGAGAGCTCCTCGAACGCCTCTGGGACCCCCACCTCAACCCCGCCAGCGGCGCGGTCAAGGTGACCGTCCACCAACTGCGCCGCAAACTCGGCGAGCCGCCCCTCATCACCACCGACCCCGGCTTCGGATACCGCCTGTGAACCTTCCGCACACCGCACCCGGAGCACGCCCCGGCCGGCACTCCCTGCGCGCCCGCGTCACCTGGAGCAACACCGCCGTCTTCGCCGCCGTCGGCTGCGCCATGCTCGTCCTCAACTGGCTCAGCGTGCGTCAGCTCATCGAAGTCAACGCCGAGCAGGTCGCCCCCTCCACATCCTTCCCCGACCCCCCGCCGCCACCCGACGCCCGCATCACGCCCTCGACCCCGGCCATGACCCACGAGCAGTTCGCACGGTTCCGCGCCGACGTCCTAGACAGCCTCGGCACCCGCTCCGTGCTCCTCCTCACCCTCTGTACGGCCCTGGCCGCACTGCTGTGCTGGTGGACCGCCCGCCGCTCGCTCCGCCGCATCAGTCACGTCACCGCCGCCGCCCGCCGCATCAACGACGGCAACCTCCACGACCGCCTCGCCCTCAACGCCCCCGACGACGAGGTCAAACACCTCGGCGACACCTTCGACGCCATGCTCGACCGCCTGGAACGCTCCTTCGCCGACCAGCGCCGCTTCACCGCCCACGCCTCCCACGAACTACGCACCCCCCTCACCCTCCAGCGCGCCGCCCTGGAGATCCCCCTCGCCCAAGGCCGCGTGCCGACCGACCTCGAACCCGCCCTCCGGCGCTCACTCGCCGCCACCACCCGCTGCGAACATCTCCTCGACGCCCTGCTGACTCTCGCCCGCGGCGAGAGCGGCATGATCACCCCCACACCCGCCGACCTCGCCGACCTCACCCGCGAAGCCCTCAACGATGTCCACGAGGAAGCCGCGAACCGTCAGGTCACCGTCCACAGCGAACTGCGCCCCGCCCCAACCACCGGCGACCCCGTCCTCCTCGCCCAGCTCGCCCTCAACCTCCTCACCAACGCAATCCGCCACAACCACAAGCACGGCACCGTCCACATCACGACCCGTACCGCGGATAACCACGCGGTCTTCGAGGTCACCAACACCGGTCCCGTCATCGACCCCGCCGAACTTCCCGCCATCTTCCAACCTTTCCAGCGCGGCCCCCGCGCCCCCACCACCGGACGCCGGGGGTCCGGCCTGGGCCTGACCATCGTCCAGGCCATCACCGACACCCACCGCGGACACCTCCACGCCCACCCCCGCCCCCACGGCGGACTCACCGTCCACGTTGCCCTCCCGGCCGCATCCGGCCCTGTGGCTTCTCCTGGCTCCCCGAAGCCCGGTCTCAGAAATGAGCAGTTCTGAGAGACCAGAGACTTCCGCCGAACCATGTCCGGTTTGCCCCGGATCTCCGTTCTCACAACCTCTCGCAAAACAGTCGAACAGTTCGACTGCCCCACCTGCGAGGTGCCCGCCGGAAGCATCTGCCGCACCCGCGGCGGCAAGGTCGCCCCGAAGTACCACACCCCGCGCTTCATGCTCGTCCCCCAGCTCCGCGCCGAGCTGGAGGTGAAGACCCCGGCCGACCGCGGCCCCGGCCGCGCGTGGGAGATGGGCCCGGCGATCGATGCCGCGGTGCCCGAGGCCACCACGAAGCCCACGAGAGTGGGTTACGCCCGTTGCAGTACCGCCCAGCAGGAGTTCCAGAGCCAGCTCGACGCGCTGCCGAGGCCGGGTGCGATCCGGTCTACTCCGAGAAGATCAGCACCCGCGTCAAGGTCCGGCCCGAGTTCGTCAGGGCGATGGACTTCGCCGGCACCATCAAGAAGGCCGTCACGCACCAGCGGGTGATCTTCACGGTGTACGAGATGAAGCGTCTGGGCCGCGGCGCAGCCGAGCTCCTTGCTATCGCGGAGGACCTGCGCCACCACGACATCCAGCTCGAACTCCTCACCGGCCCCCTCCAAGGGCTCTACGTCCCGTCCGGCCACGGCGCCGCCCTGTGCGCGTTCTTCGCCGGCATGGCGGAGTCCGAGCGCGAGTACATCCGTGAGAAGTCACTGCGTCCGCCCGCGAGCGCGGCCAGCACGGCGGGCGCCCCAAGGTCATCGACGACGACGTGGCCGCCTACGCCCGCAGCCTGCGGGCCAACGGCGTCCCCGTCCCCGGGATCGCCCGCAAACTCGTCATCACCTCGGGCAAGAACAAGGGCCAGCGCCCCTCGATCGCCACCGTCTACTGCATCCTCGCCGACGCCGACCAGGCCGACGGCACCGCCTGAGCCCGGGCATACGAAAGCCGTCCCGGTGGCACGGGGGAAGCCACCAGGACGGCTCTGCTCAGCGTACGGCCCACAGGCCCTACAGACCCACGGACTTGGCGCATGTTCAGCAATAGACCGGCGTTGTCCATCGCGTTCTGCAGGGCCTCACGCGCCACCTCCATCTGCCCGCTCTGCGGCCAGGGTGTCCACATCGCCGACGGCCACGGCACGGCGGCACGCCCCCCAGGCTTCGGGCAGGCGAGCAGCCCAGTTCCCCGGACCACACCCCTGTTGCCCATTTCTGGCGTACTCCGGCTGGCCTCCAACCGGAGCAGTTGCGACCCTACGACTGGGGTATGTGAGGTCACTCGGGCTCACATGATCGTCGGGTCCAGAGCCACTATGCGGGGCAGTTTGCCAACCACCTCGAGGCCAACCCGGAGGAACAGGCCCGTCTGCGGGCGCGCCTTGAGCAGCTCGTGACGGACGAATCCTGGCTGGTGAAGGCGTTGGAGACGGTGTCTGCCCCGGACGAGAACGAGGCCGACGCCGACGCCGCCGCCCAGGCGCCCCAGGAGGCATCAGCACAGCCGCACGACAGTGCGGCTGTGCCCGTCGAGCCGGACGAAGCGACTGAAGCGACCGAGTCGGCCGTTGAAGCATCCGCGGCCGTCCCGCAGCAGCGGCGGGACAAGCAGGCCGAGGCACCCGTGAAGAAGACCACGGCTGCCAAGAAGACCGTGGTCAAGAAGTCCGCAACCAAGAAGGCGCCGGTGGCGAAGGAGACCGCGGCCAATACCGGTGAGCCGACTCTGAGCGAGCTGCTGTTGACCGTCCTGGGCAAGTACGCCGGGCAGCCGCGCACCGCGAGCGAGGTCGCCGACGACCTGGAGCGGGAGTACCCCGATCGGGCCCGTGACATCAACACCGTGCGCAACACCCTGGAGCGGCTGGTCGCCAAGAGCCGTGTCGAGCGGAGCAAGCAGAAGAACACTGTGCTGTACACCGTGGTCGAGTCCGCGCCCACCGCGGACGGCGCAGCCGTGAAGGCGTCGCCGGCCGCCGAGACGGCCGGTGCCGAGGAGGCCGAGAACACCGAGAAGGTGCCGGCGCAGGCCTAGGGTCTGTTGCGAAAGCGGATCTTGTTCGTTGATGATCACGTGCTGTGGGAGGTGGGGATCTGACGAACGGCCAGTGGGCCCGGCTTGAGCCCTGCTGCCGACGGGCATCAAGCCGGGGCGGCCGCAGGTGTGGACGCGGCGACAGCTGATAGACGGCATACGGTGGCGGACCCGGACCGGTGCCCCCTGGCGGGACGTGCCTGAACGTTACGGGCCGTGGGACCGGGTCTATGACCTGTTTCGGCGCTGGCAGCGGGACGGCACCTGGGCAAGGATCCTCACCCAGCTCCAGGCCGAGGCGGACGCGAAGGGCCTGATCACCTGGGAGGTCAACGTCGACTCCCCTGTCTGCCGGGCTCATCAGCACGCCGCGGGAGCGGCGAAAAAGGGGACCTCCAGAAGGAATCACCCGGCGGGATCTTCGTCGAGCCGGCCGACCACGGCCTTGGACGCTCCCGCGGTGGACTGACCAGCAAAATCCACCTTGCAGTCGAGCAGGGGCAGAAGCCCGAGTCCGTCGTGATCACGGCCAGGCAGCGGGGCGACTCCCCGCAGTTGAAGCGGTCCTGGAAGCCATCCGGGTTCCGAGGCTGAGGCTCGGCAGGCCGCGCAAGCGCCCGGACCGGGTGCGTGCCGACAAGGCGTACGACTCCCGCGGCAATCGCTCCTACCTGCGCAGACGCGGGATCAAGGCCACAATTCCGGTTCCGGCGGACCGAGTCCGCAACCGGCTCAAGCGTGGATCGGGTGGCGGGCGGCCACCGAAGTTCGACAAGGACGACTACAAGCAACGACATGCGGTCGAGTGCGGGATCAACCGATCAAGCGCCACCGGGCCGTTGCCACCCGGTACGACAAACTCGCCGTCCGCTACGAAGCGACAGTGCTGGTCGCAGCCATCAACGAGTGGCTGCGACCAGCACTTTCACAACGGGCCCTAGTCGACCGCGGCCGCCTTGAGAGCCCGAGGGCCGACGCCGCATGAGCATCGACTCCCCATAGGCCGAGGGTGATGACTCCGGCATCGATCCAGGTCCAGCCGTGATGCTCGCGGATGTCTTGCCAATGGGGCGGTGTCCTGCGTCGCGTTCTGGAACGCTTCGGCCGATCAGGAATCGCGGTAGACACTGCCGCTGAACCGACGCGGTTGGGAGCGGAAAACAATCCGTGACGGTCGTTGCACGCAACGATGCTCCTGACGCGTCCAGGGACAGGACTCACAAGCCGACACTATCGCTCCGGCCGGGGCGGCAGGCCACCGTTGAGGTCGCGGTTCGCCGGGCTGCGGTAAGCGCTGATGCTCGCAGCGTCACTATTCGATTACAGGTTGTAACGTCGATTTGGTGCGCACCGAACGACCACTCACGCGTGTGGACCGGCTGTTCGCCAGGCTGGACCGCGAGCCGGAGCGGCCGGCGGACCTCTTTGTGCCGAAGATGAGCCCGCACCGCTTCCTCCTGCTCACCGCGACGTTAGTCCTTTACCTGGCGATCGTCTGGGCCGTGCTGACCACGTCCTGGCTGGTCCGGCTGGACTGGCAGCTGATGTTCTTCCGGCCGTACCGGCACTGGCCGCAGATCCACGCCTTCGCCGACCATTACGTCGTACTCGGCCAGCGCGGACCCACCGCGGTGTTGGTCGCCGCGTGGCTGGCCTGGCGTTCATGGCGGCAGCACGTCCTGCGCCCGCTGCTGGCGCTCGGTGTCTCCCTGCTGCTGCTGAACATCACCGTAGGCGCAGCAAAGATCGGCATGGGCCGTCTGGGCCCGCACTACGCGACCGTGATCGGCTCCAATGAGATGGGCCTGGGCGGCGAAATCTTCCCCAGCGGTCACACCGCCAACGGCGTGGTGACCTGGGGCATCCTCGCGCATCTCGCCTCCACCCCGACAGCGCGGCGGTGGTTGTCCGCCCTGTCGGCGGGCATGGCACTCGGCGTCGGCCTCACCACCGTCTACCTCGGTACGCACTGGCTCAGCGACGTCCTGCTCGGCTGGGCCGCGGGGCTGCTGATCCTGCTGGCGCTGCCGTGGTTCGAGCCGCTGATCGACCGCGCCGAGGTGTGGATCCTCGACCGGGGCGGCCAACTGCGAGCCTGGTGGCGTGCCCAGGACGGCCCCGGCGCGCCCTCGCCCGCCCCGGCCGGTGCGCCTGTGGTGCTGGGACGTCCCCCGGCCGAGGAGGAGGCTTTCGGGCGCGCGAAATGATTGTTCGGCGGCCCGCTCTTCCCGGGCGCCGGCCCACTCGGCGTGAGGCGTACGCCTTTCCGCTCGGGGCGCGCGGCGGTCACCCCGGTGGGCAGCCGCAGGCCACCGCGCGCCGACGGTATGCCGCGCGGGACGACATCGGCGTCCGCCCAGGCGGCTGACCGCCACGCCATGCGCCCAGGGGACCTGGTCATTGGTGCGACGCAGACTGGTCGACGGGCGTCTTCCCGGTCCCGGCCCGACCACGACGACGTTACGTCGGCAGGGTCCCCACCGACGGCTGGTGCCCAGTCAGTTCGTCGAACTGGTCGGGGCCTGGCAGCGGGGAGCGGCTCACCCGGATCTTCGACTGGCCGTGGGGCCGCTGCTCCCAGTCGTCCATGAAACGCGCGTACAGGCCGTGCTTGCGGACGAGGCCGAGCAGGGTCTCGGTGCGATAGTAGAAGTCCTCGGACAGCACCTGGTGTTCGGTACCTTCGGTGCGGTCGAAGGTGAAGTCGAAGAACCCCTTGTCGGTCAGGACGCGGCCGACGTGTGCGAGGCACTCCTCGATCACCTGAAGCGGCGAGTGGGAGAAGACGCTGTGCGCGTGCACGACGTCGAAGTGGTCACCGGGCAGGAAGTCAAAGGTGAGGTCGCCGGTGAGAGTCAGGTGCGGCAGCTTGGCCTGGAGCCCTCGCTCGACGAGGGTCTTCTTGGCAGCGATCAGGATGTCCGGCGAGATGTCGATGCCGTAGTAGTCGCCGGTACCGAGGTAGTCGATGAAGCGCCAGCCGCCGCGCAGGTTGCCGCATCCGATGTCGAGCATCCGGTGCCCGGGGCGTAGCCCGTGCTCGAGAAGGTAGTCGAACTGCATCTGCCCGACTGCCAGCCACCGCTCGTGGGTCCGGCTGCCGACCGCCGCCTCCGGGTTGCGGCGGGTATCCGAGGCCATCACCGCCCGGTAGTAGCCGACGTGGTCGGGATGCTTCCAGCGCAGCCAGGCGTCCCGCGCGGCGCGCCGGAAATACGGAGCGACGCGACCGGGATGAGTTAGGGCGTAACCGACCCTGTGGGTGAGGGTAGAGCGGTTACGCTGCAGCTTCTTCGGGGATTTCGCATCCTGGGCCATGGCGGCGACCTCCGTACGAGGGCCCCCCGGATGCGGGGAGCGTCCTGTGACAAGGGATGAAGACAAGGGCCAAAACAACAAGCCGGTGAGCGACCGGGCTTACCAGCGCACCGGCCCGTAGCCTCCTGGGTGGGCCCCACGCCAAAGTAACGGGCCGCCGCACGCGACACACGCCACCATGCACGCGACGGCCGCCCGAAGGCCGATGCCTGCCTCTCGGATCACCTCGTGGTAGCGGGCCGGCCACGCACCTGCGCGGCGTTGCCCTTGGCCGCCGACCCACTCCTCGAACATGCGCACGCCAGGGCAGCCGGATTGAACCCATTTGACAGGTATCACCTGGAAAGCAGCACAAGTCACCCCTCGGGCGAGGCCGGCCAGACCCGCACATCCGCCCGCAGACAGAGCGACCGATGAAGGACGTCCTCCAGCCTTCGACAAAGCTCAGTACCGCCGCCGCAGTGCCGTCGAGCGGTGCGTCAGCAAGTGGAAGCAGTACCGTGCAGTGAGCGGTTCCGCAGGAGCCTGGCCTGGCAACATCGCCCGCCGGCCCGGCGGCCTGGTCGCTCTCGCCATTCAGTAGGCCACCTGCACACTTCCATATCCGGCGGATACGCCTCGCGCAGCCGCGACGGCATCCACGACCCCCTCACGTCGAGACGGCCCGCGCGACGGCGATCCGTTACCGGGGCGTGGGTGACGGGTCGCCTGGTGGGTGGTTGCCGATCTTCGCCGGGCTCCGTTCGTAGGATGGCCCCATGCCTGGCCTGCGGGAGCTCGCGGAACGCACACCGGCACGGCGTGAACGCTATGTCGACCTGCTGCGGGCGCTCGCCATCCTCATCGTGGTGCTCGGCCACTGGATGGTCATCGTGGTCACCGGCGGTGCACGCGGACTGGACGGCTTCAGCGCCCTGGAAGTGCTGCCCTGGGGCCGCCCGATCACCTGGCTGCTCCAGGTGATGCCGGTGTTCTTCATGGTGGGTGGGTTCGCCAACGCCGCCTCGCTGACATGGCACACTCGCGGGGGCGGCGACGTCGGTGACTGGCTGCTCGACCGCAGCGCCCGGCTGGTACGGCCGACGACCGTGCTACTGGTGACGCTCGCCGTCGCCGCACTGATGGCCCGGCTGGCGGGTGCCGATCCGGCTCAGGTGGGCCGGGCGGTGTGGCTGGCCTCGATCCCGCTGTGGTTCCTGCTCGTCTACCTCGTGGTGGTCTTCCTGACGCCGCCCATGCACCGCCTGCACCGGCGGGCGGGCCTGGTCGTGCCGCTGGTCCTGGTGGGACTGCTCGCCGCGGGGGACGTGACACGGCTGGCGTTCGACGCGTCGACGCTGCAGTTGGGCAACTACCTGTTCGCCTGGCTGGCGGTGCACCAGATCGGCTTCGCCTGGCAGGACGGGACGCTACCGGTCCGGCCCAAGGTGGCGGTGCCGTTGCTGGTGGGCGGTGCCGCGTGGGCGGTGCTGCTCACGGCGGCCGGCCCGTACCCGGTCAGCATGGTCGACGTTCCCGGCACGTCGTTCCGCAACCTCTCGCCGCCAACACTTGCGCTGCTCGCGGTGGCCACGGCTCAGCTCGGGCTGGTGCTGCTGCTGCGGGACGCGGCGAGGCGGTGGCTGCAACGGCTCGGGCCGTGGATGGCCGTGCTCGCCGTGAACTCGGTGATCCTGACCGTGCTGCTGTGGCACATGAGCGCCTTCGTGCTCGTCGCCGTGGCCGTGTACGCCTGGGATCCGTTCCCGCTGGCCCAACCCCCGGGGGACACAGGAGCGTGGCTGCTGTGGAAGCTGCCGTGGATGGTCGTGCTTTTCACCGTGCTCGGCTTGCTGGTGGCGGTCTTCGGCCGGGTGGAGAGGCGTCGTCTACGGCGCGGTGCCGAGACCTTCTGCAGTCGGTGGACGCCGAGAGCGCTCGGCCGGCCCCGGCTGCGGGCCACCGCGACCACCGTCGGCTACGCCGCCTGCGTGCTCGGTCTGCTCGATGTGGCCCTCGCCGGTCCGGCCGACCACGGCCCGCTCGGACTGCCGACCACAGCCCTGGCCGTTTTCCTAGTCGGCGCCGCCCTGCTCCGCGCGGCCCGCGCGGCAACCGATCGACAGGCCGACTGACGGGGCGGGCTGTGGCGCCTGCCACGGGATTGTGGCGCCGCTGTCCGGACCATGCCGCGCATCTTTGGGGCGCAGCCAGTGCGGTATGTCAGTGGCGGAGGGGCTGCTCTTGTTTCCTGGCCTCGGCCAGTTGTCGACGGGCGACAAACAATGCTGTGTCCAGCTGGCGGGTGCCGGTGATCACACACAGTGTGTAGGTGGCGTCCTCAAGCTGGCGGGCGGTCTCGGTGCTGTTGTCGGCGGCCAGGCGGCGTCTGAGTCTTTCGCATCGTTCGACCAGCTCCCGCAGGAGCGAAGGGTGCGCCGTGATCATGGCTGGCTTCCTTCCGGTGTAGCTCGGGCGGACCAGCCCCTTCACCCATACGGTTGCAGCCGTGGGCGTCTGCCGCATCTGGAGGCCGTGGCTTGGCGGGGCACCCCGGCTGCCGGCCCCGGTGGCCGGCGGAATTCCCGGAGCGCCGATGCCCTGTGGGGTGGAATGTCGCGGCCGTGACGTTGCCCGGGCTGCCCCGTTGGATTGCTGACACGTCATGCAGCGTGTCGGCGGTCCAACGCCTGCATTCCCGGCGTGCTGCAGCTCGGCCCGCCCTCCCGGTGCGGTTGTACCGGCCGGTGACCGACGCCCCCCGCAGGGATGTCATTACTCGATAGGATCCGGGGCAGCCGAGCGGTGTGGGGCGCGCGGGCCCGGGGAGCCTCTCAGGACTTCGGGGAAGCGATCCCAGGGAAAGGGGCGCTCATACGATTGCCGGACCTCCCCGGGTGAGTCTGACCCGCCTGCCGATCACCCCGCCGCCCCGCTCCCACCAAGCCGGTGCGCGCCAAGGCGTGATCTCATCCGCCAGGCTGCGAGCCAGGTGATGACTCGCCCTCCGGCCCGGCGGCACCGGCTCCGCTCACACGACGGGGGGCCAGTGACAGCATCACCGCTGTCTGCAAGCGAAGGGAAGCGATCACCTCGGCCAGCTGGTCACGCAGGCACACACCCGCCTCGTACCCGGCTGCCCGGAGACCATCTGGCCTGTCCTGACCAGGCGTCTCTGAATCTCTCAAGCGAGCCGGTCCGCAACGGCAAGCACCACGGCAGCGGCAACAAGCACCGCTGAGTAGACGACCATCACGGCCCGGCTCCGCCCGCCGTCACACCTGACGCCGACGCCCAGATCATCCCGCTCGGGCCGGGAGCCAGTAAGTCCGAGCGGTGCCGCATAGGGCACAGCATCGTCAACGCGAGGATTCACGTCCGGAACAACGCGTGATGAGGGGATTTCGACACAGCACAACCGCCGTCATAACCCGTTCAGCCCACACGCTGCCCACATACACCGGCGCCGCACCCACCCCGGTCCGCGTGCTAGGTCAGGGCCGCTTCGAAAGGGGCAACACCTTCTTCCCCGCCGTTGACTTGGGCCCAACAGGGCAACAGGCGTCCGGGGGCGTCCAGCCGGTCATAGAGGTAGGGACGCGAACGGGCCCAGCCTCCGCGCAATCTTGCTCGGGCCCCACAGGATGGTCCCTGGTTGCCCGGCCGCGGGAATGGCCGGCGGAGAGCCGTTTCCAGATGTGCGGCGGGCCGGACCGGCCGCCTGACTCCCAGGAGCACCCCCATGACAGTGATGCTTACGCGCTCGTACCGGCGTGGAGGATGCCCGCGAGGCGCATGAGGCGGTCGTCGACCGATTGCGGGCCAATGCCATGGTCACGCCGCCCGGCCCCTACCGGCAGATGCTCGATCGCCAGGTGGACGACGTCCAGGAAAGCCTTCAGCGCATCGAGCCCCACGTGCGCGAGCTGCGGCCCCGCGGCGGGCTTGTCGGGGGCAGCGCCGATATCGCGCGGTTCATCTCGCGCAGCGTCGTGCGAACCGCCATGCTGCCGCTGACCACCGGATCCACGCTCGTGACGAACATGCTGCGCGGCCGACGGCCGAACGACAAGCGGCGGCTGCTGGAAAACGCCGAAGACGAGTACGCGATCACAGCCCGGGCGCTGGCGGCCTGCCGGGCCGGCCAGAGCATCGCCGAAGCGGTCCGCGCCCAGGCCACCGCCGACCTGCTCGCCGCACTGCGGCGCCAGGACGAGGAACTGCTCGAAAGGCTGGAGAACAGCGTCACCCAGAACGCTCGGGCCGTGGCGGCCGCAGCCAACGGCTCCGTCCAGGACAATGGCGGCGGCCTGGCCGACGCGGCCGCCCGCACCGTGCGGACCGCGCGGACCGGATGCCAGATGCCGCCCAGACCGGTGGGCGACGGGCCAGGAGTGCGGCCGAGGGCGCGGTGCGCGAGATGCCCGAGCCGACCCGGATGGCAGAGGAGGTCCAGGGGGCGGTGACCCGGGAGGAGGAATTGCCCATCCCCCGCTTCAGCCAGCTCAGCGCCGACGAAATCAGGCAACAGCTGCGCACGCTCTCCCAGTCAGACCTAACAGTCATCGAGGGATACGAACGCACCCACGCCAAGCGGCCCGGAGTCCTGGACGCCATAGAGCAGCTACGTGGCAGTGAGCCCTGGGACGGCTACGACACCATGAACCCCGACCGGATCACCGCCGGGCTGCACGATGCTCCCTCCAGCGTGGCCCGTCAGGTGCTGGAGTACGAGCAGCGCCACCGCCAGCACGAAACCGTCATCTCCGCCGCCGAAGCGCGCACCGCCCAATCAGCCAGGCGGCTGAGCGTGCTGCCGCCAGCGGATGAATGCAGCCAGCCCTCACCCGGCAGTCCGGACGGGGGCATCACGAGCTGGCTCTGGAACCTAACCCTCAATCAGGCTCCACCGCTCACAACCGGGTATCACACTCCGGTTTGGATCTCGACACGGCGCGGCTTTACCGCTTCCGCCTCCATACGGATGCAGCCATCGGCACCTGCCGCATCTGGAGGCTGTGGCCTAGCGGGGCACCCCGGCCGGCCGCGAGGGGTGGCGGACATGCCCAGAGCGCCGATCGCCCCGACGACCTCAGCAGGGACGTCGCCCCACGCCGCCCACAGTTTGGACGTGGCCCGGGGTCACCTACTGACTGATACATCTGGATGATTTTCCTTGTGCGCTCGCACGCCTTGCATATCGCAGCGCGCGTATTGTGTCTTAGGCGGGCCGTCAGCCTGGAGGAAACAGGTATCGACCTTCCACGTGCCGGGCTGGAACCCCATGTTAGCCATCGATTCGATCTTGACGCCTCGACGTTCCTTCAATGTGCCGTCGCATTCAAGCTTGTCGATCCAGCCCGTGCC
Source organism: Streptomyces sp. NPDC094143 (assembly GCF_040303825.1). Lineage (NCBI taxonomy): Bacteria > Bacillati > Actinomycetota > Actinomycetes > Kitasatosporales > Streptomycetaceae > Streptomyces > Streptomyces sp. NPDC094143. Next base: position 23,451 of record NZ_JBEOTZ010000051.1, read on the forward strand.
GAATTCCCCACTTCTCCTGTAGAGAGTGATGTCCACGTAGTTCCAATTGTCCTGCGCTTGGCATTGATACTTCACAGAGACGTAAACGCTGTTCTTGTACCCGCTCTTACCCCTCTGTGAATACTCCCCCATCTTGGCATGGAGAATGTGGATCTTTGTTGGAGGTTCGGCTTGCGCCGGGCCGGGGACGGCAAGGAGGAGCGTTGCGGCTGCCAAAGCCGTAGCAGCGCGGCGAATCACGCTCCGGCCTGCCGAATTGGTGCGGCGCGGACGGAATTCGGGCGCACATCGCGTCGGGCCCGAGACGGCAGAGACCATGGATAGTTCCCTTCGATACGTCGATTGCATCACATGGAAGTTTGAACGCTCCAGCCGGCCCGGAGCGCGGTAGCACCCGAGCCGACTGCGCATGATGTGACTGGCCCTGCGAGGGCCTTACTTCAGCAGTGAGTCGACGGTGTTGGATGCACCAGAGGTGGCGGACAGGGCGGTGCTGTTGGCGGCGTCCTTGGCGCTGCTCACGGCGCCGGGTTCCGGCATTGGGGGCATGGGCGGCTGGGAAGAGGACGACGACTCCTCAGAGGACCCCTTGGGGTCGAACTGGTAGGTGTCGGTGACCTTGTGCTCCTTGACGATCTTCCCTGGAGCCGGAGAAACGATCATTACGGGAAGATCATTGTCGTTCTCACCGGCGAAGGCGACGGGAGCCTGGCCGAGCACGATCGCCGAGGCGGCTACGGCCGCCGCAGCAAAAGCAATACGGGTACGGGCAGAAACCATCAGGAAACTCCTTACAGATAGGGAAAGCGCAAAGGCGTAGCGACGGGAAAGGTAGACGCCCTCGCCAATAGGGCGTGATCAGCCTGGCAAGGAGAAATGCCAGGCTGATCGCCTCCCCCGAGAGAAGTCCTATCGGCAGCCCATCAAACTGGTCAAATCATGTGACGTGCCGCCGTCACAGGATTAACCGTCCGGATGTTCATCAGACGTAGGTGTTTTCGATAGCAACTAGTCGGCTCGGGGCCACACCGCTCAAACGTTGCCGGAATAAACGGTCCTTCGAGCACCTTGGCGATTCGGCGCGCCGCAGCCGCCCATCTCTCGGACGGATAAGACACTCACGAGTGAGGACAGCCCACCGAGTAACGCAGCAGACCCAACCGGGTGGGCCACTGGCTCCGTGATGACCTGGCATCAGACGTCGGTCAGCAAATCGGGATGCCGCGACGGGCGTTCCGTTCCGGTGCAGGGGGCCACAAGCGCCGTACCAAGACGGAACAGGTAGCTTCCGCATCGGCGGGCCTTGGCTGCCGCCAGGAGCGGCGGGCTAGGCCTGCTATGGGTTGGTCGGGATTGAGGAGAGGTGGAAGGCCCGCGCGGCGCTGCGCGATGGCCGCGGCGGGCCGGCAACCGCGCGCAGTTCGCGCTGGGGGACATGGCGCTGGAGATCGAGCCGATGAGGTCGGTGGGCGGATCGATGCCGAACGGCACGGACGACCTGTTCACGGTGACGGAGTCGTTGCAGATGTTCGCGGACGACATCGGTGTCGGCGGACGGTGGAGGACTGGCGCTACACCGCCAACCGGTGGCCGCAGGAACGCCGCAAGGACGGGGTGTCGTTCACGGTCCACCGCATCCTGGCCTCGGTCGTTGATGAGGACGAGCGGTGGGCGGCGATCGAGGACGCGCCGTTCAACCCGCGCACCGGTGCGAGGCAGTGGACGCCCGACGGCGCGAAGCGGGTCGTCGGCCAGCGGGTCGACCGCCCGGTCACGGTGGATGAAAAGGTCCAAGCCGTCGCCGACTTGTCCCGGGACGACGAGGTCGTTGCCCAGGTCGCCACCGATCTGCTGAAGCGGCCGGCGGTGACCCAACATGTCACCCCGGCCGAACGGGTGCGGGTCGCCACAGAGCTGACCAGGGACGACACGGTCGCCAAAGAGGTCACGACCAGCCTGCTGCGACGGCCGACCGTCGCCCGGACAGCGATGCGCGACGACACCACCCGGATGCTCGTCAACCGCGCGCAGTTCGACAACTCCAACGCAACGCGCGCGAACGGATCCGGGAGCGCACACCGGCCGTCCGGAAAATCGAGCACACCATCGAGTACCTCGACCTGGTCGGCTCCCACGGCTTCGTCGCCACCCTGGGTGGTCCCGCAGTTGCGCGGGCAGGAGTTCACCGAGGACGAGCGCGAGACCGTCCGCCGCCAGATCGGCCGGGTCCGCGCGGCGGTGGACTGGCTCGACGGCTGGGCGTTTCATGCGGACAGGCGACAGAGCTATATGAGTTTCGCCTATCTGCAACTGGGGGCCGACGCGGATACCGAAGAGGCAGTGGACGCCACCCTCGACTCGGTTATGGACAAATGGCAGTATGAGACTCGGGCGGCGTTAGGCCACTGCGCCATCGGCACGGTTTTCCGCCGCCGACTCGGGACGCCCACTGCGCCGCCGGACTCCTCCGGCCCGCCCTCACTCACCGGTCCCCCCGGTCAGCTCGCCCGGGACAGCGCACGGCTCGTCCGACACAGACGGGCGCATACCGGTAATACCCACACGGACGCAAGTCGTCAGTATCCGCCTGGACAGTCGCAGGGCGTCAGGGCCGAAAACCCGGATGGCCAGCGCGGTCAGCAGCAACGCTGTAACAGCGTCGTGCACGTGCCCTCCCCGTTGGAAGTGGTCTGGGAAACGCCGCCCCCCTCGGCGCCGGAGGCGTGCGCCTCCAGCCATAGAGCGTTTGGGAAGCAAGAAACGTGCAGGGCAGACGAGCAAAGAATCTTACGTTCAGTACTTACTCAAGTACTTCCGAAATCGCTCAGGGCCGAGCGGTTCCTGTCGGGAGTGGAAGTGTCACGACCTGCTGGTGCTCTTCGTCAAGGAGAACCCCGTCCCCTGATCCAGTCGGCTGGGGCTCCCGCACCCAAGGGGTGGGAGCCCCGGCGAGTGCCAGGGCCGCCAACCGGCGCACCGGTCGCCCAGTGGAGTGAACTCGCAGCGCACCATGCCATGCCGGCCCTCAGTGTCCAGTAGGTGTAGTGCGTGATCAAAAACCTGATGCGTGCCACGGCGATCGCCGCACTGGCCATCGCCCCGATGGCCGTACCCGCCTCCGCCTCCAGCACCCCCAGCGCGGTGAAGGCAGCAATCGACTGCCCCTCCGGCTACGTGTGCATCTACCCAGAGATCAACTTCGGCGGCCAGCCCTGGGTGCGGCGTGCCGTGGACGGCAGCGTGAAGGACCTGCCCTCCGCGATCCGTGACCGCGGCAGCTCGATCCGCAACAACTCCGACCGCACCGCCCGCGTGTACGAGAAGCGCAACCACAGCGGCCGGCACGTGTGCATCACCCGCAGCGGCGGCTCCATCCACGACCTGCGCGGCTACAACCTCAACGACCAGACCCGCTCCCTGAAAATCAACCGCAACAACTGCGGCTGACCCTCCCCCACCCACCGCAACAAGGCGCCCGATACGTATCCAGCAGTCAGCCCCGCCCGGCAAGCATCACCGGGTTGGCTGCGCAACTCTCAACGAGTGTCGTTTGTCGATGACTTCGGATGCCAGGCGCCGACCTGCCAGGCGCGGCCAGCAAGTCTGTGCTCGGCCTTGGCCTCAAGATCGGAACGGACCTCCAAAACGCCATCAATGGGTCTGCTGACTACGTCGGCGGCGAATTCTGCTAGGCCGTTTCGTTCAGACCACGTGATCAGAACGCAGCCGCCTAGCTGCAGAGTTGCCCGGCTGCTGCGTCATCGGGCCCGTGGCGGGCGTTCAAGCGTCCCGGAGCCGCAGGCCGTGGGCAGCCCAACAGGAGGGTGCGGGCGGGATAAGCTGAGGTGGAGTTCCTCTTCGTAAGGCTCTTTGGTTGGCCGGTGCCCTTGCCACCCGCTTCGGCGGATTGGGTACCGGCCGCTCTCGTGACGTTTTTGGCGGTGGTCGAGGGTGATGTGGGCGGATGGCGCATCGATCGAGAAGCGCTGACAGAAGCGATCCGTGCCCGGTGGTCTGAGGCTGAGATCGACTCTATTCACCGCAGTGAAGTGCGCAGCCTCGTATGGCAGTTTGAGACGGAGAACGGCCCAGGTGAGGCGTATCTGCACGAGGATGGTACCTGCCTGTACATGGACGTCTCGGAGGAAGACGCGATCTGGTTGGCGATTGTCTTCCGCGGGCTGACACTCCCGGACCTTGACCTGGTGTTCTGCGACGAGGGTTACACGTTCGACGTTCGTCTGCGGGCGGGCATGACCGAGGCCGATTTGACGGACCTGGTCAATGCTGCGGGTTGATCTCAGCCCGAGGCGGCGAATTGGAGGGCCAGGACGGCTTGGACGAGGCTCGTGATCCGGGTCGTCGAGCAGCGGAGCTTGCGCAGGAGTCGCCAGGACTTGAGGGTGGCAATGGCCTGCTCGACCAATGCACGGATCTTTGCGTGGGACCGGTTGACGGCCTGCTGGCCGGTGGAGAGGCTGTCCCATCGGCCGCGGTAAGGGAGACGGACCGTGCCGCCTGCACCCCGGTAGCCCTTATCTGCCCAGCAGGCGATGCCGGCCTCGGCGAGTGCCTCGATGATGCCGTGCTCACGCGCGGCACGGACGTCGTGAACGGCGCCCGCCAAGGCTGGTGAAGCCCACATCAGACGCCCCTGCGGATCAGCTATGACCTGCACGTTCATGCCGTGCTTCTTGTGTTTGCCCGAGTAGAACGGGCGATCGGCGGCGATTCGGTCGATCGGCAGGAGTGTCCCGTCCAGGATCACGTACGCCTTCGTCGACGCCGCTCGTACGGCTTCGGTGAGGGTGGGGGCGAGGGCGGCCAAGAGGTTGACGGCCTCGGTGATGTATCGGTAGGCGGTGGTGGTGCCGATCCCGAATCCGGCCGCTAGCTGGGCGTAGGGCTGCCCGTTGCGCAGGTGGGCGAGGGTGAGCAGGGCCTGTCGGCCTGCGTTCAGGCTTTGCGCCATCGTGTTCCGAGAGCGCGGCGGTGTTCCCTCAGACGGGCGGCGAGGAAGCGCAGGGCAGCGCTGGACACGTCGACGCCGGACGGGTAGACAAGCATGCGAAGCCTCTGGTGGAGACGGTTCTCTTGGTCGAAAACCCATCTACCAGAGGCTTCATCTGTCTGTCAGCCTAACTGCCCCGGCCGTCATGGGAGGTTGGAAAGGGCTCGATGATGCCGCCGCCGCTGTTCGCCATCGCCGCGATGTCCTTCGGGAAGTCCGTCTGCGACAGACCCTTTGCCGGCGGAAGCTCGGATTTCCAGTCCAGGTCGTCGGCCTCAGTCACGCCAGCCTCCACGGCAGCGTCCAGGAGTTCGTCGGTCAAGGGCCCAGGGGCACGCCCTAGTGTGCGGTGGAGGGCAGTGAAGCTCATGTCCTGAGCTTAGATGCGCACGTGGCCGCGCGCTTGGACTGGGTTTCCTGTCTTCATCAGCCACAGCAAAGTCCCGCCTTGCTCAACTCACTGGCCGACGATGTGCACTGATCCGGCAAGGACTGCCGAATCCGTTCGACCGCGATGACGGCGCCGGCCACCGGTCGTACATGGGGCGGCGGCCGTGTCTTCGGGCGGGACGACGGCTGGTGGGAGAGCCACATCGCCGACGCCGACTCCTCCTGGGCCAACCACGGCATCCCAGGCCCGGGGTCCTGGCCTTCGTGCAGGTCTTCGAACGCGCACGGCACAGCGGCTCCATGAGCATCTGCCTCGCCCCCGGCCAGGAGGTCCACTGGAACGGCGTCGCCAACGACCAAGGCGACTCCCACCGATGGGCCATGAGCTGCTGACGGCCCCGACGCGCGGCCCGAGGGCCTGCCCTCCGGCAGGACCCCCGGGCGGAGGACGGTCGGCCCGGCCCTGCCGCCCGGGACTGGCCCGCTGCCGCGACCGTCAACGCGACCGTGGCCTGGCCGGAGTTGTTCCCGCGCGAGAGTGGAATGCCGGGGCCCGGCTCCTTCGCTTTTCGGAAGCGAAACGCTGCTGCCCCCGGGTGCGCGGTCCCGGGCCAGCAGAGTGGGAAGGCCGGTCGTGCGACACGCTGGGGCCCCGCCCGCGTGCGCTGGCAGCACGCGGGCCGGCAGGTCAGCACGGCCGGCACGCGGCGGGACCGGGGGCGGACGCAGGGGTGTTAGCCGAGGCGGAACTGCTGGTGGGCCCCATCGCCGCCGGGCTACTGGACCAGTGCCGCGCCGTTGGCGGTGTCCTCGCCGTGGACGGACAGGAACTGGCCGCTGTGGCGGTTTGCAGGGCGAAGTGCTCGTTGTCCTTCTGGACCAGGCGCCACTGCTGGTGGGCCTTGCCCGCCTCGTACTCCCACTGGACGACCTTGGCACCGTCGGCGGTGTCGTCGCCGTCGACGGACATGGCCTTGCCACTGTGCACCGCCCAGGACGGTTTCACATGTAGCAGTGGCAGCTTGCCCTCCCATATAACCGACCGCCTTGGATCGGACAGTTCACCAGCCGCCTCGCCGGGCACGACGACGGCAGCTTCGATCCGACGCCGCCGCGGTCCCGCTGCCTCCAGCTTCCCGGTTTCGCCAGGCCAACGATCGACCGGCACATCCGCCATAGCCGGGGCCGTGTGTCCGGTACGGACACCAGCCGACGTGGACGGGGGCCGCGTCCCATCGGATCCGGACTCCTCGGGTAAAGGGGGCCAGATCCGTCATGGCCTGGACCGCAGAAGGTCTCGCACCGCAGGGTCGTGTGAACGGGCGCGGGCGGGCGTGCATAGGCGGCGGCGGTCGAGGAGGAAGCGCATGAAAACTTCCCTCTGGCCGGGGCTGTGGGGTTGTTCCGGAGGGATGTGGGTCCAGGCGTGGGCGAGGGCTGCCTCGTGGAAGGCGGAGGCGGATTCGGCGTCGGGGGCCGCGGATTGGACCAGGACATGGTCCGGGTCGGGTGTTTGAGTGCGGCGGGCGGCCACCTCGTCATCTTCGATCGGGCGGGCAGGTAGAGGGTTGGTGGTGAGGGCGGTGCAGTCGTCGTGCGGGTCGGTGAGGGCGGCGAGGATGATCTGCAGCATCTCGGCGAAGTAGGGGCCGGGGGCGGGGATTTCGACGTCGGGGTTGCGGCGGTAGCCGTCGCTGACGGCTGCGGTGGTGTAGGACATGACGGCGAGGGTCGTGTCGCTGTAGGTGCGGACGCTGTCGGCGGTCAGCTGAGCGACCATGCGCAGGATGGTGGCGGTGCTGGCCGCGCATCCGTCGTCGGGGTCGGTGTCGGAGTTGTCGCCGGTCTGGTCGAGCCAGAAGTCGGCTGTCTGGTGGTCGCCACGGGCCCGGTGGTGCAGCGCAAGGCAGTAGCTGGCGCCGCGGTCGCCGGCTCCGGCGGCGTACTGCCACCAGTAGCGTGCGCCGTCCTGGGCGCCGGCCAGGTGCAGCAGGCAGCCCAGGATCCAGGCTCCTTCCGGGCTGGGGAGCTGCTCGGTGATGAAGTCGGTGATCTGGGGCGTGCTGGCGTGGGTCACGGCGACCTCGCACAAGGAACGCAGGTGCTCGGCGGCGGTGTCGTCGACGAGGGTCTCTTCGGCGAGGCTCCAGGATTCGTCGGGCGGGGAGGTGTCCTCGGAACGGGTGCCGAGGCAGGGAATGGTGTCCGCGGGGATGCGGGGGTTCTTCAGCAGAGCCGAGCGGGCGAGGAGGTCATCGATGGCACTCATGTCGGGGTGATCACTCCCGGGCGGTGGGACGGTCGTGGAGGTGTTCGAGGGCTCCTCGTGCGTGGTGGTCGAGAGTGTGGACGTGGGCCGGGGACAGGCCGGTGGCTTCCTGGACCTCGTCGGGGGTGAACTCGCACAGGTAGCGCAGGACGACGTGGCTGATCGTGTTGAAGAAGTCGGCGACTTCGCTGATCTCGACGAACCGGGCCACCGGGTCCTCGATCCGGCTCTGTGCGACGGTCATGAACGCGGCCGGGCGCAGGTCGGGGCGCCCGTCGGGGTGCCGTCTGACGCGGAGCACATGACCCGGGAGCGCAGCAGCCGCCAGGCGTAGCGGGGGAGGTTGGGGCCGGCCGCGGCTTCTGCTTCGTCCCAGCCGGCCCACAGGATGTCGAAGGCCTCGGCCACGATCCGTTCGGGCCGTTCGATGTGGAGCAGGGCGCGGGCGTAGGCGGTGTAGTAGTGCTCCATCTGCTCGATGAAGCCGTGGTGTTCCACGGGCCGCTCCTCGGGCCCCAGCGGCCGGACGGCCGCGATGCGTTGGGTGATCCACGTGGTGGATTTGGCGGCCTCGTAGGCGCCGGCGGTCCACAGGCGGCACAGGGGCCAGGGCGGCAGTCCGAGGGCGTGGATGACGCTGTAGGTGAGTTCCCAGCTGGGGTAGTACTCGATGCCACGCAGGAGAGCGGAGATGCGGGTCTTGGAGAAGCCGGTGATCCGTGCGAGCTCGTCGAGGGTGATGCCGCGAGTGGATATCTGGTGGCGCAGACGCTCGAGCAGGGCCGTGGCTGGGGCCGAGGTTGTCGGCCATCGGCTCCGCGCGGCGGCCGCGCCGGCCCGGTACGAACGGGGCGGGCGCCACGGACAGCGGTGCGTCCGGCACATCCCCGGCAGGGGGTGGATCGTTCTGAGGAGTGGAGGTCATCGTTGCGGCTCCTCGGGCCCGGCCGGCTGCGGCGCCGGGGCGTGGGCGGGCGTGGTGCCGCAGCTGTGGGCGGCGGTGGTGAGCTGCTGCACCAGCAGGCCGAGCGAGGGCAGCAGGGCCACGGCCGCGGCGAGGTGTCCCAGCACGGTCATCACCGTGCTCCACGCGAGGA
>NZ_JBEOTZ010000052.1:0-32017 GCF_040303825.1 Streptomyces sp. NPDC094143
GCCCCGGACGGCCCGGCACCCCGTCGGTGCCGGGCCGTCCGGTGCGTGGTGGGTCGGAGTGCGCGGTGGGTCAGAGCGTGGACGCCGCCGAGGCGATCGCGGAGGCGAAGGTCGAGACCTCGGTGTAGACGCCGGGCGCCTCGGGCCGGGCGCAGCCCTCGCCCCAGCTGACGATGCCGACCTGGATCCAGTCACCGGCGTTGTCCTTGCGGAACATGGGGCCGCCGGAGTCGCCCTGGCAGGTGTCCACGCCGCCCGCGTCGAAGCCGGCGCAGATCTCCTCGCTCGCGACGAGGCCGCTGTACAGACCGCCGTAGGCCCTGCAGGCGGCGTCGCTGACGAACGGCACGGTCGCCTTCAGCAGGTAGCGCTGCTGGGCGCCGCCCTCGCGGTTCGCGCCCCAGCCGGCGACGGTGAAGTCACCGGTGTTGTACTGCGCGGTGGTGGCGATCTTCAGGGTCGGCAGGTTGATGGGCTGGGCCAGCTTGATCAGCGCCCAGTCCTTGCCGGTGCCGTTGTAGCCGGGGGCGCGCAGCACCTTGGTGGAGCGGACCTGGACGCGGCCGCTGGTGGACTGCAGGTCGACGACCCCCGCGGTGGCCGTGATGCTCGTGTTGTTGCCGGAGCTGCCCACGCAGTGCGCGGCCGTGAGCACGATCTGCTGGGTGTAGAGCGCGCCGCCGCAGCCCATCGAGAGCCGGACCATGAACGGGAACTCGCCCTGCGCGGCACGGGTCCCGCCGACGACGGGCGAGGGGGCGGCCTGCGCGGCGGAGACGGGCTGGAGGCTGGCGATCGCGAGGGCGGCGGCGCCGAGGACCGCGCATCTCTTGAGCACCGTGAGGAGTCTCTTCAACGTGATGCCTTCCGTGGGGGGTTGACCGGGGAGACGTGCAACCGAAGCATCATTTGACGAGCGCATGACAGCAAGGCAGCAAAAAAGAACGTCCATGTGCTGGCATGGACTGGTCAAAATTGTGCTGCTGGATTATGGGAACGCCGACGGTTCTCGCACAAGGGGCGCGATCCGGCCAGGCCGGCCCGGCGGGGGTTCGCCGGGCCGGTGCCGCCGGTTCACGCGTTCCGGATCGCCGAGATGTCGAAGCTGAGCTTGATCTTGTCGGAGACCAGCACGCCACCGGTCTCCAGCGCGGCGTTCCAGGTCAGGCCCCACTCGGAGCGCAGGATCTGCGCCTTGCCCTCGAAGCCGACGCGCTCGTTGCCGAAGGGGTCCTTCGCGGCGCCGTTGAACTCCAGGTCGATGGTGAGGGGACGGGTCGTGCCGAGGATGGTCAGGTCGCCGGTGATGCGGTAGTCGTCGCCGCCAAGCGCCTCGGCCTTGGTGGAGCGGAACGTCATGGTCGGGAACTCGTCCGCCTTGAAGAAGTCCGCGCTCTTGAGGTGCCCGTCGCGGTCGGCGTTGCCCGTCTCGATGCTGTCCATCACGACGTCGAGCGAGGCCGTGGACCGCGAGGGGTCGCTGCCGTCGAGGTGCAGCGTGCCGGTGAAGTCCTGGAAGCCGCCCTTGACGTTGGTGACCATGGCGTGGCGGGCGACGAACCCGATCGTCGAGTGCGCGGGGTCGATCGTGTAGTCGCCGGTCAGGGCGGCGAGCTCCGGGGTGACGGCGGTGCCCGTGGCGGTGGCGGTCTCGGTGTCGGTGCGGCTGAAGATGCTCATGGGGTGCCTCCTGCGGCTTATGTTGAATGTTGAACTACCCAACACGACCCACCGTAGACCTATTCCGTTCAACCTTCAACATCTTCGCGAGGTGTGTTCGCATCGAGTCCCGCGCGCTCGCCCGTACCGCCGCCTGGCGGCACCGGGCCGCCCCGTACGGGTGGTTCCGCCCCGTCCGGGTGCCACGACGCCGCGACCCGCGGATCGCCCGGGTGGCGGGCCGCCGGCCGGTCAGTGCGGACCACCGGGGTGACGAGGTGCGGTGGCGGTGCTCCGGAAGTCGGGGTTCCGTAGCAAAGGACCGTAGGGAGACAGACGAGGCACAGCGCAGGGGAGACGACTCGTGACACTCACCGGCTCCGGCCCGGCCTACGACCCACCGGCCGACGCCCGCCCGCGCCGTGCCGGCGCTCCCGTCCCCGCCCGGACGCGCGTGTACGGACCGGAACGGCGCCTCGACCGGCGCGTGGCCCTGGTCACCGGTGCCTCCTCGGACATCGGGGCGGCCACGGCACGGCGCTTCGCCATGGACGGCTGGCAGCTCCTGCTCGGCGGGCGCGACCGGTACCGCCTGGAACGGACCGCCGCCGGCACGTCGGCCGTCGTCCTGCCCGCCGACCTCGCCGCCCCGGACGGACCGCGTCTGCTCGCCCGCTCCGCACTGCACATGACCGGACGGATCGACGTCCTGGTCGCCGGGGCGGACATCGGCTGGACGGGCCCCTTCGCCGCCATGCCGCACACCGACATCGACCGGGTGCTCACCCTGGACCTCAACGCCACGCTCCATCTCGTGCGCGAGGTCCTGCCGACCATGATCGCGGCGGGGCGCGGCCGCGTGGTGCTGCTCGGCGCGCTCGCGGACCGCGCGGGCGCGCGGCAGGAAGCGGTGTACTGCGCCGCCAAGGCCGGCCTCGCCGCCTTCGCCCGGGCACTGCGCCGGGAACTGCGCGGCACGGGCGTCGGCGTGACCTTCGTCGTCCCCGGCCCCGTCGACACGGATCTGCGCACCCGCCGAGCCGGACCCGACCCCGCCTCCCGCGCCGGCCTCCTCACCCCCGGCGACGTCGCCGCCACGATCTTCGACGCCGTCCGACGCCACCGCGACGAGGCCCACCTGGCCCCGCCGTCCCAGCCCCGCGCGCGCGGCCCGGGCTTGTACCGCCGCCTGCGGGATCGCCGGGGCTGACCGTCCGCTCGCCCGGTGGGGCATGCGCTTGCCGGGCCGAAGCCGCCGTGGCAGTAGGACGAGCGGCTCGGCGCGCGCCCTCTGCCCCGGGCGACGGCACCGCGTCGGGCGTCGGCGCTGTCCGACGCCACCGCGACGAGGCCCACCTGGCCCCGCCGTCCCAGCCCCGTGCCCGTGCGAGCGGCCCGGGCCTGTACCGCCGCCTGCGGGGAGGACGAGCGGCTCGGCGCGGGCCTCTGTCCCGGGCGACGGCACTGCGCCGGGCTTCGAGTCGTCCTGCGGCAGCGCGTCGACGTATATCCCGCCGCTCGGCTGGGCGACCGGTGCCTACGGGCTCGGCGGTCCGTGCGGTGCCGCTGTGCGGCGGTCCGTCCGGTGCGGGTGGTCGGGCGTCCGCCCGGTACCCCACCGTGGCGCCTGGCCGACTCACAAGGCGGGACCGGCCCTTCGGGGCCGGCTGCCCGTTCCGCCATCCCGGTCACTCCGGCCGGATCCTCCGTTCAGGTGACCGGCTGACCGTGGTAGGGCAGGAGCATGACTGCGCCGCGCCGAGTGTTCCTCCGTCAGGCGGGCAAGGCAGCCGGCCCGACCCGTCCGAGCCGCCGTGCCCTGCTGCTGGCCGCCGCGGCGCTGGCGGCGACCGGGGGCGCGACGCCCGCGGCCCGGGTCGCGGGTCCGCCCGGCGACCCGTACGACACGCTGCGCCGACGCTGGCTCTCCATCGCGCTCGGCGCGGGGTACGACCCCGCCGCCGAGCCGTACGCCTCCCGGCTCGCCCGGACCGGCGCGCTCGCCCGGGATCTGCTGGCGACCATGGCCCCGGCGGCGAACTCCCTGTGGGCGGACCACCCCTTCGACCCGCCGGCCGGCATCACCCGCAGCTACAACCGCCTGTGGACCATGACCCAGGCCTGCGTCCAGCAGGGCACCGGCTCGACCGGCGACCCGGACCTCCTCGCCGGCGTCCTGAGCGGCCTCGACCACCTCGCCGCCACCGTCTACCACCCCGCCACCACCCCCTACGGCAACTGGTGGGAGTGGCAGATCGGCAGCCCCCGCCTGCTCCTGGACATCACGGCCGCCCTGTACGACCGGCTGGGCGACGCCCGTGTCGAGGCCGCCTGCGCCGCCGTCGACCACTTCGTCCCCGACTCGGCCCTCGGCGACTACTCCGGCACCTCCACCGGCGCCAACCGCGTCGACCTGTGCCGCTCCGTCGCCCTGCGCGGCATCCTCGGACGCGCCCCCGCCAAGATCGCCCTGGCCCGGGACGCGCTCTCCCCGGTCTTCCCGTACGTCACCCGCGGCGACGGCCTCTACGCCGACGGCTCCTTCGTCCAGCACACCTGGGTCGCCTACTCGGGCACCTACGGGCAGGTCATGCTCGACGGCCTCGGCCGGCTGTTCGCCCTGCTCGCCGGGTCGGACTGGGAGGTCACCGACCCGAACCGGCAGATCGTCCTCGACAGCGTCGAACGCGCCTACGCGCCGCTCATCCACGACGGCCTGGTCATGGACAGCGTCAACGGCCGCGCCATCAGCCGGGGTCACCTCGCCTCCGACGAGCGGGGTGTCCTGCGCTCCGACCACTTCCACGGCGGACAGCTCATCGCCGCCCTCGCCATCCTCGCCGAGGGTGCGAGCCAGGAGGAACGCGACCGCTGGCACGCCCGCATCAAGGGCTGGATCGAACGCGACACCGTGGCACCGCTGCTGACGGCACCCCAGTTCGGCGTCGCCACCCTCGCCCGGCTGCACACCATCGCCGCCTCGCCCGTCCCGGCCGCCCCCGAACCCATCGGTCACCACCTCTTCGCCGCCATGGACCGCGCCGTCCACCGCCGCCCCGGCTTCACCGTGAACATCGCCATGGCCAGCGACCGCATCGCCCACTACGAGTGCGGCAACGGCGAGAACCCGCGCGGCTGGCACACCGGCGCCGGCCTGGTCAGCTGGTGGGCCGGCGCGAGCGACCAGTACACGGACTGGTACTGGCCGACCGTCGACTGGTACCGGCTGCCCGGCACCACCGTCTCCACCCGGCGGCTCGCCGACCGGGAGGGCGGCGAGTGGGGCACGGCCCGCCCCGACGCCCGCTGGGTGGGCGGCACCACCGACGGCACCTACGCGGCCCTCGGCCAGCACATCAAAGGCCTCGGCTCCACCCTCCAGGCCCGCAAGTCCTGGTTCTGCGCCGCGGACGCGGTGATCTGCCTGGGCGCCGGGATCACCTGCTCCGACGGCGTTCCGGTCGAGACCATCGTCGACAACCGCCACCTCGGCGCGCACGGCACCCAGCGCTTCGCCCAGGGCCCCGGCTGGGCCCACCTGGAGGACCACGGCGGCTGGCTGCTGCTCGACGGCGAGCCGAGGACGCTGCGCGAGGACCGCACCGGCGCCTGGTCCGACATCAACACCGGCTCCACCACCGAGCGCCGCACCCGCCGCTGGCAGACCCTGTGGCTCGACCACGGAACCGATCCCGCCGACGCGAGCTACGCCTACGCCCTGCTACCTGGGGCGTCCCGCCGGACGGTCGCCCGCCGCGCCGCCGACCGCCGGTGGCTGTCGATCCTCGCCAACGACGCCACCCGGCAGGCCGTGGCGGTGCCCTCCCTCGGCCTGACGGCCGCGAACTTCTGGCAACCCGGCACGGCCGGCCCCCTCGCCGCCTCCGCCGGAGCGAGCGTGCTGACCGTCCGCAGGGGCCGCACCGCCACCCTCTGCGTGAGCGAACCGCCCCGCACGGGCGAACCGCTGGAGATCACCTGGGACCGCCCGGTCCGCCGGGTCGTGCGCGCGGACGAGACCGTCGAGGTCCTCGCCACGGCCGCCGGCTGCGGCTGCGCATCACCCCGGGGACGGCATGCGCCACCCACCGGTGTGACATGACACTCCATTGAGCCGCTTGTGTGACCCCTACAAGCCGCACGCCCTCTGAGCAGTCGAAAAGGCTGCACCCCGGCGTGGTTCTGTTCAGTGGTACCAGGAAAACACGCCGGAGACTGTGAGGAGTCGACGGCCCGCTTTTCCAGGTCGGCTTCGTAAGGTCGCTACATGACCGTTTTGGATGAGGCGCCGGGTGAGCCGACCGACGCGCGTGGACGCGTGGCCGAACTGCACGAGATCCGTGCGCAGGCGGTGGCCGGACCGAGCGAGAAGGCGACCAAGGCGCAGCACGCCAAGGGCAAGCTGACCGCGCGTGAGCGCATCGAACTTCTCCTCGACCCGGACTCCTTCCGGGAGGTCGAGCAACTGCGCCGGCACCGGGCCACGGGCTTCGGCCTGGAGGCCAAGAAGCCGTACACCGACGGTGTGATCACCGGCTGGGGCACGGTGGAGGGCCGCACGGTCTTCGTCTACGCCCACGACTTCCGCATCTTCGGCGGCGCGCTGGGCGAGGCCCACGCCACGAAGATCCACAAGATCATGGACATGGCCATCGCGGCCGGTGCCCCGCTGGTCTCCCTCAACGACGGCGCCGGCGCCCGCATCCAGGAAGGCGTCTCGGCCCTCGCGGGCTACGGCGGCATCTTCCAGCGCAACACCAAGGCCTCCGGCGTCATCCCGCAGATCTCGGTGATGCTCGGCCCGTGCGCGGGCGGCGCCGCCTACAGCCCGGCCCTGACCGACTTCGTGTTCATGGTCCGCGAGACCTCGCAGATGTTCATCACCGGCCCGGACGTCGTCAAGGCGGTCACCGGCGAGGAGATCACCCAGAACGGCCTGGGCGGCGCCGACGTCCACGCCGAGACCAGCGGTGTCTGCCACTTCGCCTACGACGACGAGGAGACGTGCATCGCGGAGGTCCGCTACCTCCTGTCGCTCCTCCCGCAGAACAACCGCGAGAACCCGCCCCGCGCCGAGGCCTCCGACCCCGTCGACCGCCGCTCGGACGTCCTGTTGGACCTGGTCCCGGCGGACGGCAACCGGCCCTACGACATGACCAAGGTCATCGAGGAGATCGTCGACGACGGCGAGTACCTGGAGGTCCACGAGCGCTGGGCCCGCAACATCATCTGCGCCCTGGGCCGGATGGACGGCCAGGTCGTCGGCATCATCGCCAACCAGCCCCAGGTGCTGGCGGGCGTCCTGGACATCGAGGCCTCCGAGAAGGCGGCCCGCTTCGTCCAGATGTGCGACGCCTTCAACATCCCGATCATCACCCTTCTGGACGTCCCCGGCTTCCTTCCGGGCGTCGACCAGGAGCACGGTGGCATCATCCGCCACGGCGCGAAGCTGCTGTACGCCTACTGCAACGCGACCGTGCCGAGGATCTCGCTGATCCTGCGCAAGGCCTACGGAGGTGCGTACATCGTCATGGACAGCCAGTCCATCGGTGCCGACCTCACCTACGCCTGGCCGACCAACGAGATCGCGGTCATGGGCGCGGAAGGCGCCGCCAACGTCATCTTCCGCCGCCAGATCGCCGAGGCCGAGGACCCCGAGGCCATGCGCGCGCGCATGGTCAAGGAGTACAAGTCCGAGCTCATGCACCCCTACTACGCGGCCGAGCGCGGCCTGGTCGACGACGTCATCGACCCCGCCGAGACCCGCGAGGTCCTCATCAAGTCCCTCGCGATGCTCCAGACCAAGCACGCGGACCTGCCGTCCCGCAAGCACGGCAACCCGCCGCAGTAACCCTGCGGACATCTCAGCCACGGAGACTGACACCCATGGACACGCCTGACATCCGCGTCGAGAAGGGCCACGCCGAGCCCGAGGAGGTCGCCGCCATCACGGCGATCCTCCTGGCCCGCGCCGCCGCCCGCCCCACGGACCCCACCCCGGCCCACCGCGGCCGCGTCAAGGCCGGCTGGCGCCGCCTGGAACGCGAGCCCGGCTTCCGCGCCCCGCACAGCTGGCGCTGACCCCGGATCGAAGAAGGCCCCTCGCAGAGAGGGGCCTTCTTCGTGTTGGGGGCGCGGGGAACTGCGCGACAAGCCCCCACGAACCCGCACCCGGCAACGCGACAGCCCCCGGCAGCCCGAAGGCCGCCAGGGGCTGTCCCACAGCAACGGAGAACTACCGCAGCCGAGCCATCAGCGCGTGCTCGACCAGCGTGATCAGCGCACTCTTCGCATCGGCGCGATGCCGCGCGTCGGTCGTGATGATCGGCGTGTCCGGACCGATCTGCAGCGCCTCCCGGACCTCGTCCGGGGTGTACGGCTGCTGGCCGTCGAAGCCGTTGAGGGCGATGACGAACGGCAGCCCCGAGTTCTCGAAGTAGTCGACGGCGGGGAAGCAGTCGGCGAGCCTCCTCGTGTCGACCAGCACGATCGCGCCGATGGCGCCGCGCACCAGGTCGTCCCACATGAACCAGAAGCGGTCCTGACCGGGCGTACCGAAGAGGTACAGGATCAGGTCCTGGTCCAGGGTGATACGGCCGAAGTCCATGGCCACCGTGGTGGTGGTCTTGTCCCCGGTGTGGGTCAGGTCGTCGATGCCCGCCGAAGCGGACGTCATGACGGCCTCTGTGCGCAGCGGATTGATCTCCGAGACGGCGCCGACGAACGTGGTCTTGCCCACGCCGAAGCCGCCAGCCACCACGATCTTCGCGGACGTGGTGGAGCGGGAAGGCCCTCCGCTAGAGCTTGCGAAGTCCACTGAGCACCCTTTCGAGCAGTGTCACGTCTGGCTGGCCGCCGGCGCTCTCGTCGCCGCCGGGCTGATGGATGGCGACCAGTCCCGCCTCCGCCAAGTCGGCGACGAGGATCCTGGCCACGCCGAGAGGAATCGTGAGGAGCGCCGAGATCTCGGCGACCGACTTGATTTCCCGGCAGAGGTTGCAGATCCGCTGATGCTCGGGCAGTTGGCCCTGCATCTGGTGCGGCTGCGCGGTGGTGTGCACCAGCGCCTCGATGGCGAGCTGGTAACGCGGGCGGGTCCGGCCACCGGTCATGGCGTACGGACGCACCAGCGGATTGTGCTGGTTCGACGCCCCACCGGGCGCCGGCTCGGGGGTGCGGCGCTGCGGCTGCACGGGCTGGATGCGCGGGGCCGGAGGCTGGTCGTACGGCGACGGGCCGGGGCCCTGTGGCGCGTACGGCTGCCGGTGGCTCGGTGCGGAGGGAAAGTTGTAACGGTTCGGGGTCTGACCACCGTCGCCCTGACCCTGGGCAGGGCCGTACGACCAGTTGCCTGACGAACCGCCTGGGGGTGTTGCCACTTTCTCCTCCTCCGACTGTGCCTGGCACCCATCGCTGTGGAGCCGCGTCCCGAAACCTTACGGCCACGGGACGCCAAAACGCACCGTCCGTCGATTAGTTGAGCAGGCTCCCCTGGAGCTCCGCACGAAGGTCCGGGGTCAGGACCGTACCGGCCCGGTCCACCAGCAGGGCCATCTCGTACCCGATGAGGCCGATGTCCGCCTCGGGGTGGGCGAGGACCGCGAGCGACGATCCGTCGGAGATGGACATGATGAAGAGGAATCCCCGCTCCATCTCCACAACCGTCTGATTCACGCTGCCGCCCTCGAAGATCCGGGAGGCGCCTGCCGTCAGAGACGTCAGACCGGAGGCGACGGCCGCGAGCTGGTCGGCGCGGTCGCGGGGGAAGCCTTCGGACATCGCCAGAAGGAGTCCGTCGGCGGAGACCACCACCGTGTGGGACACCCCCGGGGTGTTGTCCACGAAGTTGGTGATCAACCAGTTCAGGTTCTGTGCCGCCTGGCTCATCGGGCTCACACTAACGCTCCTGGTTGTAGGTGCTGTCAGGACCGAAGCCCTGGCCGTTCGTTTCACTGCCTGCGCTGCGTCCGCGTTGGACACCCCGGCGCAGGTTGCTCAGCCTGCCCCGGACGTCCTCCGGGGCGCGGGAGACCTGTGGGCCTCCCTGGGGAGTGCTCTCGGCGGACCCCTCGATCAGGTTGGCCTTGGGAACCCGCCTCGGCAGGCCGGAGGAGGTGACCCCGCCCGCCTTCGGCTTCCGGAGCTGCGAGGCCTGCTGCCACCGCTCGTCGTTGGCCGAGCGCCAGTCGCTGTCGCCGTTGCTCTCCTGCGTGGAGGCCGGCGGCTCCTGGCTCGCGTGCCGTGCGCCACCCGTGCCGTTCGTACCGCCGGCGGTGGCTCCGCGGCGGGGAAGCCCGGCGTCGGTCAGCGCGTGGGCGGCGGAGGGGGCCGGTCCCGGACGCTCGAAGCCTACGCGGTCCTGCTCACTCGCGTCAGCGGCCTGCGCAGATTCCGTTTCCTGGGCCTGAGAAGGGTACTGGTTCGGGTAGCCGTTCTGGTAACCGTCCTGCTGCGGCCAGTCGTCCTGGTGGCGCCGTTGCTCGAACGCCGGGAAGCTGTCGGGCACGCCCACGCCCTGCCCCGCGGACTCCTCCCGGGCCGGCTCCGCATAGGAAGGATCCGGGTAGCCGCCGTTCGGCGAGAAGGTGTCGTTCTGCGGCAGGCCGCCGTTCGGCGCGTAGTACTGCTCGTCGTACGCCGCCCGCTGCGGTTCCTCGTACGCGGCCTGCCCCTGCTCCTCGTACGGCGCCTGCTGCTCCTCGTAGGCCTGCCGGCCGTCGTAGGAGGCGGGCTGCTGCTCCGGGTAGCCGCTCTGGCCGGTGTCGTAGTTCTGCCCGTAGCCCTGCTGCCCGTTGAACTCCTCCTGGTACGCGGACGCCTCGGCCTGCTCCTGGCCGTTCCGGCCGGGCAGGGCGGGCTGCTCGCCCTGGGACTGGGCCTCCAGGGCCGCCCGGCGCTCCTCGCGCATCAGGGAGCGGCCGACGGGGTCCAGCTCGCGTATGTCGTCGGGGACGTCGGAGTAGCGGCTGTCGTCGAAGCCGAGCTCCGCGGCGGTGCGCATGGGCTGGCCGAAGTTCTCGCCGCCGAAGTTCTGCTCCGGGATGATCTGCGAGACCGTGAACTCGTCGCGGTCCACGTGGCTCTCGCCGCCACCGCCGTGCGTGATCGCGTCGGGCAGCATGACCAGCGAGGTGGTGCCGGCCTGCTCGCCCGAGGGGCGCAGCTGCACGCGGATGCCGTGCCGGTCGGACAGCCGGCCGACCACGAACAGGCCCATGCGCTGCGAGATCGCGGCGTCCACGGTCGGCGGGTTGGCCAGCTTGTGGTTGATGTCCGCAAAGTCCTCGGCGGTCAGGCCGATGCCCTTGTCGTGGATCTCGATCATCACGCGGCCGTCGGGCAGCCGGGTCGCGGTGACGCGGACCTTGGTCTGCGGGGAGGAGAACGTGGTGGCGTTCTCCAGCAGCTCGGCGAGCAGGTGCACCAGGTCGGTCACGGCCCGGCCGTGGATCTCGGCCTCCGGCACGCCCGACAGCTCGATGCGTTCGTACTGCTCCACCTCGGAGGAGGCGGCGCGCAGCACGTCGACCAGCGGCACCGGCTGGTCCCAGCGTCGGCCGGGCTCCTCGCCCGCCAGGACCAGGAGGTTCTCGCCGTTGCGGCGCATACGGGTCGCCAGGTGGTCCAGCTTGAAGAGGTTCTCCAGCTGGTCCGGGTCGGCCTCGTTGTTCTCCAGGTCGGTGATCAGGGTCAGCTGGCCCTCGATCAGCGACTGGTTGCGGCGCGAGAGGTTGGTGAAGATCGCGTTGATGTTGCCCCGCAGCAGGGCCTGTTCGGCGGCGAGCCGGACGGCCTCGCGGTGGACCTGGTCGAAGGCGCGGGCGACCTCGCCGATCTCGTCCGTGGTGGTGATCGGGATGGCCTGGACGCGGGTGTCGACGCGGCCCGGGTCGGTGCGCGAGAGCTGGTCGACCAGCATCGGCAGGCGCTGCTCGGCGATGCCGAACGCGGCGTTGCGCAGCTGGCGCATCGAGCGGCTCATCTGGCGGGCGACGGCACCGGCCAGGATGAACGCCAGGAGCAGGGCGACGACGACGGCGGCACCGGTGATGTAGGCGTCGCGCTGGGCACTGTCGGCGATGTCGGACGCTTCGCTCACGGCCTTGTCGGCCAGGTCCGTCTCGATCTTCTCGTACGCGTTGAACTTGAGCGTGTTGACCGCCCACCAGTTCTCGGCGGTGATGCCCTTCTCGGCGAGGGCGGCGCGGGCGCTCGGGTCGGTGCTCTGCAGCGTCGCGACGGCCGAGATCATCGTCGTCGGGTTGGCCGGCGGGGGGACGTAGTCCGGGTTCTTGGCCTTGGCCTCGCGGGCCATCGCGGCGCCGTCGGCCCTGAGCTTGGCCTCGGCCTCCTTGAGCTTGGCCGCGTCCTGCTCGGTGCCACCGCCGATGTACTCCTGCACGGCGATGCGCTCGAGGTAGGCGTACGAGGACAGGGCGACGCGCTGGCTGGCCAGGTTGCCGTCGTCGGGGCCGGGCTTGACCAGGATGTGCATGCCGATCGAGCGCTGCAGCGACAGGGCCGCCTTCGTGAGCTCGATGGCGTACACGGTCCGGCCGTAGCTGGTGATGTTGCCGGTGCCGAGGCCGAGTTCGTTGGCGAACTCGGTCAGCGGGTGGGCCACCTCGACGTAGCCCTCTTCGGTCTGGACGCCCTTGAGCTTGGAGGTGTAGGCGACCTGGCGCAGGGTCTGCAGCTTGGGCTCGGCCTCGCGGAACAGCTTCAGCCGGCGCTCCAGGCCGGGCTTGGCCGGCATGTTCTGGGCGGCGGCGTCGAAGGCGTCGGCGGCCTCGTCGGTGGCCTTGCGGACCTGGGTGACGGTCGCCTTGTCCTGGGCGGTCTGGGCGCTGCCCTTCAGCAGGGGCGCCGCCGAGGCGTCACGCTCGTTGTAGAGGGCGTTGGCGTACAGCAGCGAGGCGCGGACCAGGCGCGCGGTGTTCTCGGCGTCCTCGGCCTCCTGCCAGGTGTCGATCGAGCTTTTCACCTGGAAGCCGCCCATGACGAGGCCGACCAGCACGGGTATGAGCAGGATCGCGTTCAGCCGGGTCGCCACACGCCAGTTGCGCGGCGAGAGACGGCCACCGCTCTGAGCGGGCGCGGCCGTCGGCTCCGAACCGGGCACGGGGGCGGGCGCCGCTGTGCGCGGCGGCGGGGTGAAGTTGCCCCGGGCCGACGGCTCGGGACTGTTCTTGCTTCGCCTCACTCGACCAACAACCTCTCGGCGGTCGGCACCAACCATGTGCCGCAGTGTCTCAGAGCCCCATCACGTCCTCGTAGGACGAGTACGTCATTGACTATTGGGCAGTTCAGGCATTCCAGCACGACGACCTGCGCTCTTCCAAACAGTCGAGGGCAGGGATTCAAGGGGGTGTAAGCCCCAGATAAAACGGTCATAAAGAGCGAGCCCCGCCAAAAGGCGGGGCGGTCGTGCGCACAGCGAGACCGGATGTGCGCGACGCGTGGCCGTACCACCCCAGTTCTCTGCCGAAACGTTATGAACACCTTGGCCGACCGTGTCAAAGGACACAGTCGGCTCCGGTGCATCTACGACAACTGCCGTATAGCGCTTCAGAATTGGGTGCTACCTCAGCCGGGCCATCAGGGCGTGCTCCACCAGCGTGATCAGGGCACTCTTCGCGTCGGCCCGGTGCCGGGCGTCGGTCGTGATGATCGGAGTGTCCGGACCGATCTGCAGCGCCTCGCGCACCTCGTCGGGCGTGTAGGGCTGCTGGCCGTCGAAACCGTTGAGGGCGATGACGAACGGCAGGCCGCTGTTCTCGAAGTAGTCCACCGCCGGGAAGCAGTCCGCCAGGCGCCGGGTGTCCACGAGCACCACCGCGCCGATGGCACCGCGTACCAGATCGTCCCACATGAACCAGAAGCGGTCCTGACCGGGCGTACCGAAGAGGTACAGGATCAGGTCCTGGTCCAGGGTGATACGGCCGAAGTCCATGGCCACCGTGGTGGTGGTCTTGTCCCCGGTGTGGGTCAGGTCGTCGATCCCCGCGCTGGCCGAAGTCATCACGGCCTCGGTGCGCAGCGGGTTGATCTCCGAGACGGCACCCACGAACGTGGTCTTGCCCACGCCGAAGCCGCCCGCCACCACGATCTTCGCGGAGGTGGTGGAACGACCCGCGTCAGAGCTTGCGAAGTCCACTGAGCACCCTTTCGAGCAGTGTCACGTCCGGCGCACCGGTGGCCTCGTCGCCGCCCGGCTGGTGGATCGCGACGAGACCGGCCTCCGCGAGGTCCGCGACCAGGATGCGCGCCACACCCAGCGGCATGTTGAGCAGGGCGGAGACCTCGGCCACCGACTTGACCTCACGGCACAGGTGGCAGATCCGCTGGTGCTCCGGGAGCAGGCCCATGAGCGCGGCGGGGTCCGCGGTCGTACTGATCAGTGCCTCGATGGCGAGCTGATAGCGCGGCCGGGTCCTGCCGCCGGTCATGGCGTACGGCCGTACCAGCGGCTGGTCGCCCTCGTCCTCGTACGGCTCCGCGTACGGATCATGAGAGGCGGTGGGCGGGGTCATGGGTCCTCCGGGCGGGACAGCAAGTCGGTCAGATCAAGCCGTCTGACGAGGCCTGTGTGGGGTGTGTGGCGGCCGGACGGTGATGTGGTGAGACGGGTGGTGCCGGGGCCTATCAGTGGAGCAGACTGCCTTGGAGCTCGGCGCGCAGGTCGGGGGTGAGGACCGCGCCCGCGCGGTCGACCAGGAGCGCCATCTCGTAGCCGACGAGGCCGATGTCGCACTCCGGGTGCGCGAGGACGGCCAGGGACGAACCGTCCGAGACGGACATGAGGAAGAGGAATCCCCGCTCCATCTCGACGACCGTCTGGGCCACCTCGCCGCCCTCGAAGATGCGGGAGGCGCCTGCCGTCAGGGACGTCAGCCCCGAGGCGACGGCCGCGAGCTGGTCCGCGCGATCGCGCGGGAAGCCCTCCGACATCGCCAGGAGGAGGCCGTCGGCGGACACGACGACGGTGTGGGACACCCCGGGGGTGTTGTCCACGAAGTTGGTGATCAACCAGTTGAGGTTCTGTGCCGCCTGGCTCATCGGACTCAACTAACGCTCCTGCTGGTGAGTGGGCCGTGGGAAGCTGCCGGTCTGGGTGGATCCGGCCTGACGACCCTGTGCGATACCCCGACGGAGATTGGTCAGCCGGCCGCGCACGTCATCGGGGGCGCGCGAGACCTGCGGACCGCTCTGGTGCGGTTGCTGCTGAGCCGTGCCCGGGACGAGGTTCGCCCGGGGCACCCGGCGAGGCAGGCCGGAGGTGGTGACCCCGCCTGCGGCGGGCTGACGGACGCGCTCGGCCTGGCGGACGAGGTCGTCGTTGGGCGAGGTGCGCCAGCCGGCGGACGCGGACCGCTGCGGGCCGGTGGGCCCCTGCGGCTGCTGCGGAGCGGCCGGAGCCGAGCCGTTGCTCTGCTCCTGCTGCTCCTGCTGCCCGTGGAACCAGTTGGTCTCCAGTGTGTCGTACAGCGGCGTACGCCCGTCGCCCGGGCCGCTCGCCGGCGGCAGCGCCTCGGGCTCCTGCCGGACGGGCCGGGGCTGCGGCGCCGGCGGACGCGGGGCTGCGAAGTCGGAGCCGCCGTTGACCTGCGGCCGCTCGAACCGGCCCGTGCCCGCCGGGTCGGCCGGGGTGGCCGGACCGGGCAGCGGGGG
This sequence comes from Streptomyces sp. NPDC094143, assembly GCF_040303825.1. Lineage (NCBI taxonomy): Bacteria > Bacillati > Actinomycetota > Actinomycetes > Kitasatosporales > Streptomycetaceae > Streptomyces > Streptomyces sp. NPDC094143. Next base: position 15,331 of record NZ_JBEOTZ010000052.1, read on the forward strand.
ACGGCCGGAGTCGTTGCCCTGCCGCTGCGCGGGGTACTGGCCGGTCGCGTCCTGGCGCGGCGCCGGGTACTGCCCGGTGGTGCCGTTGTCCTGACGGGGCGCCGGATACTGCCCGGTGGAGCCGTCGTCATAGGACTGCGGAGCCTGCTGCGGTGCCGGGTACTGACCGGTGGAACCGTTGTCGTACGACTGCGGGGCCTGCTGCGGTGCCGGGAACTGGCCCGTCGCGGAGGACGGGTCGCGGCGGCCTGCCGGGGCGCCGAAGACGTCCGGCCGGACGAACTGGCCCGAGTTCGGGTCGTACTGGCCTTGGTGCTGCTGGCCGCCGAAGTCGGCCGGGCCCTGACGCTCGTCGTCGCGCGGCACGGCCGGCATCTCCGCCGTCGAGCCGGGGCCCTGACGGTCGTCGACACGCGGCAGGGCGGACGTCCGGGAGACGTCCGGCTCCTCGTGGCCACGGGGGGTGTCCAGCGAGGCGCGCGGCACCTGCGGCTGGGCGTTCTCGTCGCTCCAGCTCGGCACGCGCGGCTGCGGGTCGCCGCCGGGCAGCTCGGCCCGCGGGCCACCGCGCGGCGGCAGCTGCGGCCGACGGCCCTTGCCCTGCTCGGCGTTGCCGCCCTGCTGCGGCCGGCCCCGGCCACCGCCGAAGGCGTCCTGCGGCGCGCCGGTGCCCGCGGCCTGCAGGCCCTGCGGGGCACCCGGCGCCTGACCGAACCCGGCACCGGCCGGAGCCGGGCGGCCCTGCGCGGGCGGACCCTGCTCGAACATCGAGTTGCCCGGACCCTGCGGTCCGCGCGCTCCGCCCTGACCGGCCGGACGGCCACCGTCGCGTCCCGGCAGCGCGGCCCGCGGGCCCTGGCCGGCACCGAGCCGGCCGCCACCGGAGGCGCCGCCGCCGAAGGCACCGCCACCGGAGGCGCCGGCACCGAGGGCGCCGCCGTTCTGGCCGGCACCGGCGGCCCGCCGGGCCGCCGCCGCACCGGCCGCGGCCTGCGCGGCGGCCGGACCGCCACCGCCGACCGGCGGCTGGCCGCCCTGCTTGGGCTGGGGCTTCCTGCCGCCCTGGGCGACGTCGACGGGCAGCATGACCAGCGCGGTCGTACCACCGGAGTCGGACGGGCGGAGCTGGATGCGGATGCCGTGCCGCTGGGACAGCCGGCCGACCACGAACAGACCCATGCGGCGGGAGACGGAGACGTCCACCGTCGGGGGAGAGGCGAGCCGCTCGTTGATCGCGGCGAGGTCCTCGGGGGAGAGGCCGATACCGGTGTCGTGGATCTCGATCAGCACCCGGCCGTCGGGCAGGGCGTGACCGGTGACCTTGACCTTGGTCTGCGGCGAGGAGAACGAGGTCGCGTTCTCCAGCAGCTCCGCGAGCAGGTGCACGAGGTCGTTGACCACGCGGCCGGCGACCTCGGTCGTGGGCACCGAGGCGAGCTCGATGCGCTCGTACTGCTCCACCTCGGAGGCGGCGGCGCGGAGCACGTCGACCAGCGGGACCGGGCGGGTCCAGCGCCGACCGGGCTCCTCACCGGCGAGGACGAGGAGGTTCTCACCGTTACGGCGCATGCGCGTGGCGAGGTGGTCGAGCTTGAACAGCGAGGACAGCTGATCCGGGTCGGCCTCGCGGGACTCCAGTTCGGAGATGAGCGACAGCTGACGCTGGATGAGGCCCTGGGAGCGGCGCGAGAGGTTGGTGAACATCGCGTTGACGTTGCCCCGCAGCAGGGCCTGCTCGGCGGCGAGGCGGACCGCCTCGCGGTGCACGTCGTCGAAGGCCGCGGCCACCCGGCCGATCTCGTCCCGGGAGTGCACACCGACCGACTCCACGGACGTGTCGACGTCCTGCGGGTCGGACTCGGACAGCTGCTTGACCAGCTCGGGCAGACGGTCGGAGGCGACCCTGGTGGCGGTCTCCTCCAGCCGGCGCAGCGAGCGGATCATGGACCGGGCCACGACGAAGGCGCCGACGAGCGAGACACCGAGCACGATCAGGATCAGCGCACCGGAGATGATCGCGTCGCGCTCGGTGGCGCTGCGCAGCTCGCGGGCCTTCTGTTCCATCTCCTCGAGCAGGGTGTGCTCGATGTTCTTCATCTGCTGGATCTTGGTGGAGCTGTCGTCCAGCCAGTCGCGGTAGGACCGCTTGTCCTGCTGGGCGAGACCGCTCGCGGAGATCAGGGCGCGGCCGGCGTAGGTGTCGGTGGCCTTGATCGTGGAGTTGCCGCCGTCCTCGATCGGCTTCAGCAGCTCGGCGGCGGCGTCCTCGCCGTAGATGCTCTTGAAGCTGCGGATCTCGGAGTTCTGGCTCTGCAGGGCGGACTGGGCGTAGAGCCGGTCGTTCGGGGAGAGCTTGCCGGTCGTGGTGTTGCTGGCGGGCAGTGCCGCGGCGAGGGCCGCGCGCTGGATCGAGGAGTACTCCTTGGCGGAGGAGAACGCCGCGAGCGCACGCGTGCGCTGGATCATGTCCGGGTTGCTGGTCGCCTCGGCCATGTCCTGGGAGAGGTCGATTAGGTTCTCGATCAGACGGTGGTACGCCTCGATCGTCTGCGTGGAGTTGCCCTCGGAGGCGTAGGCGCCCTTGCGGATCTGGGCCAGGTCGCCGAGCTCACCGGCGATCTGGATGAGGTACTCGCGGACGCCCTTGAGGTTGCCGTCCTTGCTCGCGCTGTCGATCTCCTCGGACGAGTCGAGGAAGTTGTTCATCGCCCGGTCGGTCTTCTCGCGCAGCCCCTTGACCGTGAAGTCGGTGGCCTTGCCGCCGTGCGCGAGCGGGCCCGCCGACTGGTCGCGCTCCTCCTGGAGCGCGGCCGACAGCTCGGTGGCCTGCTTGGTCATGTCCGTCAGCAGCTTCATGTTGTCGAGCTGCTGGATGTCGTCCATGGACTGGTTGATACGCAGCGCGCCCAGCGAGGTGGCCGCGACCACCGGGAGCGCGAGCAGCGACACCAGTCGGGTGGAGATGCGCCAGTTGCGCAGGGCTATTCGCGGGCCGGGACCGGTCGGACCGGCCGGCGGCTTCAGGGCCGGGGCCGGGCTCGCGGGCCCCGAGGGGGCCGACGCGCCGGGACGCCCGGGGCGCTCACCGCCGTCACCGGCCGGGCCCGGGTTCTGGGCGTGCTGGGGCGAGGGGCCGCCATTCATGGGGCCAGTCCCGCCGTGCGGCTCCGGCTCCGCCGAAGCGTTGCCATCCCTCTTGAAACGTCCCTGCACTAGCGTCGCAACCTCTGGACCAGGCACCCCGTCGTGTGAACGGCGGAGCACGGTGTCGGCGTTCTGGGGACGCCCTGAGTACGCCCCCGTGGTGGTCGTGAGTGACCGGCGCTGATTCCCCCTTCTGACCGCCACTCGGCGCGTCTGTGCGCCCCCTGTGCGCCGGCTCGATACCCGCGGCGGTCCGTGGCATTCCAGCACAGCACAGGATCTCCAACAAGGCTCGTAGGTCAGGCCGTGACATAGGTGACACCACGTGAGGACCGGATCACCGGTCGTAGAAAGGGAGTTCGCCCATACCGGTCATATATCCGCGAGTCGTCGAGCGGTGGTCGGTGTCCCAGTCGCCATGATCAGGAGCGGAATGATGGCTTCAAGGGGGCAATGTCCGCTTCGTCACGCTGGGGCGAGAGTCCGGAATGACCGATTCGACCCTTGGTTCGTGAGCAAACTCACAGCCTGATCGTGAACTCTGCGCGGCCGGGGCGGGAATCCGATGTTTAGCCTGACGCTTTACAGAGAAGGCAAAAACGACAACCCGCGCCCGGTGGGGTTTCGCACCCTCGCGGCGCCCGTCACAGGACAGGGTCAAGTAAACAGTGAAGACGACGACGATGTTCCACAAGATCGCCAACCCGCGGCGCACGACGCTGGCGCACCTCGACGGCGCCGACGAACTGCAGACGCCGGAACAGCCGGAGCACCGCGTCGAACTGCCCACGCAGACCGCCAACCCCAAGCGCACCGTCCTCATGGAGATCCCCGTCGCGGCCGGCGCGGCCGCGGAGTGACACCAGGACATACGTGTGCCGGCCGCGGGATGCTCACCGCGGCGGGCGATGAACTCCGAGGGGCGCCCCCGGCCGCGGGGACGCCCCTCGTGCGTGCGCACGGCCGGGACACCTCCCCGCGTTAGCCTGGAGCGTCAGACTCCAGCCGCTTCAGTCAAGGGGCCAAGCATCCCGTGCGCATCGCCAGATTCTCCATCGACGGGAACGTCGCCTTCGGCGCCATCGAGGGCGAGAAGCAGGACGAACTCGTCCTGGACATCATCAAGGGCATCCCGTTCGCGGACTTCGAGCTCTCGGGCACGAAGGTGCCGGTCGGCAGGGTGAGGCTGCTGCCGCCGGTGCTCCCCAACAAGGTCGTGGCCTTCGGCCGCAACTACGCGGAGCACGCGCGCGAGCTGGGCAACGAGGTGCCCGAGGCCCCCTTCGCCTTCTTCAAGCCGTCCACCTCGGTGATCGGCCCCGGCGACGAGATCCAGTACCCCTCCTTCTCCCAGGAGGTGCACCACGAGGCCGAGCTGGCCGTCGTCATCGGCCGGATGTGCCGCGAGGTCCCGCGCGAACGCGTCAAGGACGTGATCTTCGGCTACACCTGCGCCAACGACATCACCGCCCGCGACGTCCAGAAGCGCGAGAAGCAGTGGGCCCGGGCCAAGGGCTTCGACAGCTCCTGCCCCCTCGGCCCGTGGGTGGAGACCGATCTGGACCCGGCCGACCTGACCATCCAGCTCACGGTCAACGGGCAGCAGCGCCAGCTCGGCCGCACCAGCGAGATGATCCACTCCATCGAGGACCTGATCGTCAACATCACCGAGGCCATGACGCTGCTCCCCGGCGACGTGATCCTCACGGGCACCCCGGCTGGGGTCGGCCCCCTGAACGTCGGCGACGAGGTCGCCGTCACCATCGAAGGCATCGGCACTCTCACCAACAAGGTTGTCAAGCGTGGCTAGCGCACCCGGCTCCCCCGTACGCGTCCGTTTCTGTCCCTCGCCCACCGGTAACCCCCACGTGGGCCTGGTGCGCACCGCCCTGTTCAACTGGGCGTTCGCCAAGCACCACGGCGGCACCCTGGTCTTCCGCATCGAGGACACCGACGCGGCCCGCGACTCCGAGGAGTCGTACACCCAGCTGCTCGACTCGATGCGCTGGCTGGGCTTCGACTGGGACGAGGGCCCCGAGGTCGGCGGCCCGCACGCGCCGTACCGCCAGTCGCAGCGCATGGACCTGTACGGGGACGTCGCGGCCAAGCTGCTCGACGCCGGCCACGCCTACCACTGCTACTGCTCCCAGGAGGAGCTGGACACCCGCCGCGAGGCCGCCCGCGCCGCCGGCAGGCCGTCCGGCTACGACGGCCACTGCCGCGAGCTGACCGAGGCGCAGGTCGAGGAGTACCGGGCCCAGGGCCGCGAGCCGATCGTCCGCTTCCGGATGCCCGACGAGACGATCACCTTCACCGACCTGGTCCGCGGCGAGCTGACCTTCACCCCGGAGAACGTCCCGGACTACGGCATCGTCCGCGCGAACGGCGCCCCGCTGTACACGCTGGTCAACCCGGTCGACGACGCCCTGATGGAGATCACCCACGTCCTGCGCGGCGAGGACCTGCTCTCCTCCACCCCCCGCCAGATCGCCCTGTACAAGGCGCTGATCGAGCTGGGTGTCGCCAAGGGCATCCCGCAGTTCGGCCACCTGCCGTACGTGATGGGCGAGGGCAACAAGAAGCTCTCCAAGCGCGACCCGCAGTCCAGCCTGAACCTCTACCGGGAGCGCGGCTTCCTGCCCGAGGGCCTGCTCAACTACCTCTCCCTGCTCGGCTGGTCCCTCTCGGCCGACCAGGACGTCTTCTCCATCGACGAGATGATCGCGGCGTTCGACGTCTCCGACGTGAACCCGAACCCGGCCCGCTTCGACCTGAAGAAGTGCGAGGCGATCAACGGCGACCACATCCGCATGCTCGACGTGAAGGACTTCACCGAGCGCTGCCGCCCCTGGCTCCAGGCGCCGTTCGCCCCCTGGGCCCCGGAGGCCTTCGACGAGGCCAAGTGGCAGGCCGTCGCCCCGCACGCGCAGACCCGCCTCAAGGTGCTCTCCGAGATCACCGACAACGTCGACTTCCTGTTCCTGCCGGAGCCGGTGGAGGACGAGGCCAGCTGGAACAAGGCCATGAAGGAGGGCTCGGACGCCCTGCTGCGCACGGCCCGCGAGAAGCTGGAGGCGGCCGACTGGTCCTCCGCCGAGTCGCTCAAGGAGGCCGTCCTGGCCGCCGGTGAGGCCCACGGCCTCAAGCTCGGCAAGGCCCAGGCCCCGGTCCGGGTCGCCGTCACCGGCCGCACGGTCGGCCTGCCGCTGTTCGAGTCGCTGGAGATCCTGGGCAAGGAGACGACCCTGGCCCGGATCGACGCGGCGCTGGCGAAGCTGGCCGCGTAACGACACGGTTCCCACGAGGGCGGCGTCCGGTTCGGGCGCCGCCCTCGCCGTGTCCGCCCGACCGTCACCCGGAGTTCACCCCTCCGGCCAACTCCCGTCCCTGGTGGGGACGTTGGATTCCCCGTGTGCACACGGTGCGCGTGTGCGCCCTGGTACCGGGGAAAGGGAACATGAGCCGTTCACGAAGACTTGTCCACACGGCCGTCGGCGGGGTGGTGGCCCTGTCCTGCACCGTACTGACCGCACCCGCGCAGGCGGCGCCCGCGGCCGAGGCGCCGGTCGGCACGGTGCGCCTCGTCACCGAGCGGCGCGTGACCGTCGACTACCCGTGGGCCGGTGTGTCCGGCTTCCAGTACCGGCCGGGGACCACCTCGGTCACCACGGTGGACTACCCGGACGCGACCCCGCCCGCCCACGCCGGCCCGGACGACCCGGCCACCGGCACCGACGTCATGACCACCCGCGACGGCCAGAACGTCGTGCACAAGCACCGCTCCACGGGAGCGACCGCCACCGTCACCATCCCCACCGGCCAGGCCTACCGGGCCGCCGTCGGCTGGAGCGTGCTGACCGTGGACGGCACCGGCGCCCTGCACGTGCTGCGCAGCGCCGACGGCTCCCGCACCGAGGACATCCCGGTCACCGGCGTCCCCGCGGGCGCCCGGCCCGTCTCCTACCGCACCGGCGGCTCGGTCGCCCGCCTGGCCCTCGTGTACGTCCGGGACGGCAAGACCGCGGTGGGCCTGGTCGACCTGGCCGACGGCTCCTTCCGCACCCTCGTCACCAGTGACGAGGCCACCCCGCAGCTCGCCTTCAACGACCGCTGGCTCGTCGCCGACTGGAAGGCGATCCGGGTGGACGCCGAACCCGGCACCGAGCCCACCGCCCTCACCCGCACCGGCGAGCAGCTGGAGGCGGTCGTCGGCGACCAGCTCCTGCTCGGCAACCCGATGTTCGTGGCGGGCGGCACCGAGGCCGCGCTGACCGCACGCTCCCTCGTCACGGGCGCTACCGCCACCGTGCTCACGTCGTCGTTCGGCGGGATCGGCCCGACCCTGGACGGCGGCGCCCTGGCCACCGCAGGCCCCTCCAGCCTCGACTGGAACATCCACCGCGTCACCCTCGACGGCAACGGCGGCCTCACCACGACCACGGTCGCCCAGGTCCCCGCCGCCGCGACCGCGGTCCAGGGGCTGGCCGCCGCCGGCGGCGAGCTGCTCCTGCACGGGGCGACCCCGGGCGGCTCGCTCCGCTACAGCGGCTTCCAGCTGGACGCCACCGGCCGGCCCACCGGTCCGCAGACCCCGCGCAGCCCGGGCCTGAGCGCCCCCACCTGCCTCGGCGGCGACGCCGCCTGCCCCCAGCTCGAAGCCCTGGGCGACGGCCGGGTCGGCCACCTGCACACCGGCGCGAACGGGGAGGAGTCCGTGGTCGACGTCGGCCTCGACACCACCACCCTCGTCCACGCGCCCACGGACGCCGACTCCGGCGGCCGCATCGCCGGCGGCACCGGCCGTTACGTGCTGTACAACGGCGGCTCCGGCAAGCAGCGGATCGTCGACTTCCCGCGCGGCGCCACGAACGGCACCACCGTCCTCACCCGCGACCGCACCGCCGCCGCGGTCTGGGGACAGACACTGTGGACCCCGGGCACCACCCAGGGCACCGCCACCGGCCGCAACCTCAAGACCGGCACGACCACCACCGTCACCACCGGCGCGCCCTGCACTCCGACGGACCTCCAGGCCGTCAACACCTGGCTCTACTGGACCTGCGGCGGCACCGCCGGCGTCCTCGACCGCGCCACCAACCGCAGGATCACGGTCCCGGCCGACCACGGCCCGGCCCGCCTCGCCGACGGCTTCCTGCTCCGCGAGAACCGCACCACCCACGAGCTGCTGCTCACCGACTTCCACACCGGCACGGCCACCACTCGCACCCTGGTCAAGCTCCCGGCGACGGACCAGAACACCGGCGGCAGCAACGGCCGCTGGGCCGTCGACCGCTTCGGCGGCCACGTCGCCCACCTCAACGGCGCCCACGGCGAGGTCTCGATCGTCCCCAGCGGCGTCCCCGCCTCCCCCCTCGCGCAGATGGAGGCCCAGGTCCCCTCGCCGTCCGTGATCGGCAGGTCGTTCCCCTGGTCACCGGTGTGGCAGCTGAACAAACCGTCCACCTGGACCCTGACCCTCACCAACGCCTCCGGCGCGGTCCTGCGCACCCTGACCGGCGCCTCCACGGCAGCCGCCGTACGCCCCGCCTGGGACGGCACCACCGACACCGGCGGCCCCACGGGCGGCGTCTGCACCTGGAAACTCACCGCCCACCCCCGCGACGACCAGGGACCCGACCTCACACTCTCCGGCACCATCACCCTGGGCTGAGAGCGCACCGCCGTGGGTACGGTCGGACCATGAGCATCCAAGCCGTGGTCTGGGACGTCGACGACACCCTCTTCGACTACACCACCGCCGACCGCCTCGGCATGCGCGCCCACCTGACGGCCGAGGGCCTGCTCGACGACCGCGAGACCGTCGAGCAGGCCCTCGCCCGCTGGCGGGAGGTCACCCACCGGCACTGGGCCCGCTTCGCGGCCGGCGAGGTCACCTGGGAGTCCCAGTGCCGCGACCGCGTACGGGTGTTCCTGGACCGGGACCTCACCGACGCCGAGGCCGACGCCTGGTACCGGCGGTACATCACCCACTACGAGGCGGCCTGGGCCCTCTTCCCGGACGTCCTGCCCGTCCTCGACGCCCTTGCCGCCAGCCACCGGCACGCCGTGCTCTCCAACTCCAGCCTGCACGTCCAGGACCGCAAGCTGCGCACCCTCGGCGTCCACGACCGCTTCGAGGCGATCCTGTGCGCGGCGGAACTGGGCATCTCCAAACCGGAGGCCGGCGCGTTCCTCGCCGCCTGCGAGTCCCTCGGCCTGCCACCCCACCAGGTCGCCTACGTCGGCGATCACCCGGAGATCGACGGCCGGGGCGCCGCCGACGCCGGGATGCTGTCGGTGTGGATCGACCGCGGCGGCCTGTACGCCACGATCGACCCGCCCGTCGGCCCGCACCGCATCGCCTCCCTCGCCGAACTGCCGTCCCTGCTCGGCGCGGATACTCGTTTTGGAGCCCCGTCCACCTTCGGGTAATGTTCTTCCTGCGCCGCGGGAAGCGGGCCGGAAGGCCGGAAGCCCAGGCGCACAGCTAGAACAAGATCCCCTCAGGGGCTTGCGTTCCAGTGGCCTATGGTGTAATTGGCAGCACGACTGATTCTGGTTCAGTTAGTCTTGGTTCGAGTCCAGGTAGGCCAGCTCGCAGAGCTCATCTGCACCAGCGGATTCCGATCCGCAAGCCCCCGTTGTGTAGCGGCCTAGCACGCTGCCCTCTCAAGGCAGTAGCGCCGGTTCGAATCCGGTCGGGGGTACTGATTCCGAACTTGTCGGAATCGCTAGGGCCCCCGTTGTGTAGCGGCCTAGCACGCCGCCCTCTCAAGGCGGTAGCGCCGGTTCGAATCCGGTCGGGGGTACTGACTGGTCTAAACCACATTGGTCTATGGTGTAATTGGCAGCACGACTGATTCTGGTTCAGTTAGTCTTGGTTCGAGTCCAGGTAGACCAGCTCGGACCTGCGGAAACGCAGTGTCCACGCCCCCGTTGTGTAGCGGCCTAGCACGCCGCCCTCTCAAGGCGGTAGCGCCGGTTCGAATCCGGTCGGGGGTACGTAGGAGAAAGGCCCTCCACTTCGGTGGAGGGCCTTTTCATGTGCGCCCCGAAGGGGCGGGAACTGCGCGATCAACCACCGCGGGCCCGCGGCCGACGAGGAAACGCTTCCTCCTGCGGCGCCTGGTCGGGGAAGACCTGCCGCGGCGTTGGGGCCGGCCTTCCTCGCATCGCTCAGCCGCGCCGCAGCGCCTCGGACAGGCGCCCCGCCGCGTCGATCACGGCCTGCGCGTGCATCCGCCCCGGGTGCCGCGTCAGACGCTCGATGGGCCCGGAGACGGACACCGCCGCCACCACCCGGTTCGACGGCCCCCGCACCGGCGCCGACACGGACGCGACACCCGGCTCGCGCTCACCGATCGACTGGGCCCAGCCGCGCCGCCGTACACCCGACAGGGCCGTCGCCGTGAAGCGCGCCCCCTGCAGGCCGCGGTGCAGCCGCTCCGGCTCCTCCCAGGCCAGCAGGATCTGCGCCGAGGAGCCGGCCTTCATCGTGAGCGTCGACCCGACCGGGACCGTGTCCCGCAGGCCGGACAGCCGCTCCGCCGCGGCGACGCAGATGCGCATGTCGCCCTGGCGGCGGTAGAGCTGCGCGCTCTCGCCCGTGACGTCGCGCAGATGCGTGAGCACCGGGCCGGCGGTGGCGAGGAGACGGTCCTCACCCGCGGCCGCGGCCAGCTCGGCCAGGCGGGGGCCGAGGATGAAACGGCCCTGCATGTCCCGCGCCACCATGCGGTGGTGTTCCAGGGCCACGGCCAGGCGGTGAGCCGTGGGTCGTGCCAGTCCGGTGGCGCCGACCAGGCCCGCGAGGGTGGCCGGACCGGACTCCAGGGCGCTCAGGACGAGGGCCGCCTTGTCCAGAACGCCGACGCCGCTACTGTTGTCCATGCAACGATACTCGCGTCTCACTCTGTGAAACGCAAGTTCAAATTTCCGCGGAACCCGCCACCCTGGAATCACGAAGTCACAACGGCCCGTGACGTAAGGGCCTGGCGGTGTGTGCCCGGATCAGGGGAACGGGCACCGCCTCTCAAGATCTCTAGTTGGGTCGGCGGATGGCCGTCGGCCGGAGGGAACAGCGATGGGTAGGACACTCGCGGAGAAAGTCTGGGACGACCATGTCGTCCGCCGCGCGGAGGGCGAGCCCGACCTTCTCTTCATCGATCTGCACCTGCTGCACGAGGTGACCAGCCCGCAGGCCTTCGACGGTCTCCGCAAGAGTGGCCGCCCCGTGCGGCGCCTCGACCTCACCATCGCCACCGAGGACCACAACACCCCCACCCTCGACATCGACAAGCCCATCGCCGACCCGGTCTCCCGGGTCCAGCTGGAGACGCTGCGCAAGAACGCCGCCGACTTCGGGGTGCGGCTGCACCCGCTGGGCGACGTCGAGCAGGGCGTCGTGCACGTCGTCGGCCCGCAGCTGGGTCTGACCCAGCCCGGCATGACCGTCGTCTGCGGCGACTCCCACACCTCCACGCACGGCGCCTTCGGCGCGCTGGCCTTCGGTATCGGCACCTCCCAGGTGGAGCACGTGCTGGCCACCCAGACCCTGCCGATGACCCGCCCGAAGACCATGGCCATCACGGTCGACGGCGAGCTGCCCGAGGGCGTCACCGCCAAGGACCTGATCCTCGCGATCATCGCGCGGATCGGCACGGGCGGCGGCCAGGGCTACGTCCTGGAGTACCGCGGCGAGGCCATCGAGAAGCTCTCGATGGAGGCCCGGATGACCATCTGCAACATGTCGATCGAGGCCGGCGCCCGCGCGGGCATGATCGCCCCGGACGAGACGACGTTCGCGTACCTCAAGGGCCGCCCGCACGCCCCCGAGGGCGAGGACTGGGACGCGGCCGTCGCGTACTGGAAGACGCTGAGGACGGACGAGGACGCCGAGTTCGACGCCGAGGTCGTCATCGACGCCGCCGAACTGTCGCCGTTCGTCACCTGGGGCACCAACCCCGGGCAGGGCGCACCGCTTTCGGCGTCCGTCCCCGATCCTGCTTCGTACGAAGACGCATCGGAGCGCTACGCCGCCGAAAAGGCCCTGGAGTACATGGGGTTGGAGGCCGGGCAGCAGCTGCGCTCCATCAAGGTGGACACCGTCTTCGTAGGCTCCTGCACCAACGGCCGCATCGAGGACCTGCGCGCCGCCGCCGAGCTGCTCAAGGGCCGCAAAGTCGCCGACGGCGTACGGATGCTGGTCGTCCCGGGCTCCGCGCGGGTCGGTCTGCAGGCCGTCTCCGAGGGGCTGGACGTCGTCTTCAAGGAGGCCGGCGCCGAGTGGCGGCACGCGGGCTGCTCGATGTGCCTGGGCATGAACCCCGACCAGCTGGCCCCGGGTGAGCGCTCCGCGTCCACCTCCAACCGCAACTTCGAGGGCCGGCAGGGCAAGGGCGGCCGTACGCACCTGGTGTCGCCGCAGGTCGCGGCGGCCACCGCCGTCCTGGGCCACCTGGCCTCCCCGGCCGACCTGGCCGACGCCGACGTCCCCACGCCCGCTGGAGTCTGATCAGTCATGGAAGCATTCACCACCCACACCGGCCGGGCCGTCCCGCTGCGCCGCAGCAACGTCGACACCGACCAGATCATCCCCGCTCACTGGCTCAAGAAGGTCACGCGCGACGGGTTCGAGGACGGGCTGTTCGAGGCCTGGCGCAAGGACGCGTCCTTCGTGCTCAACCAGCCGGAGCGGCAGGGCGCGACCGTGCTGGTCGCGGGCCCCGACTTCGGCACCGGCTCCTCCCGTGAGCACGCCGTCTGGGCGCTGCAGAACTACGGCTTCAAGACCGTGATCTCCTCCCGCTTCGCCGACATCTTCCGCGGCAACTCGCTCAAGAACGGCCTGCTCACGGTCGTCCTGGAGCAGAAGATCGTGGACACGTTGTGGGAGCTCACCGAGAAGGACCCGCAGGCCGAGATCACCGTCGACCTGGTCGCCCGCGAGGTGCGCGCCGAGGGCATCACCGCCTCCTTCGAGCTGGACGAGAACTCCCGCTGGCGGCTGCTGAACGGCCTCGACGACATCTCGATCACCCTCCAGAACGAGGCGGACATCGCCGCGTACGAGGCGAAGCGCCCGTCGTTCAAGCCGCGGACCCTCCCGGTCTGATCCGGATCACGGCCCACCGCCCCGGAACAAGGCGACTTTCGGCCACCGCAACACCCCCGCCGTACCCCCGATCAGCCCGATCGGGGGTACAGCTGTTTCTGCACCCGAACGGCCCTGTCCGGCCCCAGGCCGGCAGCCAACTGGCCACGTTATGACGGTGGTTGCCGGGGTATGCGAGTGGTACAGCCGTGACTTCCGGGTGTGCCCCGAAGGCCGTTTGAGGCGGCAGTTGTCCCCTGCGCAGGCGACAACTCGCCCCAGATGGCACAATCTGTGCATGGAACACGACGGCCAACTCAAGCTCTATGCGGCAGTCGCGAACCAGCTCAAGGAAGCGCACGCAAGGGTGCGCGCACTGCAAGTCCCGGAGGGCGTACGGATGGCGCTGACCCGGAAGCTGCTGGTCATTACGGCCGCGGCCAAGCACGATCTCGCCGACGCGGCAAGGCGGCTGGAGCGGTTCACCGCGGACCTCGACGAGGGGCGTATCCCCGACGAGGAACGCTGAACCCGCCGATACCGCCGGGCTCGCTGCGGCACAAGGGTGATAAGCCCGTTTCGTGTTTGATTTGCGGTATATATCTGCCTAACGTGCGAAAAAGCTTGAACACTTTCGTTCTGGCGATGTCTCCGAAGGGGAAGACGTGAACAAGGCGCAGCTCGTAGAAGCGATTGCCGACAAGATGGGCGGCCGCCAGCAGGCCGCCGATGCTGTCGACCATGTACTGGACGCCATCGTCCGCGCGGTGGTCGCGGGTGACCGGGTCTCGGTCACCGGCTTCGGTTCCTTCGAGAAGGTCGACCGTCCGGCCCGCTACGCCCGTAACCCCCAGACGGGCGAGCGGGTTCGGGTCAAGAAGACCTCCGTTCCGCGTTTCCGTGCGGGTCAGGGCTTCAAGGACCTGGTCAGCGGCTCCAAGAAGCTGCCGAAGGGTGACATCGCCGTCAAGAAGGCCCCCAAGGGCAGCCTGTCCGGCCAGCCCCCCACCATCGCCAAGTCCGCGGGCAAGAAGGCCGCGGCGAAGAAGACGGCGGGTGCGGCGAAGACCACCACGGCGCGCAAGACGGCCGCGAAGAAGACCACCACCACGAAGACGGCGGCCGCGAAGAAGACCACGGCGAAGAAGGCGCCCGCCAAGAAGACGACGACGGCGTCCAAGACCACGGCGGCCAAGAAGACCACCGCCAAGAAGTCGTCCCCCGCGAAGAAGGCGACCGCCAAGAAGGCGCCCGCCAAGAAGTCGACGGCGCGCAAGACCACCGCCAAGAAGACCACCGCCCGCAAGAAGTAGGGCCGCCTGGGTACTCACGCGACGGGCCGGACTCCCCATCGGAGTCCGGCCCGCGGCGTGTTCAGGAAGTGGTCGAAGGTGCTCAGAGGGTCTGCAGGGTCACCAGAGTGATGCGCGGGGCGTCCTTCGAGCCCTCCACCTCGATCCGCACCCGCTGTCCGGGGCGCAGCAGCCGCAGGCCGCCCGCGTCGAACGCCGCCGCGTCGAAGGGCACCGGTGTGCCGTCGTCGAGGAGGACCTGCCCGCTGCGGCTGTCGGGGTCGTAGGTGTACGCGGTCGCCTGCATGCCCGCAGCCTACTGCCCGGGAATCAGCAACCGCGCGGCGGCCGCGGCCGTATGAGGGCCCACGCCGAGGGCGAGCGCGCTGCACAGGTCGTCGCCGGTGTCCACGTCCTGGCGCACGGAATCCACGGCGGTCAGGGACAGTTCCACGGCGCCGGACGCGCGGTGCCGGGCCCGGGAACCGGTGCCGAAGGCAGGGCTCAACGCGCGGCCCGGGGCGGCGGCCAGGAGAGTCGTGCCGATTTCGGCCGCATCGGGAAGAAATGCGCGCGGGAATTCCGCGGCGGCGTCGAGTACCCGGGACAATTCCCGCGGGCGCAGCGCCGGCAGATCGGCGTTGAGCGCGGCGACCGGGCTCCCGGGACGGAGGGAGCGCACGGCCGTCGCCGCGTGTGCGAGTGCGGCGTTGAGACCGCTGCCCGGTTCGTCGGCGATGATCGCGGCGCCGAGCGCGGCCAGCTCGCGGCCCGCCCGGGCGTCGTCCGTGACGACTGCCACATCCCGCACCGCCCCACAGGCCAGGACGGCCGCCACCGTGTCCTGGGCGAAGGCGAGCGCCAGGTCCGGCCGCAGCCCGTCGTCGGCGGTGTCCGCCAGCCTGCTCTTGGCCTGGGCCAGCGGCTTCAGGGGTACGACCAACGTCCACTGCACGGGTGTTCCGTCCTCCTCTTGTCGCGGTCATTGTCACCCGGGGCCTGAGGCGGGCGGTGTGTCGGGGCGTACGGTGTTCTCGACAGACCGGCGGCCTGGGGCGACACTTGTGCGGCCCCCGTGGCCGCCGCTTCAGGCCCTAGAGGAAGGTGTTCGCGTGCCCCGCCGCAGAATCGGCTTCTGGTACCGCTTCGCCGCGGTGCTCTGCAAACCGCCGCTGGTGGTACTGCTCAGGCGGGACTGGCGTGGAATGGAGCACATTCCGGCCGAGGGTGGATTTATCACCGTGGTAAACCACAATTCGCACATCGACCCCTTCGCTTACGCGCACTTTCAGTACAACACCGGGCGTGTCCCGCGATTCCTCGCGAAGAGCGGGCTTTTCAAGAAGGGATTCGTCGGCGCCGCGATGCGGGGCACCGGGCAGATCCCCGTCTACCGCGAGAGCACGGACGCGCTCAGCGCCTTCCGGGCCGCGATCGACGCCGTGAACCGCGGGGAATGCGTCGCCTTCTATCCCGAGGGCACCCTCACCCGCGACCCGGACGGCTGGCCCATGACGGGCAAGACCGGGGCCGCCCGCGTCGCGCTGCAGACCAAGTGCCCGGTGATCCCCGTGGCCCAGTGGGGCTGCAACGAGCTGCTGCCGCCGTACGCGAAGAAGCCGCACCTTCTGCCGCGCAAGACGCACCGTGTGCTCGCCGGACCGCCGGTCGACCTCTCGCGGTTCTACGACCGGGAGATGACCGCGGAGCTGTTGAAGGAGGCAACGGAGGCGATCATGGCCGCCATCACCGCGCAGCTGGAGGAGATCCGCGGGCAGAAGGCGCCCGAGACGCCCTACGACCCGCGACGGGAGCGGATCGAGCAGCGGCGGCGCACGCAGGCGCAGACGCAGCGGGGCGGGCAGGGGCCGGGACGGCCGGTGCGGTCGGCGCGACCGTCGCCGGCGGCGCAGGAAGAAGGGCTGGGTACGTGAGCAAGCCGGTCAAGGCGGCGGTTCTGAGCGCCGGTTCGTGGGGCACGGCCTTCGGCATGGTGCTCGCGGACGCGGGGTGCGAGGTCACTCTCTGGGGGCGCCGCCCGGAACTCGTGGAGGCGATCAACTCCACGCGGACCAATCCCGACTACTTCCCGGGCGTCGAGCTCCCTCAGCGCGTGCGGGCCACCACGGACCCCGCCGAGGCCGCCGCGGACGCCGAC
>NZ_JBEOTZ010000053.1:0-31588 GCF_040303825.1 Streptomyces sp. NPDC094143
GCTGCCACGAGCGTGCAGGCGTCCTCCAGGGACAGCACCCCGGCCACGTGCGCGGCCGCGATCTCACCGATGGAGTGCCCGCCGACGAAGTCCGGGCGCACACCCCACGACTCCAGCAGCCGGAACAACGCCACCTCGACCGCGAACAACGCCGGCTGCGTCCACTCCGTACGACCCAGGCGCTCCGCGTCATCACCGAAGACGACGTCCTTCAGCCCGCCGCCCACGTGCGCGCACACCGCGTCGAAGGCCTCCGCGAACACCGGGAACACCTCGTACAGTTCACGCCCCATACCGGGACGCTGCGCACCCTGGCCCGAGAACAGGAACGCCTGGCGTGCCTCGCCCCGGTCCCGGCCGATCACGACGTCGTACGGCGTGGTCCCGGAGCCGAGTTCGGCCAGCGCGTCGACGAGACGCGGGGACCCGCCGACGACGACAGCCCGGTGCTCGAAGTGGGTACGGGTCTTCGCGAGGGCGAGTCCGGTCAGGGCCGCCGGTGTTTCGGGGTGCTGATTGGCGAAGGCGCGGATGTTGCGAGCCTGGGCGCGCAGTGCCTCCTCGCTGCGGCCGGAGAGCAGCCAGACGGTCGGCTCGCTGCCCGTCACGGAGGCGGGCGGCTCGGTGACCGCGGGTGCGGGACCCTGTTCCAGGATGACGTGAGCGTTGGTGCCGCTGACGCCGAACGCCGAGACAGCGGCGCGTCGGGGACGGCCGCCGGTGTCGGGCCATGAGCGCCGCTCGGTCAGGAGCCGTACTTCGCCCGCCGACCAGTCCACCCGCGAGGACGGCTCGTCCACGTGCAGCGTCGCCGGCAGCACACCGCGCCGCAACGCCTCCACCATCTTGATCACACCGGCCACACCAGCGGCCGCCTGCGTATGACCCAGGTTCGACTTCACCGACCCCAAGTACAGGGGAACTTCGCGATTCTGCCCGTACGTGGCCAGCAGCGCCTGCGCCTCGATCGGGTCACCCAACCGCGTACCGGTGCCGTGCGCCTCCACCGCGTCCACCTCCGCCGCCGACACCCCGGCATCCGCCAGAGCCGCGCGGATCACCCGCTGCTGCGACGGACCGTTCGGCGCCGTCAAACCGTTCGACGCACCGTCCTGGTTCACCGCCGAGCCGCGCACCACCGCCAGCACACGGTGACCGTTCGCCCGTGCATCGGACAGCCGCTCCACCAGCAGCACACCGACACCCTCACCCCACCCGGTACCGTCCGCACCCTCCGCGAACGCCTTGCACCGGCCGTCACCCGCCAGACCACCCTGACGACTGAACTCGGTGAAGACGTCGGGGGTGGACATCACCGTCACACCGCCCGCGAGCGCGAGGTCGCACTCTCCCGACCGCAGCGACTGGACCGCCAGGTGCAGCGCCACCAGCGACGACGAGCACGCGGTGTCCACCGTGACGGCCGGTCCTTCCAGGCCCAGGACGTAGGACACCCGGCCCGACACCACGCTCGCCGCGTTGCCGGTGAGCAGGTGCCCTTCGATCCCTTCGGGCAGTTCGTCCCCTGTGTCGGCGCCGTAGTTCTGGTTGCTGCAGCCGATGAACACGCCGGTCCGGCTTCCGCGTACGGAGGCGGAGGTGAGGCCCGCCCGTTCGAGCGCCTCCCAGGACGCCTCCAGGACGAGCCGCTGCTGAGGGTCCATGGCCAGCGCTTCACGCGGTGAGATGCCGAAGAACCCGGCGTCGAACTCGGTCGCCGTGGCGACGAACCCGCCCTGGTCCGTGGTGGCCGGACTGGTGTGGTCCTCGGTGTCCCAGCCCCGGTCGGCGGGGAACGGGGAGATGGCGTCGACGCCGGCGTCGACCAGCCGCCACAGATCGTCCGGACCGGTGACGTCACCCGGGTAGCGGCAGGCCATGCCGACGATGGCTATCGGCTCCTTCGCCGTCCGAAGGAGTTCCTCGTTGTGCCGGCGAAGGCGCTCGTTCTCGAGCAGGGACGCGCGCAGCGCGGCGACGACGCGCTCTTCGGGGGTGGACATGCTCAGCTCCACTGGTGGGTGATCCGTACTCGGGCGGACGGGCGGGCGGCAGGGGCGGGAGTCACCTGATGAGGCGGCGCGGCGCGGGTGGCAAGGACAGCGGGCGGGGGGACACGGTGCCTCGGGCGGCGCAGCCTCAGGTGTCGCCGAGGGCCAGCTGGACGAGGGCGTCGACGTCCATGGTGCCGATGCCGTTGGCGTCGGCATCGGTAGCGCCGGCGTCGGCGTCGGCGGTCTGGGGCTGTGTGTCCGACGCTCGCTTCTCGCTCTCCGCCAGGGCGAGCACGGCCGTCAGCAGGCCGCTCTCCTGCCATGTGGCGTAGGGGATGGCGGCGAGGGCGTCGCGGAGACGTGTCTCGTCCCGCCCGGCCGCCGCGGGAAGCGGGCCGGTGGCCGACTGTTGCGCGAAGAGTTCGTCGTGGAGGTGATCGGCGAGGTGCCGCGGGGTGGGGTGGTCGAAGACGAGGGACGGGGGCAGCCGCAGGCCCGTTTCGGCGCTCAGTCCGTTACGCAGGTCGACGGCGGTGAGGGAGTCGAATCCGACGTCCTTGAAGGGCCGGTCGACGTGCACCACGCGATCGGCGGACCGGCCGAGCACCGCGGTCGCCCGCTCCTGGACGAGCTCGCGCAGGGCCCGGCGCCGTTCCTTCTCGGGCCGGTCGGCCAAGCGCCGTACCAGACGCTCGCGAGCGTCCTCGGCCGAGTTGACCGTCGTGCTCGTCGCACTCCCCGTCGTGCTCTCCGTCGTCCCTGCGCTCCCGGCGGAGCCGCCGGTGTCGAGGGCGCGGACCGTGCTCAGCAGGCGGCTGGGCCGACGGCTGGTGAACGCGGGGACGAAGCGCTCCCATGCCACATCGGCCACCACGACCGAGCCGTCACCCGTCTCCAACGCACGCCCCAGTCCCAGCAGTGCGTGCCGAGGCTCCATCACCTGCAACCCTCGACGCTTCAGCTCCACCGCACCCACACTCGACACCATTCCCCCGCCCGACCACGGGCCCCATGCCACCGACAGTCCCGTCTCGCCACGGCCACGACGCGCTTCCACCACGGCGTCGGCGCACGCGTTCGCCGCCGCGTACACGCTCTGCCCGCCGCTCCCCCACACGCCCGCGATCGACGAGAAGACGACGAACGCCTCCAACCCCCATCCCCGCGTCAACTCGTCCAGGTACACCGCACCCGACGCCTTCGCCGACCACACGTCGGCCAGGTGAGCGTCGTCGACCTCGTCGATGGGCGTGGAGTCGGGTACGCCGGCGGCATGGAAGACGGCGTCGACGCGGTGTCGGGCCAGCAGCGCGGCGACGGAATCGCGGTCGGCCATGTCGCACCGTTCGACGTGCACCCGTTCCGCTCCGGCGGCGCGTATCTCTTCCACGAGCCGACCCGCGTCCGGGGAGTCGGGGCCGCGCCGGCCGGCGAGCACGATCTCGTGCGCGCCGCGCTCGGCGAGCCAGCGCGCCACGTGCCCGCCGAGGGCACCGGTGCCGCCGGTGACGAGCACCCGACCCGGTGACTTCCAGCCGGTCACGGAGGGCAGGGGGGCCGGATGCTCACGGAGGCGACGCGCGAACGTCCTGCCGGCCCGCAGGGCGAGCTGGTCCTCGCCCGAGGCGGCGAGCGCTGCCGCGAGCAGGCCGGCCGTGTCCGCGTCGGGCGTGGACGGCAGGTCGACCAGTCCGCCCCAGCGATCGGGGTACTCCAGGGCCGCCACGCGCCCGAGTCCCCAGACGGCGGCCCGTTCCGGGTTCACAGCGACCTCCGTGGAATGCCCGACGGATACGGCACCCGTGGTGACGCACCACAGGGGGCCGACCGTTCCGACGTCGCCGAGCGCCTGGACGGCGGTGAGGGCCCAGGACAGCGAGTCGGGCAGGACGACCACTCCGGCGAGGGAATCGCCGCGGGCCGCAGAGACCAGATCGCGTGCCAGAGAAGCACGGCCGGTGCCCGTCGGGACGGCGAGGATGCGGCAGCCGGGCAGTGCCTCGACGACGGTGTCGAGGCCGTCCGATCCGTCGGCCGGGTGGAGCACCAGCCATCGCCCCGTTCCGCTGGGCGCCGAGGGCGGCGTGACCGACTCCCATTCGACGCGGTAGCGCCAGCCGTCCACCTGAGCGCGCAGGGCACGCTCCCGCCGCCGAGCGGCGAGACCGGACACGACCTCCTCGACGACCTCCTCACCGATGCCGAGGGAGCGCGCCAGTTCGCGCGACTCCCCGGGAGCAACCGTCTCCCAGGAGTCGGCGTCGTCCACGACCCCGGTGCCCTCGGCCAGCGGTGCCGTCCGTGCACGCTTCGTCTGCGGCCAGAACCGCTCGTGCCGGAAGGCGTAGGTCGGCAGTGCCACACCCTCCGTGGCCCGGGCGCCGATCATCGATGCCCAGTCGACCGCCATCCCCTTCGTGTGCCCGGCGGCCACGCACTCCAGCACGGTGTCCACCTCGTCGCGGTGCTTGCGGAGGGTGGCAGCGATGAGCGAACCGTGCGCGTCGGGCAGGCAGTTCTGGGCGAGTGCGGTGAGGGTGCTGTCCGGGCCGATCTCCAGGAACCGGGTGACACCCTCCGCCGCGAGGGCGGCGACACCGTCGGCGAACCGGACGGCCTCGCGGACGTGGCGGACCCAGTACTCGGCGGTGGTCAACTCGCCCTCGACCGCGAGCTGTCCGGAGACGTTCGAGACGACCGGGAGGGACGGAGCGGTGTAGGTGATGCGCTCGGCGACCTGACGGAACTCCGCCAGCATCGGCTCCATCAGCGGCGAGTGGAAGGCGTGGGAGACGCGCAGGCGGGTCGTTCGGCGGCCCTGTCCGGCCAGCTCGTCGGCGACCTCGGACACAGCCGCCTCGGTGCCCGCGATCACCACGGCGCGAGGACCGTTGACCGCCGCCACCGACACCTCACGCCCCTCCAGCAGCGGCAGCACCTCCTCCTCGGCGGCCTCCACCGCGATCATGGCGCCGCCTTCGGGCAGGGCCTGCATCAGCCGGCCCCTGGCTGCCACGAGCGTGCAGGCGTCCTCCAGGGACAGCACCCCGGCCACGTGCGCGGCCGCGATCTCACCGATGGAGTGCCCGCCGACGAAGTCCGGACGCACGCCCCAGGACTCAAGCAGCCGGAACAACGCCACCTCGACCGCGAACAGCGCCGGCTGCGTCCACTCCGTACGACCCAGGCGCTCCGCCTCGTCGCCGAAGACGACGTCCTTCAACCCGCCGCCCACGTGCGCGCACACCGCGTCGAAGGCCTCCGCGAACACCGGGAACACCTCGTACAGCTCACGCCCCATACCGGGACGCTGCGCACCCTGGCCCGAGAACAGGAACGCCGTGCGTCCCTCGGCGACGGCACCCACGGTGACCTGAGGCGCGGTACGGCCTTCGGCGAGCGCGAGGAGTCCGGCCATGAGTTCCTCACGGTCACGGCCTCGGATCACGGCGCGGTTCGTGAAGGACGTCCGCTGCGTCGCCAGCGCGGCGGCCACGGCGTCGAGGTCGACGTCCGGGCTGGTCCGGGCGTACGCGTGCAGACGGACCGCCTGCGCACGGAGGGCGTCGCCCCCCTCGCCCGAGACGAGCCACGGAGTCATGGGCGGAGCGTCGAGTTCCGTCGACCGAGTGGTCGTCTCCTGCGGGGCCTGTTCGAGGATGACGTGGGCGTTGGTGCCGCTGAAGCCGAACGAGGAGACACCCGCCCTGCGGGGCCGGTCCACCGACGGCCACTCCAGCCGTTCCGTGACCAGTCGCACGGCGCCCGCCGACCAGTCCACCCGCGAGGACGGCTCGTCGACGTGCAGCGTCGCCGGCAGCACACCACGCCGCAACGCCTCCACCATCTTGATCACACCCGCCACACCAGCGGCCGCCTGCGTATGACCCAGGTTCGACTTCACCGACCCCACATACAGGGGAACTTCGCGGTCCTGTCCGTAGGTGGCCAGCAGCGCCTGCGCCTCGATCGGGTCACCCAGCCGCGTGCCCGTCCCGTGCGCCTCCACCGCGTCCACCTCCGCCGCCGACACCCCGGCATCCGCCAGAGCCGCGCGGATCACCCGCTGCTGCGACGGACCGTTCGGCGCCGTCAAACCGTTCGACGCACCGTCCTGGTTCACCGCCGAGCCACGCACCACCGCCAGCACCCGATGACCGTTCACCCGTGCATCGGACAGCCGCTCCACCAGCAGCACACCGACACCCTCACCCCACCCGGTACCGTCCGCACCCTCCGCGAACGCCTTGCAGCGGCCGTCACCCGCCAGACCACCCTGACGACTGAACTCGGTGAAGGCGGCCGGAGTGGACATCACCGTGACTCCGGCGACCAGGGCCAACGAGCACTCACCTGAGGCGAGGGAGCGCGCCGCCATGTGCAGGGCGACGAGCGAGGAGGAACACGCCGTGTCGACGGTGACCGCCGGTCCTTCCAGGCCCAGGACGTAGGCCAGGCGGCCGGAGATGACACTGGCCGCGTTGCCCGTGCCGACGTACCCGCCGAAGTCACCCTCCGCCACACCCAACAAGGCCGGATAGTCCTGCCCGTTGGTACCCGTGAACACACCGACCTGCCGACCGCGCAGCGACCTCGGGTCGATCCCCGCCCGCTCCACCGCCTCCCACGACGACTCCAGCAACAACCGCTGCTGCGGATCCATCGCCAACGCCTCACGCGGCGAGATACCGAAGAACTCCGCGTCGAACCCGGCGACATCGTCCAGGAAACCGCCCAGGCGCACGTAGTCCGCGTCCGGACCGCCGGGGGTCGGCACCTCGGACCAGCCGCGGTCGGTGGGGAACTCACCGATGGTGTCCTCGGCCCGGAGGAGTACGTCCCAGAGCTGTTCGGGGCTCTCCACTCCGCCCGGGAAGCGGCAGCCCATGCCCACGATGACGATCGGGTCGTCGGCCGGCGTGCCACTCGTGCCGTTCGGGGCCGCGGAGGCCGTGTGGACGTCCTGCTGTGCCGGCGGGGCGAGGGCGGTCAGCAGGTGGTCCGCGACCGCCCGGGGGGTGGGGCAGTCGAAGGCGAGTGTGGCCGGCAGGGGCAGGCCGGTCTCGCGGCTGAGGGTGTTGCGCAGTTCGAGTGAGGTCAGGGAGTCCAGTCCCAGCTGGGTGAACGGCTGGTCGAGACCGATGGGTGTGCCCGGGGCGTGTCCCAGCACGAGGGACAGGGTGCTGCGCACGAGATCGATCACCGCGTCGCGGCGCCTCGGCTCCGTCAGCCGCGCGAAGCCCTGAGCGGCAGGGGCTCCTTGCGCGGGTGCGACGGCCGTGCGCAGGGCCGGGCGGCCCGTCAGGGAGCGCAGCAGTGGGGGGAGCCGGTCGGCGGTGCGGCGCAGGGCGGACCGGTCCAGGCGCAGCGGGACGGGGGTGCCGCCGGTGTGGGCCAGGGCGCGGTCGAAGAGGGCCAGGGCGTCGTCGGTGGGCAGCGTGGTGATGCCGTTGCGCGCGGCCCTGTGGTGGGCGGCGCCGGTCAGCTCCCGGGTCATGGAGCTGTCGGCCTCCCACAGTCCCCAGGCGATGGACAGCACGGGGCGGCCCTCGGCGCGCAGGGCGGAGGCGAGGGCGTCGAGGAAGCTGTTCGCGGCCACGTAGTTGCCCTGGCCGGGGCCCGCGAGGGTGGCAGCGGCCGAGGAGAACATCACGAACGCCGACAGCTCGTGGTCCCTGGTGAGGTCGCGCAGGTGGCACGCGGCATCGACCTTGGGGCGCAGCACGGTGGAGAGCCGGGCCGGGGTGAGGGACGTGATGACTCCGTCGTCGAGCACGCCGGCGGCGTGCACCACGGCACCGAGGGGGTGGTCGTCGGGGATCGCGCGGATGACGGCGGCGAGGGCGTCACGGTCGGCTGCGTCACAGCTCACCACGGTGGTACGGGCGCCGTGGGTGGCCAGTTCGGCGACCAGTTCGGCCGTTCCGGGGGCGTCCGTTCCACGGCGTGTCACGAGCAGGAGGTGCCTGACGCCGTGGCGGACGACGAGGTGGCGGGCCGTGGCCGCTCCGACGGTGCCGGTGCCGCCGGTGACCAGGACGGTCCGGTGCGGGTCGAAGGCCGCGACGGGGATCCGCGCGGTCGTGTCCGTCCGGGTGATGTCCGCTCGGGTGGGGTCCGACCGGGTCGTGTCCGCTCGGGTGGTGTCCACTCGGGTGAGCGTGGGGGCGAGGAGGCGGCCGCCGCGGAGCGCGAGGTCCTCGTGGTCGAGGCGGGCGGCGAGTGCGAGGTCGTCGTCCGAAGGGGTGCCGTCGGTGTCGAGGAGCAGGAAGCGGCCCGGGTTCTCGGACTGGGCCGACTTCACGAGTCCGCGGACCGCGGCGGCCGCCAGGTCGGTGACCGTCTCGTCGCCGGTCACGGCGACCGCGCGCCGGGTGACCAGGAGGAGACGTGAGCGGGCCGCGCGGGGGTCGGTGAGCCAGCGCTGGAGCAGGGCCAGGGCGTGCGCGGTGGACGTGTGCGCGCCGGCTGCCGTGGCGGCGTCGGCGTCGGCCGAGTGCCAGGGGACGACGACCAGTTCGCCGTACGGGGTGCCGGAGACGTCCGCGAGTACGTCGTCCGGGCCGGTGAGGAGGGTCGTCGAGGCGGGTTCCGGCAGGGAGGCGGGCCCGGCGGGGGTCCACGTGACGGTGTAGAGGTCTCCGGTGGGCTGCGGGGCGTCCGTCGGGAGGTCGTCCAGCTCGTGGGGTGTGACCGTGACCGCTCGCGCGGTCAGTACGGGGGCGCCCGCGCCGTCCAGCAGCCGGAGCGTGGCCCCGGTGCCGGAGTTCGGGGTGATGTGGACGCGGACCGAGGTGGCCGCGTGGGCGTGCAGGGTGAGGCCGGACCAGGTGAGCAGCCGGGGGGCGGGGTGGCCGAGCGCGGTGAGTGCGACGAGCGCGCCGTCCAGGAGGGCCGGGTGCACGGCGAACCGTGCGGCGTCCGCCTCCTGGCCCTCGTTCAGCGCGACGTCGGCGAAGATCTCGTCCGCCCGGCGCCACACGGCCTTGAGGGGGCGCGGTGCCGGATTCGGCGCACCGGGGTCGCCGAGGGCGCCGTACAGTTCCTCGGGGTCGACCGGGACCGCGCCGGAAGGCGGCCAGGTTCCCTCCGTGAGGGCGGCGCTCGCGGCCGGTTCCTCGTCCTGGGCACGGGTCAGTGTGCCGTGGGCGTGGCGCGTCCAGGGCCGCAGCTCGTCGGTCCGGTCGGCGTCGGGGTCGAAGGGCCGTGCGTAGAGGGCGAAGGTCCAGTGGTCCTCGCCGTCGCCCGCTTCGGTGACCGTCTGCACCTCGGTCTCACCGGTGGCCGGGAGCGGCAGCGGTACGTCGATGTGCAGTTCGGCGAGGTGGTGGGCGCCGAGGGCGCGTCCG
The DNA here is from genome assembly GCF_040303825.1 of Streptomyces sp. NPDC094143. NCBI lineage: Bacteria > Bacillati > Actinomycetota > Actinomycetes > Kitasatosporales > Streptomycetaceae > Streptomyces > Streptomyces sp. NPDC094143. The sequence continues at coordinate 9,344 of NZ_JBEOTZ010000053.1, forward strand.
GTGTGCAGGGCGAGGTCGGTGAGGACGGATCCGGGTACCGAGGTGCCGCCGCCGGTGGGGAGGTCGGCCAGCCACGGCAGGACCCGCCGGGAGAGGCGCCCGGTCGCCATGACGGTGGCCGAGTCGGCGAGGTGGGTGCCGTGGGACAGCAGGGGGTGCTCGCCGCGGTGGCCGGTGTGGCCGATGACCGGGTCGAGCCAGTAGCGGTGCCGCTCGAAGGCGTAGGTGGGCAGGTCGACGTGGGGCTGGGGGCCCGGGACGAGGGCGTTCCAGTCGACGGTCAGTCCCGTGGTGTGCAGGGACGCGAGGGCGGACACGGCCGTGTGCGCCTCGTCGCGGTCCTTGCGGCACATGGGCACGAACAGGGTTCCCTGCTCATCCGGCAGGCAGGTGCGGGCCAGTGCGGTGAGGGTGGCGTCCGGACCGATCTCCAGGAACCGGGTGACCCCCTCCGCCGCGGCGGTGGTGACACCGTCCGCGAAACGCACCGGCTGCCGGACGTGCCGTACCCAGTACTCGGCGTCCAGCTCACCGGCCGCCGCCACCCGGCCGGTCACGTTGGAGACGACCGGGATCGCGGCGGGCCGGTACGTGAGGCCTTCGGTGACCGCGCGGAACCCGGCCAGCATCGGTTCCATCAGGGGCGAGTGGAACGCGTGCGACACCCGCAGGCGGGACGTACGCCGGCCCTGGACCCGCAGCTCATCGGTGACCTCGGTCACGGCCGCCTCGGTACCCGCGATCACCACGGCACGGGGGCCGTTGACCGCCGCCACCGACACCTCCGCGGCGCGCCCCGCCAGCAGCGCGAGGACTTCCTCCTCGGCGGCCTCGACGGCCACCATGGCGCCGCCCGGGGGCAGTTGCTGCATCAGCCGTCCACGTGCCACCACCAGCGTGCAGGCGTCCTCCAGGGACAGCACGCCCGCCACGTGAGCGGCCGCGATCTCGCCGACGGAGTGGCCGGCCACGAAGTACGGCCGTACACCCCACGATTCGGCCAGCCGGAACAGTGCCACCTCGACCGCGAACAGCGCCGGCTGCGTCCACTCCGTGCGGTCCAGCAAGTCGCCGTCCTCGCCGAGGACGACGTCCTTCAGCTCCCCGCCGATGTGCGCGCACACCGCGTCGAAGGCCTCCGCGAACACCGGGAACGCCTCGTACAGTTCGCGCCCCATGCCGGGGCGCTGCGCGCCCTGGCCCGAGAACAGGAAGGCGACCTTGCCGCCGCGGCGTGCGGTGCCGGTCACCGTGTTCGCCGGGGACCCGCCGGCGCCGAGAGCGCGCAGACCGGCGAGGAGGGCGTCCCGGTCGGTGCCGAGGACGACGGCGCGGTGTTCGAAGAAGGTGCGTCGGGTGGCCAGGGTGTGGGCGACGGCCCGGTCGTCCGTGCCGGGGTGCGCCTCGATGTGGTCCAGGAGGGCGCGGGCCTGCCCCTGGAGGGACGCGGGGGTGCGCGCGCTGAGGATCCAGGGCAGTACCGGCGACGTGCGGGCGGCCGGCCGGGCCGTGTCCGCGGCGTCGCCCGGGGTGGCGGCCGGGTCGTCGTCCGGGGTGGCGGCCGGGGCCTCCTCCAGGATGACGTGGGCGTTGGTGCCGGAGACGCCGAACGCGGACACGCCCGTACGGCGCGGGCGTTCGGTGCGCGGCCAGGCGACGGGTTCGGTGAGCAGCCGTACGTCGCCCTCGGTCCAGTCGACCTTGGTGGTGGGGGCGTCGACGTGCAGGGTGCGCGGCAGGCGCTCGTGGCGCAGGGCCTGGACCATCTTGATGACGCCGCCGACCCCGGCCGCGGCCTGGGTGTGGCCGATGTTCGACTTGAGGGAGCCCAGCCACAGGGGCCGCCCGCCGGGCCGTTCCTGGCCGTAGGTGGCCAGCAGCGCCTGCGCCTCGATCGGGTCGCCCAGGGTGGTGCCGGTGCCGTGCGCCTCGACGGCGTCGACGTCGGCCGGGGAGAGCCCGGCGGAGGCCAGTGCGGCGCGGATGACGCGCTGTTGTGCGGGGCCGTTGGGGGCGGTGAGGCCGCTGCTCGCCCCGTCCTGGTTGACGGCGGAGCCGCGGATGACGGCGAGGACCTGGTGGCCGTTGCGCTGGGCGTCGGAGAGGCGTTCGAGCAGGACCAGGCCCGCGCCCTCGCCCCAGCCGGTGCCGTCGGTCGCCTCGGCGAAGGACTTGCAGCGTCCGTCGGGCGAGAGTCCGCGCTGCCGGCTGAACTCCAGGAAGGTGACGGGGGTGGACATGACGGCGACGCCGCCGGCCACGGCGAGGTCGCATTCCCCGGCGCGCAGAGCCTGGACGGCCAGGTGCAGGGCGACCAGCGAGGAGGAGCAGGCGGTGTCGACGGTCAGGGCCGGGCCCTCGAAACCGAAGGTGTAGGAGATGCGGCCGGAGGCGATGCTGGCCGCGCTGCCGTTGCCCAGGTGGCCCTCGACCCCGGGGGGCGGCTCGGGGAAGCGGGTGGCGTAGTCGTTGTACATGACGCCCGCGAACACCCCGGTGGCGCTGCCGCGCAGGTCGGAGGGGCGCAGGCCGGCGCGTTCGAGGGCTTCCCAGGTCAGTTCGAGCAGCAGCCGCTGCTGCGGGTCGGTGGCGAGTGCCTCGCGGGGTGACATGCCGAAGAAGGCGGGGTCGAAGTCGGCGGCGTCGTGCAGGAAACCCCCTTCCCGCGTGTAGCAGGTCCCCGGGTGGGCGGGGTCGGGGTGATAGAGGGCGTCCAGGTCCCAGCCCCGGTCGTCGGGGAAGCCGGAGACGCCGTCCGTGCCGGTGTCGACGAGGCGCCACAGGTCCTCGGGGGTGCGGACGCCGCCGGGGTAGCGGCAGCTCATGGAGACGACGGCGATGGGTTCCGTTGCCCTGGCCTCGACCTGGCGCAGCCGTGCGCGGGTGCGCTGGAGGTCGGTGGAGACGCGGGTCAGGAAGTCGCGAAGCTTGTCCTCGCTCACGGATCGGTCTCCCTTCGGCGGCGGGCGCGGAGGCTCGCCGGTGGGGCACGGGCCATCGTGTCGGCCCCGGCACTCGGGTGCCGGGGCCGGGCGAGGGCGGGTCCGGCGGCCGGTGCCCTCGCGGCGGGCGGCCGTGGCGCTCCCGGTGCCGGGCCGTCCTCCAGGGCGATTATGGGGACGGCCGGGGACGGTTCCGGAGGTTCGGCCGGGGGCTCTAAGAGAACTTCTAGCGTTGCCGCGCCGTTTCCCGGGCGCGTGGGTGTCCCGCCGGCTCCGGCAGCCGCCCCTGCCCCGAGCCGCCCGGACCCCCGAGCCGCCCAAGCCTTGTGCCGCCCGTGCCTTGTGCGGCGGGGCGTGCGGCGGGGGTGCCGCTCACAGGCGGGCGGTCACCTCCAGCGCTCCGTCCCGCAGCGCCGGCAGCAGGCCCAGTCGCGCGGAGCGGTCCAGCAGGGTGCGGACCGCGTGCAGGCCGTCCTGGCCGAGGTCGGCGGTGAACTCGTTGACGTAGAGGTCGATGTGCCGGTCGACGACGTCCGGTTCCATCTCCTGGGCGTGCCGCAGGACGTAGGCGCGGGAGGCGGCGGGTGTGCGGCGGGCGGCGCGCAGCGAGGCCCGTACGGTGTCGGCGATCCGGTGGAGCAGGGGCTCGCCGAGGGAGCGGCGGGCGACGATGGCGCCGAGGGGGATGGGCAGGCCCGTCAGCTTCTCCCATTCCTCGCCCATGTCGGCGACGCGGTGCAGACCGTGGCGCTCGTAGGTGAAGCGGGCCTCGTGGATGACCAGGCCGGCGTCGACGCGGCCGTCGCGGACGGCCGGCATGATCTCGTGGAACGGCAGGACGGTGATGTCGCCGACGCCGCCCGGTACGGCTTCGGCGGCCCACAGCCTGAACAGCAGGTAGGCGGTGGAGCTCGTGCTGGGGACGGCGATCCGGGCCCCGGCCAGCGCGGCGGGCTCGGCGGGTCCGGCGGACAGGACGAGGGGGCCGCACCCGTAGCCGAGGGCGCCGCCGCACGGCAGCAGGGCGTAGTCGTCCAGGACGTGGGGCAGTGCCCCGTAGGAGATCTTCAGCACGTCCAGTTCACCGCGTGCGGCCATCCCGTTGGTGACGTCGATGTCGGCGAAGGTGAGCCGCACCTCGGGGCCCTCCGGGAGCTGCCCCTCGGTCCAGGCGTGGAAGACGAACGTGTCGTTGGGGCACGGCGAGTGCGCCAGGGTCAGCGGTGACGTCATGGGCGGTGGCTCCCTCGGTCTGCGGTCCGGCGGTCGGCCCGGAACGTGCCGTACGGCCAGGGACGTGCCGGGCGGCACGGGGCCGTCGTCCTCAGCAAAGCCGTTGCGGGTATGGGGTTTTCCCCAGACTGCCGTCCGCGAGGATGGGAGCGCCCCACCCGGAGCGGTGTCGATGCCCCCGTCGTCCGGCCGGGGCCCGTGGCACCCGGATCGTTGGCCGGCTCCGCGGGCTCCCGCCGGACGGCCTCGACGCGGCCGCCCGGATGGTGCGGCTGCGATCCGTCCCGCCCGCCCGTCCCTGGGCGGGACGGCCGGTCCACGGTCCGCGGGAGAACGTTCCGTTCCGGGGGGCCGACGAGCCACGTGCTGCGCGTGCTCGGACCCACTACGTGTGCCACGAGGCACTGACCGAGGAGGTTCCCGGCCATGGACGCTGGGCTCAAGCGCGAGCTGGAGGAGAAGGTCCACTCCGGTGAGCGGCTGTCCCGCGAGGACGGCATCGCGTTGTACGAGTCGGACGACCTGGCCTGGCTGGGCGGTCTGGCGCACGAGGTGCGCACGCGCAAGAACGGCGACGTGGTGCACTTCAACGTCAATCGCCACCTCAACATGACGAACGTGTGCACCGCGTCCTGCGCGTACTGCTCCTTCCAGCGCAAGCCGGGCGAGGCGGACGCGTACACGATGCGCATCGAGGAGGCCGTCCGGCTGGCGAAGGCGATGGAGAACGAGCACCTCTCCGAGCTCCACATCGTCAACGGCCTGCACCCGAACCTGCCGTGGCGCTACTACCCGCGCTCCCTGCGCGAGCTGAAGAAGGCGCTGCCCAACGTGGGGCTGAAGGCGTTCACCGCCACCGAGATCCACCACTTCGAGACGATCTCCGGCCTGTCCGCCTCCGAGATCCTGGACGAGCTGATCGACGCGGGTCTGGAGTCGCTGACCGGCGGCGGCGCGGAGATCTTCGACTGGGAGGTGCGGCAGCACATCGTCGACCACCGCACGCACTGGGAGGACTGGTCCCGGATCCACCGGCTGGCGCACGAGAAGGGCCTGAAGACCCCGTGCACCATGCTCTACGGCCACATCGAGGAGCCCCGCCACCGCGTGGACCACGTGCTGCGGCTGCGTGAGCTCCAGGACGAGACCGGCGGCTTCCAGGTCTTCATCCCGCTGCGCTACCAGCACGACTTCGTCGACATGAAGGACGGCAAGGTCCGCAACCGCCTCCAGGCCCGCACCCGGATGGCCACCGGCGCGGAGGCCCTGAAGACCTTCGCGGTCTCCCGGCTGCTGTTCGACAACGTCCCGCATGTCAAGGTGTTCTGGGTGATGCACGGCCTGCAGACCGCGCAACTGGCCCTCCAGCACGGCGCGGACGACATGGACGGCTCGGTCGTCGAGTACAAGATCACCCACGACGCCGACAACTACGGCACCCCGAACAAGCTGACGCGTGAGGACCTCCTCGACCTGATCCGCGACGCCGGGTTCCGCCCGGTGGAGCGCAACACCCGCTACGAGATCATCCGCGAGTACGACGGCCCCGACCCGGCGCGCCGCGAGTCCCCGCAGCCGATGCGGGTGTGAACCGGCGGACGGCACCGTGACTTCCTCTCCCCCACGCCCGCAAACCCACGACGACTCCGCCAGGCAGGTGTGAATGTCCCCCCAGACGACGAACAACGAGGACCTGGAAGTCTGGATCGACCAGGACCTGTGCACCGGTGACGGCATCTGCGCCCAGTACGCGCCCGAGGTGTTCGAGCTGGACATCGACGGACTCGCCTACGTGAAGAGCGAACAGGACGAACTGCTGCAGGAGCCCGGCGCGACGACGAGGATCCCGCTGGAGGTGCTCTCCGACGTGGTCGACTCGGCCAAGGAGTGCCCCGGCGAGTGCATCCACGTCCGCCGCGTCGCCGACGGTGTCGAGATCCACGGACCCGACGCCGTGGACGCCTGACCGCCCCCGACCCCCACCGGGCGGGACCGCCGGACCGGCCACTGTGTGGGCCGGCGGTCCCCGCCCCCTCCTGACCGCACCCCGCGCACCACGCACGGAATCCCTGCCCTGCGGAGCGGGCACGTCGACACCCGGGAAGGACACCCCACGTCCCATGAGCACCACCCTCTCCGCCGACCTGTGGATCCGCAGGTTCCGGCCCTCTCCCGACGCGGCCGGCCGTCTGGTGTGCTTTCCGCACGCCGGCGGGTCGGCCAGTTTCTACGTGCCCGTCGCCGCCGCGCTGAGTCCCGGGGTCGACGTCCTCGCGATCCAGTACCCCGGACGCCAGGACCGCCGGAGCGAGCCGGGGCCCGCCTCCGTCGCCGAACTCGCGGACGGGGTGGCGGCGGCGCTGGCCGGCTGGGACGACCGTCCGCTGACCTTCTTCGGGCACAGCATGGGAGCCCTGGTCGCCTTCGAGACGGCCCGGCGCATGGAACGGACCGGGGTTGGGCCGGTCCGGCTGTTCGCGTCGGGCCGCCGCGCCCCCTCCAGGACCCGCGACGAGCACGTGCACACGCTCGACGACGACGGTGTGGTCGCCGAACTGCGCGCCCTGGCCGGCACGGACGCCAAGGTCCTCCAGGACGAGGAACTGCTGCGCATGGTGCTGCCCGCCATCCGCAGCGACTACCGGGCCGTGGAGACCTACCGCTGCGAGCCCGGCGCCCGGCTGCGCTGCCCCGTCACCGTGCTGACCGGGGACGCGGATCCGCGCACGTCGCTGGAGGAGGCCCGCGCGTGGAGCGGGCACACCGAGGGCGACTGCGACGTGCGCGTCTTCTCCGGCGGGCACTTCTTCCTGTCGGAGCGGCCGGGCGAGGTACTGGCCGTGCTGACCGAACACTTCGCCGCCGGCCGCACCACCGGACCGGCCTGACCTCCCGCGGCCGGCTCCCTCCGCCGCCCGTCACCCTCGACCCGTTCCGGGAGTTGTGCACCATGACCGAGCAACTCGCCCCCGAGGCACCGGCACCGGTGCCGATCCCGGTGCGCCGGCGCCGGCCCCGGGTGGGGCACATCCAGTTCCTCAACTGCCTGCCGCTGTTCTGGGGGCTGGCCCGCACCGGCACCCTCCTCGACATGGAGCTGCGCACCGACACCCCGGACGGCCTCAACGACGCGCTGGCCGCGGGCGACCTCGACATCGGGCCGATCAGCCTGCTGGAGTTCCTGCGGCACGCGGACGACCTGGTGGCCCTGCCGGACATCGCGGTCGGCAGCGACGGCGACGTGATGTCCTGTCTGATCGTCAGCCAGGTGCCGATGGAGGACCTCGACGGTCAGCGCGTCGCGCTGGGCTCGACCAGCCGCACCTCCGTGCGCCTGGCGCAGCTGCTGCTGGCCGAGCGCGTCGGGGTGCGTCCCGACTACTACGTCTGCCCGCCCGACCTGCGCACCATGATGTCCGAGGCGAAGGCCGCCGTGGTCATCGGTGACGCGGCGCTGCGCGCGGCCCTGCACGAGGCACCGAGGATGGGGCTGCGCGTGCACGACCTGGGCCGGATGTGGAAGGACTGGACGGGTCTGCCCTTCGTCTTCGCCGTCTTCGCGGCGCGCCGCGACTTCCTGGACCGGGAGCCGGAGCTGGTGCACCGGGTCCACGCCGACCTGCTCGCCTCGCGCGACCTGTCGCTGGCCGAGGTGACCAAGGTGTGCGAACAGGCCGCCCAATGGGAGGAGTTCGACGCCGCGACGCTGGAGCGCTACTACACCACGGCTCTCGACTTCAGCCTCGGCCGGGCCCAGCTCGCCGGCATCTCCGAGTTCGCCCAGCGGGTCGGCGGAGACGACGCGGGCTTCCCGCCCGACGTCGTGGTCCGGCTGCTCGAACCCGCTGCTTCCTGATCACTTCCCCGACCACGCCACCGGAAAGGCCGGCACCGTGTCCCGACCTCCGCACCATCCCCTCCAGTCCGTCCTCGACCGTGCTGCCGCCGGTGGGCGGATCACCCCCGAAGAGGCCCTCGACCTCTACCGCGACGCCCCGCTGCACGCGCTGGGCGCCGCCGCCGACGCCGTGCGCCGCCGCCGGTACGCCGGCACCGAGCACATCGCGACGTACATCATCGAGCGGAACATCAACTACACGAACGTCTGCGTCACGGCCTGCCGGTTCTGCGCCTTCTACGCCGCCCCGAAGGACACCGCCAAGGGCTGGACCCGCGACCTCGACGACATCCTGCGCCGCTGCGCGGAGACCGTCGAGCTCGGCGGCACGCAGATCATGTTCCAGGGCGGCCACCACCCGGACTACGGCGTCGAGTACTACGAGAAGCACTTCGCCGCCATCAAGAAGGAGTTCCCGCAGCTCGTCATCCACAGCCTGGGCGCCTCCGAGGTCGAGCACATGGCGCGGATCTCGGGCGTGGGCGTCGAGGAGGCGATCACCCGGATCCACGCGGCCGGGCTCGACTCCTTCGCCGGCGCCGGCGCCGAACTCCTCCCGGAGCGCCCGCGCAAGGCGATCGCTCCGCTGAAGGAGTCCGGCGAGCGCTGGCTGGAGATCATGGAGATCGCGCACAACCTCGGCATGGAGTCCACGTCCACGATGCTGATGGGCACCGGTGAGACCAACGCCGAGCGGATCGAGCACCTGCGGATGATCCGGGACGTGCAGGACCGCACGGGCGGCTTCCGCGCGTTCATCCCGTACACCTACCAGCCCGAGAACAACCACCTCAAGGGCCGCACCCAGGCCACCCTGTTCGAGTACCTGCGGATGATCGCCGTCGCCCGCCTGTTCCTCGACAACGTGGCCCACATCCAGGGCTCCTGGCTGACCACCGGCAAGGAGGTCGGCCAGCTCTCGCTGCACTACGGCGCGGACGACCTCGGCTCGGTCATGCTCGAGGAGAACGTCGTCTCCTCCGCCGGAGCCAAGCACCGCTCCAACCTGATGGAGCTGATCAACCTGATCCGCGCCACGGGACGGGTGCCGGCGCAGCGCTCCACGACCTACGAGCACCTCGTCGTGCACGACGACCCGGCGAACGACCCCGTCGACGAGCGCATCGTCTCGCACGTGTCCTCCACGGCCATCGAGGGCGGGACCGCCCACCCGGAACTGAAGCTGATCGCCGCCACCTGACGACCGGGCTCCCCCACCCCCACCCCTGCGCACAAGGACGGAGAAGCCCATGGCGGGCGCCATTCACGCCACGGGTCTGGTGAAGACCTTCGGCGATGTCCGGGCCGTCGACGGAGTCGACCTGGACGTACCGGAAGGCAGCGTGCTGGGGCTCCTGGGCCCCAACGGAGCGGGCAAGACCACCATGGTGCGTCTGCTCACCACGCTGCTGCGCCCCGACGCGGGCACCGCGACCGTGGCCGGTCACGACGTGGTCCGCGACCCGGACTCGGTGCGGCTCGCGATCGGCCTGTCGGGCCAGTTCGCCGCCGTCGACGACCGGCTCACCGGCCGCGAGAACCTCCGCATGATCGGCGAGCTGTACGGTCTGCGCTCCCGCTCGGCCCGGCGGCGCGCCGACGAACTGCTCGACCGGTTCGACCTGGCCGGCGCCGCCGACCGGGTGTCGAGCACCTACTCCGGCGGCATGCGGCGCCGCCTGGACCTGGCGTGCGCGCTGGTGGTGCGGCCCTCGGTGATGTTCCTCGACGAGCCGTCGGTCGGGCTGGACCCGACGAGCCGGCTGCTGCTGTGGGACGCCATCGAGGATTTGGTGCGGCAGGGCACCACGCTGCTGCTCACCACCCAGTACCTGGAGGAGGCCGACCGGCTCGCCCAGGACCTCGCGGTGGTCGACCACGGGCGGATCATCGCCCGGGGAACCCCCCACGACCTCAAGGCCCAGGCCGGCGGCCGGCGCATCGAGCTGGTCGTGTCCTGGTCCGAGCAACTCGACGCCGCCGCACGGCTGCTGGCCCGGCTCGCCGACCGCACCCCGGACGTCGACCGGCCGCGGGCCACGGTGTCCGCGCCGGCCGAGGGCGGGGTGCGGCTGCTGGCGGAGGTGGTCACCGCGCTGGACGCCGAGGGCATCGAGATCACCGACATCGGGCTGCGCCGCCCCACCCTGGACGAGGTCTTCATGGCCCTGACCGAGAACGTGTCCCGAGGCACCGGGCGGGCCGCGGTGGGCGTCGGCACGCCGAGCGAGAAGGAGTGATGAACGTGTCGGCAGCGGCACCCGCCGTACCCGAACTGAAGCCCGGTACGGCCGCCAAGGCCGTACGCGACGTCCTGGTGGTGACCCGGCGCAACGTGCTCCGCATGGTGCGGATCCCCGAGGTGCTGATCCTCAGCCTGGTGCAGCCCGTGGTGTTCGTGCTGCTCTTCGCCTACCTGTTCGCCGGCTCCTTCGGACTGCCCGGCGCGGAGGGCCCGGCGGCCTACCGGGAGTTCATGATGCCGGGCTTCTTCGCCCAGACCATCGCGTTCGCCACGGCCAGCAACAGCAGCGTCAGCATGGCCACCGACGTGCAGAGCGGCATGGTGGACCGGTTCCGGTCGCTGCCGATGGCGCGCGGCGCGCTGCTGACCGGGCGCACGGTCGCGGACCTGGTGCAGAACGTGATCGTCATCGTGGTGATGATCCTCTGCGCGCTGCTGGTCGGCTGGCGGATCCACCACGGTGTGCTCCGGGCGGTCGCGGCCTTCGCGCTGCTGCTGCTCATGGGGTACGCGCTGTCGTGGGTGGGCGTCGTCGTCGGTCTGTCGGTGCGCGCCCCGGAGGCGGCGGCGACCAGCAACTTCCTGTGGCTGTTCCCGCTGACGTTCCTGTCCAACGCGTTCGTGGCGCCGTCCACGCTGCCGACGGTGCTGCGCTGGGCCGCCGAGTGGAATCCGCTGAGCGCGACGGTGCAGGCGGCCCGTGAGCTGTTCGGCAACCCGGGGCTGGCCGCCACCGGGTCCTGGCCCGCGCAGCATCCGGTGCTGGTCTCGGTGACCTGGTCGGTGGTCATCGCCGTGGTGTGCCGGACGCTGGCGGTACGCCGCTACCGTGCGGCCGGTGCCTGAGGGGGACGGCCTGATGACGGACGCCACGTTCCGGGCGGATCTGATCCGGCCGGTGCACGAACTGCTCGCCGGGCACGCGGCCCGGCAGCCGGACCGCGTCGCCTTCAAGGACGGCCGCCGCTCGGTCACCTGGGCCGAACTGGACCGGCGCACGGCGCGGGTCGCCGGACACCTGGTGGGTTTGGGGCTGGGCCGCGGCGAGTCGGCGGTGATCTACCTGCCGAACCGGGTGGAGACGGTGGAGAGCTATCTCGCCGTCACCCGCGCCGCCGGCGTGGGGGTGCCGCTGAACCCGCAGTCGACCGACCCCGAACTGGCCCATCTGCTGGCGGACTGCGCGGCCCGGGTGGTCATCACGGGTGCGGCGCAGCTGCCGCAGGTGCGCCGGGTCCTCGCGGACCGGCCGGACGTCGTCGTGATCCTGGTCGGTGACGTTCCCGAGCCGGGGTTCGCCGAGGCCCGCGACGAGACGCTGCCGCAGTGGGAGGTCCTGGCGTCGACCTGGTCGCTGCGCGATCCGCCCCGCGACGACCTGGGCCTGGACGAGCCGGCCTGGATGCTGTACACCTCCGGCACGACCGGACGCCCCAAGGGCGTCGTCTCCACGCAGCGCGGCTCCCTGTGGGCGACGGCGGCGTGCAACGCCCCGCTGCTGGGGCTGTCGCCGCAGGACCGCGTCGTGTGGCCGATGCCCCTCTTCCACGCGGTGGCGCACAACATCTGCGTGCTCGGTGTGGTCGCCGTCGGCGCGAGCGCCCGCATCACCGACGCGCTGGCGGCCGAGGAGGTGCTGCTCAGGGCGCGGGAGGAGGACGCCACCTTCCTGGTGGGCGTGCCGACGCTGTTCCACCACATGGTGGAGCTGGCCCGCTCCGGTGCCGTGGAGGTGCCGCGGCTGCGGGTGTGCATGGTGGCGGGCTCCTCCTGCCCGCGGTCCCTGCACGAGGAGTTCCGGGCCGCCTTCGGCATCGGACTGCTGGACAGCTACGGTTCCACCGAGACCGGCGGCGCCATCACGACCAACCTGCCCGGCGGGCCGTACGTGCCGGGTTCGTGCGGGGTGCCGCTGCCCGGGCTGACGCTGCGGCTGACCGATCCGCGCACCCGCGCGGAGGTCGAACCGGGCTCCGAGGGGGAGATCTGGGTCTCCAGCCCCGCCCTGATGCTGGGCTACCACCGGCAGCCGGAGGAGACCGCCGCCGTCCTGTCGGACGGCTGGTACCGCACCGGTGACCTGGCCCGGCAGGACGCCGACGGCTATGTGACGATCACGGGCCGGCTCAAGGAGCTCATCATCCGCGGCGGGGAGAACATCCACCCGCGCGAGGTGGAGCAGGCGCTCGCCGCGGCCCCCGGGGTGGCCGACGCGGCCGTGGCGGGCGTCCCGCACGAGTCGCTCGGCGAGGTCCCCGCGGCCTACCTGGTGCCGGGCCCGAACGGGATCGACGTCGACGCCGTGCTGGCCGTGTGCCGGGAGCGGCTGTCGGCGTTCAAGCTGCCGGAGGAGATCCACGAGATCGCCGAGGTGCCGCGCAACCCGGCCGGCAAGGTCATCCGCAAGGAACTGGCCGGTGCGGCGGGCCGGTTGCTGTGGCGCCGGAACCGGCAGGCCACGGAGTCGGCCCGCCGGTACACCGGCGCCGCCGACCTGGGGCTGGACGACACCGGTCACCCGTTGCTGACCGCTTGCGTCGAGCTGCCCGACCGGCAGGAACTGGTGTTCACGGGACGTCTCACGGCCGCCGGGACCGACCCCTCGCTGCTGCGGCGGACCGACGGCGGCACCGTCCTGGCCGGATCCGTGCTGCTGGAGCTGGTGCTGTACGCGGCGGGCCGGGCCGGCTGCGCGCTCGTGGTCGAGCTCTCGGCCGACGAGCCACTGGTGGTGCCCCGCGAGGACGGTGTGCAGCTGCGGGTGACCGTGGGCGCGGCGGACGGTGCCGGTGTGCGGCGCGTGGAGGTGCACGGACGGCGGGACGCGCACGGCGCCGCGGGCCGCCCGTGGGCCCGGCACGCCACGGGCGCGGTGGCGCCCGGTGCCCTGCCGGAGCCGGACGATCCGGTGGCCGTGTGGCCCCCGCAGGGCGCCCGCCGCGACAGCGCCGGTGACGCCGAGCCGGACGGCCGGGTGCCGGGCACGGTGTGGCGGCGGGACGACGAGGTGTTCGTGGAGGTGTCGCTGCCGGACTGGACCGCGGCACGGGACGGGTTCGATGTGCACCCGGCGCTGCTGGAGGCGGCGTTCGCGACCGCGGTCGGGAGGTCACCGGAACCGTTGGCCGCGGTGTCCTGGCGCGAGGTGTCCCTGTACGCGGTGGACGCGTCGGTGCTGCGGGTGCGGCTGCGGGCCGCGGCGGACGGGACCTGGGCGGTGGACGCCTCGGACGGTGCCGGGGACCCGGTGCTGACGGCGCGCTCGGTGACGTTCGCGCCGTCGGCCCGCCGTACCGTCCGGGCGGCGTCCGCGGCCCAGCAGGACGGCCTGTTCGAGGAGGTGTGGGACGTCTTCGACCTGCCCCGCACGGCGCCGCGGCAGGAACGCTGGACGGTCGTCGGCGCGGACGCGCTGGGGGCCCGCTCGGGGCTGATGTCGGCCGGCCGCTACTGCGAGATCCAGCCCGGTCTGCCGGAGCTGCTGTCCTCGGTGGAGGAGGGCGCCCCGGTGCCGGACGTGGTGGTCGTGTCGCAGGCCGGAACGGCGGAGGGACTGTCGTGTGCCGACGCGGTGCGCGCGGCCGTCGACGAGGCGCTGGGCTGGGTGCGGCACTGGGCCGGTCCCCGCTTCGCGCACAGCCGTCTCGTCGTGCTGACCCGCGGCGCCCTCGCCGCCCGGGAGGACGGCGTGCCGCCGGACCCTGCGGCCGCCGCGGTGTGGGGTCTGGTCGGTGCGGTCCAGGACCGGGCGCCGGGCCGGTTCGCGCTGATCGAGACCGACGCCGTCAAACGCTCCTGGCGGCGGGTGGAGGCCGCGGTCGCCTCGGGCGAGCCCCGGCTCGCGCTGCGCGGCGGCGAGGTCCGTCGGCCGCGAGCGGCCCGGCTGCCGGTGGCGGTTCCCGACGGACCCCCGGCCGGGCGGGTCGCGCTGTTCGCCGCGGGCGAGGAGGCGGGTCCGGCGGCGTTCCTGCCGGCCGTGTGGCCCGGGCGCCGGCCGCTGCTGGCGGGCCCGTACGCGAAGAACGCGGCCGACCGGATGCCAGCGGCCACCGGGGCCGGCGATCCGGTGCCGTGGGAGCCCGGCGACCCGGCCGGATCCGTCCGGGCGCTGCTCGACGCCGGCCCCGCGACCGTGGTGTTCGCCGCTTCCGTACGGGCCGAGCGGGACGCCGACGTGGACGCCGCGCTGCGCCCCGTCGTGGACCCGGCACTGGAGCTGGTCCGCTCGGCACCCGCCGCCACGGTGACGTCCGTGGTGTTCGCCACGCCCGGCCCGCGCGAGGCGGGGCCCGCGGACGCGGCGGTCGCGGCGGTGTTCGACGTCTGCGCCCGCCGGCTGCGGGAGGCGGGGGTGGCGGCCGTGTCGGTGCGCGGCCCGGCCGGACCGCCGGAGGAGGCCGCCGACCTGTTCGCCGCGGCCGTCGGCGCCGGACGGCCGGCGCTCACCGCCGAGCGGCCCGGGATACCGCGCCCGCGTACCGTCGCGCCCCTCACGGCGAGCGCCGCGCTGCTGCGCGGCCTCGCACCGGGCACGGTGCGGCGGCCCGCGCGCGACGCGGTCGCCGACCCCGGCGGGCTGCGGCACCGCCTGGCCGCGCTCACGGGCGCCGAGCAGGAGGAGATCCTGCTGCGTCTGGTGCGCGGGCACTTCGCGGACGCGCTGGGCCGCGCGGGCGCCGGACAGGTGCCCGCCGACCAGGAGATCCGCGATCTGGGCTTCGACTCGCTGACCGCGCTGACCGCGCGCAACGCACTGGAGTCGGCGACCGGGCTGTCGCTGCCGGCGTCGGTGGTCTTCGACTTCGCGACACCGGCGGGACTGGCCCGTCATCTGCGGGAGGAACTGCTCGCCGGCTGAGGCGGGCCGACGCCGGGCGGCAGGGCACCGAGGGGGTGCGCTGCCGCCCGGTGCCGTGTTCGACGCCGCCCATGGAGGCCGGCCCGACAGGCCGGCCAGGAGGAGGAAGAGATGCGTGTCGAGAACGTGTACGTCGAGTCGCTGGGCGTGGTGCTGCCCGCCTGGGCCAGTGCCGAGCAGGCGGTGGCCGAGGGCCGGCTGGACGCGGAGATCCAGGCCGCGAACGGCCTGACCGGGGCGCATGTCGCGGGGGACGTACCGGCGATGGACCTGGCGGTGTCGGCGGCGCGGATCGCGCTGGACCGCTCCAGGATCGACCCGGAGGACCTGGGGGCGCACATCCACAGCGCGGTCCACTACCAGGCGCCCGAAGGCGCGTACCCGCCCGGCTACATCCTGCGGGAGCTGGGGCTGGGCCGGCTGCCCGCGCTCTTCCTCCAGCAGGGCTGCGACGGCATGCTCAGCGCGCTGGAGGTGGCGATCGGCAAGCTCACCGGGGCCGCCGAGGCGGGGTCGGTGCTGCTGACGACGGGTGAGAACTTCTCCTCCCCCACCATGGACCGCTGGCGGGGCTTCGGGCAGGCGTACATCCTCGGGGACGGCGCGGCGGCGGCGCTGGTCAGCGACGAGGGCGGGTTCGCCGAGGTGCGGTCGCTGAACTCCGGAGTGCTGCACGAGCTGGAGAAGTGGCACCGCGGTGACGGTCCGCTGGTGCTGCGCGAGGGCGCCGGGTCGATGTCCGACATGGCCGAGCGGGCGCAGCGGTTCACCGAACGCGAGATGCCGCTGTCGGAGACGATGGAGAAGCTGACCCTGTTCGACCTGGACATCATCCAGCGTTCCCTGGTGGACGCCGGGATCAACGCCTCGGACCTGGCGAAGGTCGTCCCCATCAACATGGACGGCCGGATGATCGAGTACTCGATCATGATGCCGCTGGGGCTGACGATGGACCGGTGCAGCTGGGACTTCGGCCGGGCGGTGGGGCACGTGGGCGGCGCGGACGTGTTCATCACGCTGGAGCACCTGGTCCGCACCCGGGCGGTGTCCCCCGGCGACCACGTGCTGCTGGTGTCCCAGGGTCCCGGCTGGCTGTGCAGCGCGGCCGTGGTCACGGTCACGGAGGTGCCGCACTGGGCCGAGTGACCGCGCGGCACGACGCAAGGGCCCGCCCCCCCGGATGAGGGGGCGGGCCCTTGCGCTGTGTCCTCGGACCCGCGTCAGGCGCCGAGGCCGGTCAGCCAGCCGTCGGTGGCGTCGGCGGTGGAGCGGGCGTGCGCCTCCATCATGGTGAAGTGGTTTCCGGGGACATCGAGCACGGTGTGGGCCCGGTCCCAGGACGTCTGCCACTCGTGCGCGGGCAGCTCCTCCCCGGGAGCCGGGGGCACCGGCGGTTCGCTGGAACGCACCAGCAGGACCGGGCAGTCGAGCGGGCCCGGCTCCCATTCGCCGATGAGCGCCACGTACCAGCTCATGGCGGTCAGCCGGTCGGTGTCCATGTGCGCGAACATCGACTCCCGTTCGAACATGCCGCTCAGCATCTGCTGGGAGAAGCGCAGGAACGGCGAGTCGGCCCGCGGCATGTAGGTGTCCAGCAGGACGACGGCGGCCGGTGCCGCGCCGCGCTCCTGCAGGCGCCTGGCCGCGGACAGGGCCAACACGCCGCCGGAGGAGGAGCCGAGCAGGACCGCAGGGGTGTCGCCGACGGTGCGGTGCACGGCGTCGGCGTGCAGGTCGGCCACCGCGTCGAAGGTGGCGGGCAGCGGCTCCCCGGCGCCGAAACCCTGGGTGGGCAGCGCCCACACGTCGCGCCTGCCGCGGAAGCGGGAGGCGAACCGGGCGTACTGGTGGACGCCGGCGAGGGCGACGTAGGAGCTGAAGCACACCAGGGGTGCGGCGGCGTCGCCGGCCGACAGGCGGATGGCCTCCGGGACGGACGGCAGGTCGGCCGGGGCGGTGAAGGTGGGGCGCAGTCCGGCCGCCGCCTGGAGCAGCGTGAAGCCGTCGTCCACCCGGCCGTCCAGGCAGGCCGCCTTGAACAGGCCGCCGATCGTGTCCCCGGCGCGGACCGGCGGGCCGGCCGGAGCCGGGCCGCCGGCGGGTGCGGCTGCCTGCTGCGGCTCCGCGTCGAGGCGCTGGTGCAGGTGGGCGGCGAGCGCCTCGGGGGTGGCGTGGTCGAACAGCAGGGTGGGGGGCAGGGTGAGACCGGTCGCCGAGGCGAGGTGGTTGCGCAGTTCCACCACCGTCAGGGAGTCGAAGCCCTGCTCGGTGAAGAGGCGGTCGGGTTCGACCGCGTCGGCCGAGGGATGGCCCAGCACGGTGGCGGCCAGGTCGCGGACCAGTCCGAGCAGGCGGGCGCGGCCCTCCTCGGGCGTGGTGCCGGCGAGCAGGCGCGAGGTGGCCGGTCCGCCGGTGGACCCGGCCTCGACGGTGCGGCGGGCCGGGGCGGTGGGCGCGGGCCGGAGCAGCGCGCGTACTCCCGCGGTGCCCGAGCCGGTGCGTACGGCGATCACCGCGGGGTCCGTGGCGGTCAGCGCGTCGTCCAGCAGGGCGAGGGCCTCGTCGGTGGCCAGCGGGCGCAGTCCGCCGCGGGCCAGCCGGCCGCGGTCGGTGGCGGACAGACGGGAGGTCATGCCGCTGTCGCCGTCCCACAGTCCCCAGGCGACGGAGACGGCGGGCAGCCCGAGGGCGTGCCGGTGGGCGGCGAGCCCGTCGAGGAAGGCGTTCGCGGCCGCGTAGTTGGCCTGGCCGGGCGCGCCGAAGGTGCCGGCCGCGGAGGAGAACAGCACGAACGCCGTCGGGCCGAGGTGCGCGGTGGCGTCGTGCAGGTGCCGGGCGCCGTCCGCCTTGGGCCGCAGCACGGTGTCCAGACGGCCGGAGTCGAGGGCGGTGAGCACGGCGTCGTCGGTGACGCCGGCCGCGTGGACGACCCCCGTGAGCGGCGCGTCGTCGGGCAGCCGGCTCAGCAGGCGGGTGACGTCGGCACGGTCGGCGACGTCGCAGGCCTCCAGCCGGACCCTGGCTCCCAGTGCGGTCAGTTCGGCGACCAGGGTGTCCGCGCCGTCGGCGGCGGGGCCGCGGCGGCCGGCCAGCAGCAGGGAGCGCACGCCGTGCCGGGTGACCAGGTGCCGGGCGACGGCCCGGCCGAGGGTGCCGGTGGCGCCGGTGACCAGGACGGTTCCGGCGGCCAGGCCGGGCGGGGTGGCGCCGGTGGCGGCGGGGGCGACGTCGGGGTGCAGGAGGCGTCCGTCGCGGACGGCGCCGTGCGGGTGGCCGGCGGCGACCGCGGCGAGCAGCGCCCGGTCGTCGGCGTCCGTGGGCTCGCCGGGCAGGTCCAGCAGCTGGAACCGTCCGGGGTGCTCGGCCTGCGCGGAGCGCACCAGTCCCCACAGGGCGGCGCCGGCGACGTCCGGCAGGGCAGCTCCGGGAGACGCGGTGACCGGGCCGGCGGTGACGGCGGCGCGGGTGACGAGGACCAGCCGGGAGTCGGCGAACCGGTCGTCGGCCAGCCAGCCGCACATCAGCTCGTGCACCCGGGTCAGCAGGCCCCGTACCGCGTCGGGTGCCGCGTGGCCGTCGGGGCGGCTAGGTTCGGGGGCCACCAGGACCAGTTCGGGCATGGTCATGCCGGTGTCGACCGCCTTGGCCAGGGCCTCCATATCGGCGTAGGTCTCCAGGTGCACGCCGGCCCCGTCGAGGGCGGCGGCGACGCGGTCGTCACCGGTGCCGAGGACGATCCAACGCACCGACTCCGCGCGCGGCGCGGCCGGCAGCGGCAGGGTCTCCCGCCAGTCCAGGCGCAGCAGTCCGGGCCGGTCCGGGCCCTCGGCGGGGCTCACCGCGCGCAGGGTGATCGCGTCGGCGGTGGCGACCGGCTGCCCGGTGGTGTCGGTGACGAGGACGGAGTAGCCGTGGTCGTGCCCGGCGGGGGCCAGCCGCACCCGCAGCGCGGTGGCGCCGGTGGCGTGCAGGGTGAGCCCGGTCCAGGCGAACGGCAGCATGGGCGCGGCGGGTTCGTCCGCCGGTACTCCCGGGCGCCGCACCAGGAGCGCCTGGACGGCGGCGTCCAGGAGCGCGGGGTGCAGGCCGTGGCGGGCGGCGTCCTCCCGGTACGGCTCGGGCAGTTCGACCTCGGCGAAGACCTCCTCGCCGCGCTGCCACACCGTGCGCAGCCCGCGGAAGCCGGGCCCGTAGTCGAAACCGGCCGCGGCGAAGGCGGCGTAGGGGTCCGCGTCGGAGACGACGGCGGCGCCGGGCGGCGGCCAGGCGGCCAGGTCGCCCGTCGGCGGGGAGGGTACCTGCGGGGCGAGGACGCCCCGGGCGTGGGGGCGCCAGTCCGTCCCGTCCCCGGCGGGCCGCGACCAGATGCCGAAGGAGCGGCGCCCGGACTCGTCGGGGGCGTCGACGGTGACCTGGACGGGGACGGCTCCCCGCTCCGGTACGGCGAGCGGGCTGAGCAGGGTGAGTTCGCTCAGGTGGCCGCAGCCGGCCCGGTCGCCGACGTGTACGGCGAGGTCGAGGAAGCCGGTGGCGGGCAGGATGACCTGCCCGAGGACGGCGTGGTCGGCGAGCCAGGGCTGGGTGCGCGTGGACAGCCGCCCGGTGAACAGCAGCTCCTGCGAGCCCGCCCGGGTGATCTCGGCGTCGAGGAACGGGTGACCGGCGGGGTCGGCTCCGCCGGCTCCGGCGACCGCGCCGGCCGGCACGGTGGGCAGCCAGTAGCGCTGCCGCTGGAAGGCGTACGTGGGCAGGGGCACGGGCCGGGCGCCGGGCAGCAGCGCCGCCCAGTCGGGGTCGGTGCCGTGGGCGAAGAGGGTGGCGACCGCGGTGAGCAGCCGGCGTCGTTCGGGCTGGTCGCGCAGGACGGCGGCGGTGAACACCGCGTCCGGCGCGGCCTCGGGCTCAGCCTCGGTGAGGGCCGCCTCGGCGAGGGCGGTGAGCCGGCTGTCGGGGCCCACCTCCAGGAAGCGGCGCGTTCCGAGGTCGCGCAGGCGCAGCAGGGCGTCGTGGAACCGGACCGGCCGCCTGACGTGCCGTACCCAGTACTCGGGGTCGGTGAGCAGGCCGGGTTCCGCGGCCGAGCCGGTCACGGTCGACACGACGGGCAGGGCCGGCTCGGCGTAGGAGAGTCCGGTGACGACGGCCCGGAACTCCTCGAGCACCGGCTCCATCAGGGGCGAGTGGAAGGCGTGGCCGACCCGCAGCCGGGTGGCGCGCCGGCCCAGCCGGGCGAAGTGCGCGCAGACCTCCGTCACGGCGTCCTCGGTGCCGGAGACGACGGTGTCGTCGGGCCCGTTGAGGGCGGCGACGCCGATCTCGTCCTCCCGTCCGGCCAGCAGTGGCGCCACCTCGGCCTCGGTGGCCCGCACGGCGGCCATCGCGCCGCCCGGCGGGAGGGCCTGCATCAGGCGTCCGCGGGCGGCCACCAGGGCGCAGGCGTCGTCGAGGGAGAACACGCCGGCCACGTGGGCCGCGGCGATCTCGCCGATGGAGTGGCCCGCGAGCACGTCGGGGCGTACGCCGAGCGACTCCAGCAGCCGGAACAGCGCGACCTCGAAGGCGAAGAGGGCGGGCTGGGCGTACTCGGTGCGGTGCACGAGGTCGGCGTCGTCCCCGTACACGGCCTCACGCAGGCCGGGGACGCGTGCGCACACGGCGTCGAAGGCGTCGGCGAACACCGGGAAGGCGGCGTGCAGTTCACGGCCCATGCCGGGGCGCTGGGCGCCCTGTCCGGTGAACAGGAAGGCGGTGCGTCCGCCGGTGCGGGCGGTTCCGGTGACGGTGGCCGGCAGCGGGGTGCCGTCGGCGAGGGCCCGGAGCTGGGCGGTGAGGTCGTCCAGGCCCGCACCGACGAGGACGGCACGGTGGGGGAAGGCGGTGCGGGTTGTGGCCAGGGCGAGGGCGGTGTCGGCCGGGGCCACGCCGGGGTGCGCGCGCACGTGGTCGAGCAGGCGGCGGGCCTGGTCGCGCAGGGCCCGCGGGTCGCGGCCGCTGACGACCCAGGGGACGTCACCGGACGGCTTCCCGTCCGTGTCGGCGGCGTGCTGTTGGGGGGCGGGCTGTTCGGGGGCGGCTTCGAGGACGACGTGCGCGTTGGTGCCGCTGATCCCGAACGACGACACACCCGCACGCCGCGGCCGGTCCCCGGGCACGGACCACTCCCGTGCCTCGGTCAGCAGCTCGACCGCGCCCTGCTCCCAGTCCACGTGCGAGGACGGCGCGTCCACGTGCAGCGTCGCCGGCAGCACACCGTGCTCCATCGCCAGCACCATCTTCATCACGCCCGCCACACCGGCACCCGCCTGCGTGTGACCGACGTTGGACTTCACCGAGCCCAGCCACAGGGGCCGTTGACGTTCGCGGCCGTAGGTGGCGAGCAGGGCCTGCGCCTCGATCGGGTCACCCAGCCGCGTGCCCGTGCCGTGCGCCTCCACCGCGTCCACCTCGGCGGCCGACAGCCCGGCGTCCGCGAGCGCGGCCCGGATCACCCGCTGCTGAGAGGGGCCGTTCGGCGCGCTCAGACCGTTGGACGCGCCGTCCTGGTTGACCGCGCTGCCCTTCACCACCGCCAGTACGCGATGCCCCAGCCGGCGCGCGTCCGACAACCGCTCCACCAGCAGCAGACCGCCGCCCTCGGAGAACCCGGTCCCGTCCGCCGCGTCCGCGAACGCCTTGCACCGCCCGTCCGCCGCCAGCCCCTGCTGACGGCTGAAGTCCACGAACAGACCGGGCGTCGACATCACGGTGACACCGCCCGCGAGGGCGAGGTCGCACTCCCCCGCCCGCAGCGACCGTGCGGCCAGGTGCAGGGCCACCAGGGAGGACGAGCAGGCGGTGTCGACGGTGACCGCCGGGCCCTCCAGGCCGAAGGTGTACGACAGCCGACCCGACATGACACTGGCGGAGTTACCGGTGCCCAGGTGGGCTCCGACCTCGTCGCCCGGTGCGATCGGGCGGGAGGTGTAGTCCTGGTAGTTGGTGCCGGCGAAGACACCGGTGCGGCTGCCGCGCAGCGCGCGCGGATCGATCCCGGCCCGTTCGAACGTCTCCCACGCCATCTCCAGCAGCA
>NZ_JBEOTZ010000054.1:0-30991 GCF_040303825.1 Streptomyces sp. NPDC094143
GGCGTCCGCCTCACCCGCTGGGTGCTCTCCCCGGTGCCGACGTTCCTGCTGTGGCGCCGGATGAAGCTCTGGGAGCTCCGCTCCTACGAGCAGGTGATCAAGCTGGAGCAGGAACGCCTGGTGTACCAGGCGCGACTGCGCTCCCGCTTCGGGCGGGCGTGGCGCAGGAAGGCGCCGGTGGAGTCGCTGATGCCGCTGCGGCTGGCCCGCTACGGCGTGCCGCTGGCGGAGACGGCCCCTGCGGGCCTGGCGGCGGCGGGCATAGAGCCGGCGCTGATCCCTCCGCCCCCGCCGCAGGCGGAGGTGGGGCCGGACCGGCGTGGAGCGGGGGCGGCGCCCGACCCGTACAGGGCGGCGCCGGCCGGCGAGCAGCGTCTGGAGCTCGACAGCGGTCCCGAGGCCGAGTACCCGGTCCAGGAGCCCGAGCCGGAGCAGAGCCCGTGGTTCAACACCCCGCGCGAGGTCGAGTACCAGGGCGGCTACGACCCGGACTACGACCCCGCCGAGCACTACGCCCAGTGGATCGCGGAGCAGCAGGAGGCCGAGCGGTACCAGCCCGAGTACGACCGTGAGCCGCCCTCCGCGGAGGACACCGGCAGCTTCCCGATACCGGTGGGCCCGAACCGTACGCGCGAGCTGGGCGAGGGCGGCGGCACGCCCCCGGCCCCGGAGCCGGACGAGGAGGCGTACTACCAGGTGTTCCGCCAGTCGATAGACGGCAGCTACCCCACCCCCCGGGCGCTGGGGGACAACATCCAGGCCACCTACGGCACGACGCTGAGCCCCGGTGAGCTGAAGTCCCTCGTGGAGCGCTTCCAGAAGCGTCACTCGGCGGAGCTGGAGGAGGACCACATCGCCTGACGGCGGGGCGAGACGCGAAGGAGGGGCCCTCACCGAGGGCCCCTCCTCACTGTCCGCTCGTCACGACTGTCCGCTCGTCACGCGCCGAGCAGGGTCCGCACCCGGTCCTGCCCCACCGCCAGCAGCAGCGTGGGCAGCCGCGGGCCGGTGTCCCGGCCGACCAGCAGGTGGTACAGCAGCGCGAAGAAGGACCGCTGGGCGGTCTTGATCTCCGGGGGCAGCTCCTTGGGCGTGGCGTCGGCGGAGAACCCGGCCTGCACCTTGGGCACGCCGTAGACGAGGTGGGTCAGCCCGTCGAGCGACCAGTGGTCGGCGAGTCCGTCGAGCAGCAGCCGCAGCGACTCGCGGCTCGGCTCGTCGAGCGACTTCAGCAGCTCGGCGTCGGGCTCGTCGCGCACGATGGTGCGCTGGTCGGCGGGGACGTGCGTGTTGATCCACGCCTCGGCCTTGTCGTACCGGGGGCGGGCCTCCTCAAGCGAGGTCAGCGGCTGCTCCGGGTCGAGCTCGCTGAGGATGCGCAGCGCCTGGTCCTCGTGCCCGGCGGTGATGTCCGCGACGGACGCGAGCGTCCGGTACGGCAGCGGCCGGGGCGTGCGCGGCAGCTCGCCGGCGGCGGTGCGCACCGCGCGGGAGTGCGCGGCCACGTCGGCCGGCAGGGCGCTGCCGTCGGCGACCTTGGCGTCCAGCCGGTCCCACTCGTCGTAGAGCCGCTGGATCTCCTGGTCGAAGGCGACCTTGAAGGACTGGTTGGGCCGGCGGCGGGCGTAGAGCCAGCGCAGCAGCTGCGGCTCCATGATCTTCAGGGCGTCGGCCGGGGTGGGCACGCCGCCCTTGGAGGAGGACATCTTCGCCATGCCGGAGATGCCGACGAAGGCGTACATCGGGCCGATCGGCTGCTTGCCGCCGAAGATCCCGACGATCTGCCCGCCGACCTGGAACGACGAGCCGGGCGAGGAGTGGTCGACGCCGGAGGGCTCGAAGACGACGCCCTCGTACGCCCACCGCATCGGCCAGTCGACCTTCCAGACCAGCTTGCCGCGGTTGAACTCGCTGAGCCGGACCGTCTCCGAGAAGCCGCACGCGGTGCAGGCGTAGGTCAGCTCGGTGGAGTCGTCGTCGTAGGACGTGACGGTGGTGAGGTCCTTCTCGCAGTTGCCGCAGTACGGCTTGTACGGGAAGTAGCCGGCGGAGCCGGAGCTGCCGTCGTCCTCGGCGGCGGCGCCGGAGCCCTCGGCGGCCTCCAGCTCGGCCTCGTCGACCGGCTTCTGCCCCTGCTGCTTCTTGGCGGGGGCCTTCTTGGTGCGGTACTGGTCGAGGATGGCGTCGATGTCGCCGCGGTGCCGCATGGCGTGCAGGATCTGCTCGCGGTACGCGCCGGAGGTGTACTGCTCGGTCTGGCTGATCCCGTCGAACTCCACGCCGAGCTCGGCCAGCGACTCGACCATCGCGGCCTTGAAGTGCTCGGCCCAGTTCGGGTGCGCGGACCCCTTGGGCGCGGGCACGGACGTCAGCGGCTTGCCGATGTGCTCGGCCCAGGAGTCGTCGACGCCCGGGACGCCGGCCGGGACCTTGCGGTAGCGGTCGTAGTCGTCCCAGGAGATCAGGTGGCGCACCTGGTGGCCCCGGCGGCGGATCTCGTCGGCGACGAGGTGCGGGGTCATGACCTCGCGGAGGTTGCCGAGGTGGATGGGGCCGGACGGGGACAGACCGGACGCGACGACGACGGGTTTGCCCGGGGCCCGGCGCTCCGACTCCTCGATGACCTCATCCGCGAAACGGGAGACCCAGTCGGTGGTCTCGGTGCTCTGAGCCACGATCGGCACGTCCTTCTTTCTGCATCGGGCAGCCGGTACGGTCGCACGGCTGACCGCACCATTGTCCCAGACCACCTCGCGCCCGGAAAAACGGCTTTACCCCCGTGGGATACTGGCCGGGTCCATCGATTTCCCCTAGGAGAACGGCACCCTCGCCCATGGCCTCGGTCACGTCCCTCAGCGACTCCGTCCACCAGCGCCTCGCGGCGGCCCTGTCGGCGGCCCTGCCGCAGGCCGGTTCCGCGGACCCGCTGCTGCGACGAAGCGACCGGGCCGACTTCCAGGCCAACGGGATCCTGGCCCTCGCCAAGAAGGAGAAGGCCAACCCGCGGGAGCTGGCGACGCAGGTCGTCTCCCGGGTCGAGTCGGGCGGGCTGATCGGGGACGTCGAGGTCTCCGGGCCCGGCTTTCTGAACATCACGGTCACCGACCGGGCGATCACGGAGAACCTCGCGGCGCGCTGGGCCGACGACACCGGCCGCCTCGGCGTGCCGCGCACCGAGCGGCCCGGCACCACGGTCATCGACTACGCCCAGCCGAACGTGGCGAAGGAGATGCACGTCGGGCACCTGCGCTCCGCGGTGATCGGCGACGCGGTGGTGCAGCTGCTGGAGTTCACGGGCGAGAACGTGGTCCGGCGCCACCACATCGGCGACTGGGGCACCCAGTTCGGCATGCTCATCCAGTACCTGGACGAGCACCCGCACGAGCTGGACCACGGTTCGGCCGAGGTGAGCGGCGAGGAGGCGATGTCGAACCTCGACCGCCTCTACAAGGCCTCACGCAAGCTGTTCGACTCCGACGAGGACTTCAAGACGCGCGCCCGGCGCCGGGTGGTGGACCTCCAGGCGGGCGACGAGAAGACCCTCGCCATCTGGCAGAAGTTCGTCGACGAGTCGAAGATCTACTTCTTCTCCGTCTTCGAGAAGCTGGACATGGAGATCCGCGACGCGGACATCGTCGGCGAGTCGGGTTACAACGACATGCTCGCTGAGACCTGCCGCCTGCTGGAGGAGTCGGGCGTGGCGGTCCGCTCCGAAGGCGCGCTGTGCGTGTTCTTCGACGACATCAAGGGCCCGGACGGCAAGCCGGTCCCGCTGATCGTGCAGAAGTCGGACGGCGGCTACGGCTACGCGGCGACCGACCTGTCGGCGATCCGCGACCGCGTGTTCCACCTCAAGGCGGACACGCTGGTGTACGTGGTGGACGCGCGTCAGTCGCTGCACTTCAAGATGGTCTTCGAGACGGCGCGCAGGGCGGGCTGGCTGAACGACGACGTGAAGGCGTTCCAGCTGGCCTTCGGCACGGTCCTCGGCAAGGACGGCAAGCCGTTCAAGACGCGTGAGGGCGAGACGGTCCGCCTGGTCGACCTGCTGGACGAGGCGATCGACCGTGCCTCGGCGGTGGTCCGGGAGAAGGCCCAGGACCTCTCCGAGGAGGAGATCACCGAGCGGGGCGCCCAGGTGGGTGTCGGCGCGGTGAAGTACGCGGACCTGTCGACGTCGGCCAACCGTGACTACAAGTTCGACCTGGACCAGATGGTCTCGCTGAACGGCGACACGTCGGTCTACCTGCAGTACGCCTACGCCCGTATCCAGTCGATCCTGCGCAAGGCCGGCGCCTCCCGCCCGGCCGCGCACCCGGAGCTGCGACTGCACGCCGCGGAGCGGGCGCTGGGCCTGCACGTGGACTCGTTCGCGGAGACGGTGGCGGAGGCGGCCCGGGAGTACGCCCCGCACAAGCTGGCGGCGTACCTGTACCAACTGGCGTCGCTGTACACGACGTTCTACGACAAGTGCCCGGTGCTGAAGGCCGAGACGCCCGAGCAGGTCGAGAACCGCCTGTTCCTGTGCGACATCACGGCCCGCACCCTCCACCGGGGCATGGCGCTGCTGGGCATCCGGACGCCCGAGCGGCTCTGACACCCGGCCCGGACGGACCGAGGGGCGGCACTCCCCCGTGAGTGTCGCCCTCGGCGTTTTCGGAAGTCCGGGTGGATCAGGAGCAGTTGACGCACGTGTGGGACTTCATGTAGCGGCTCACGCCGCCGGTCTCCTTCCCGGCGCCCCGTTGCCGGGGGAGCGCCTGCGAGGGCGGGAGCCCGATGCTCATGAAGTGCGGCACGGACCCGCTCACCCTCGCCTCGCACCGCACGTCGACCGGGGCCCACCTCGAAATGCGCTACAGCGCCCGGTGCGGGGCCGGGTGGGCGCGGATGTGGAGCACGCGCATCGGCGACCGCCTGGAGCTGGAGGCAGCCGGTGGCGGCCGGCCGCACACCGCCGGGATCACCGACGGCCTGGCCGCGCAGTCGTACGTCTACACGCCCATGACGGCGGCCCGTTCCGGCACGGTGCTCCGCGCCTGCTTCCGCCCGGTGACGGGAGCCGGCGGCGAGTGCTTCGAGGCACGCCCGTGAACCGGCCGGCCGTGTTGTCAGTGGCCGGCCCTACAGTCACCCCCATGGCGACTCTCCCGAACCCCCTGCCCGCGCTGGCCGCGGACCCCGGCGGCCGCGCGCTCGGACTGCGCCTCCCCGCCGGTGCGCTCGTCGACACCACGGCCGCGGGGCCCTGGCACGAGCCGTTGCTGTGGTGCGCGCGGCAGCGCGCCCGGCCGGGTGAGCGGGAGCTGCTGGAACCGGCCAGGCGCCGGGGCCTGCTGCCGGTCGTGCTCGACGTCGGCGGCGGTCACGGCGGCCCGGACCGCTGGGAGCTGGCACCCGCCGACGTGTCGTACCCGGGGGACCACGACGCCGAGGAGGTCCTGGCGGAGTACTGGCAGGAGCACGCGGTGGACGGCGCCCCATGGCCGGGCGCGGACACCGCGCCGCCCGCCGGCCGGGACCCGGACACGGTGGCCGCCGACGTCGCGGACGCCCTCCTGGGCGACGGCGGCCCCCTCAAGGAGCCCCGCCTGGCGCTCGTCCCGGCCCGCCGCAGCGCCGACATACCGGCGGCGATCGGCTGGACCGGCGCGGTGCACCACGAGGCGGACCCGGCCCGGCTCGGCGCGGTGCTGCGCGACTGGGAGGACCGCTTCGGCATACGTGTCACGGCGCTCGGCTTCGACCACCTGCTGGTGTCGGTCGCCGTCCCGCCCGTCACGCCCGCCGACGCGGAGGCCGTCGCCGCGGAGCACTTCGCGTTCTGCCCGGACAACGTGCGGCACGGCGCCGACCCCGACCTGCGGTCCTACGCCGAGCACCAGGTCCTCGGCCGGCAGACCTGGCACTTCTGGTGGGACTGACCGCGCACCCGGGCCTGCCCGCGCGCCAGGGGTGCGGCGGGTCCTAGGCAGCCGGCGCGCCGTCGCGCAGCCCTTCGCCCAGCCTGCGCAGCCCCTCGGCGATCTCCTCCGGGGCCTGCGTCACGAAGCACAGCCGCAGGGTCGTCCGGTCGGGCCGGCCCGCGTAGAAGGGGGCGCCGGGGACGTACGCCACGTCGTGGCGCACCACCCGCGGCAGCAGCGCCGTCGTGTCGTACGGCTCCGGCAGCCGGGCCCAGAGGAACATGCCGCCCTCGGGCCGGTTCCACACCGAGCCCTCGGGCAGCGCCCCGGCCAGTCCCGCGAGCAGGGCGTCCCGGCGGGTGCGATAGACCCCGGCGACCCGCGCGACGTGGGCGTCCAGGTCGTGGTCGGCGAGGTACCGGGCGGCGGCGAGCTGGTTGACGGTCGGGGTGTGCAGGTCGGCTGCCTGCTTGGCGACGGCACAGGCCCGCCGCAGTTCGCCGGGCGCCCGCAGCCAGCCCAGCCGCAGCCCGGGTGCCATGACCTTGGAGAAGCTGCCGAGCAGCACCGTGCGGTCCTCGGCGCCCGGCCGGGAGGCGATCCAGGGGACGCGTTCGCCCTCGTAGCGCAGTTCCCCGTAGGGGTCGTCCTCGATGATCCACAGTCCGCGCCGGGCGGCGACGGCGGCCACGGCCGCGCGCCGTTCGGCGGGCAGCGTACGGCCGGTGGGGTTCTGGAAGGTGGGCACGGTGTAGAGCAGCTTGGGCCGCTCGCGCACCACCAGGTCCTCCAGCGCCTGCGGATCGAGCCCCTGCTCGTCGCCGGGCACGGGCACGACCCGGGCTCCGGCGAGACCGAAGGCCTGGAGCGCCGCCAGGTAGCAGGGGTTCTCGACGAGGACGGTGTCGCCGGGTTCGAGCAGGGCGGTGGCCAGCAGGGACAGGGCCTGCTGGGAGCCGGTGGTGACGAGCAGGTCGTCGGGCCCGGTGGGCAGCCCGCGGGCGGTGGTCCGGGCGGCCAGGGCGGCCCGCAGTGCGGGCTCGCCCTCGGTCGTGGAGTACTGCAGCGCCCGCGCGGGCTGCTCGGCCAGCACCGCCCGGTAGGAGTTGGCGATGCCCTCCGCGTCGAACAGCTCCGGCGCCGGCAGCCCGCCCGCGAAGTTGATCACCTCCGGTCGCGCGGTGACGGCGAGGATGTCCCGCACGGGAGAACCACCCACCGCCCGCGCCCGCGCGGCGAGCGGCGGCACGGGCGCATGGACGGGAACGGGCTCGGCGACGGTCATGACACGGCTCCTTCGACAGCGGCGACGACGTGCCCCGCAGCCTAGAGACATACATGCTGCCTACAAGGAAGATTTCCGGGATACGGACACGGCACCCACCGGGCGGCAGCCGGCCGGCGAGACCCGGCCGACCGGTGCGGCTCCCGCTCCCGTACGCTCGTCCGCCGGCGGGCCGGCGTCGACGGAGAGGGAGCGCATGGCAACGGGCAGGGACGGACACGGGCCCACCACAGGAGCCGCCCGAGCGGCCCGGCCCACCGGGACCACTCCGCTCCGGCGCCGTACGGGCCCGGTGCACTGGTTCCTGTTCACCGGCGCGTGCGTGACGGCCTCCGTGACCCTGGTGTGGTGCGCTCCGGTGGTGCCCCTGCCGGCCTTCCTGCGCGGCCCGGTCTTCGTCACCTGCGCACTGGTGATACCGCTGGCACTCGTCCTGGTGCCCGGCGTCGCGCTCCGCCACGTCCGGCACAGGAAGACGCCGAGAGCGGCCATCGGGGTGTTCGTCGTCACCGTCCCCGCCGCCGTCGTGCTGGCGATCGTCACCCAGCGGGCGGCCGAGGAGCGTGCGTTGCGGGAACGGGGCCGGTGGACCGAGGCGGTCGTCGTCGACGTCCACCGCGGCAAGACCGACGAGTGTGCGCTGCGCACCCGCGGCGGCCGGGACATCTCACCCGGGATGACGGACGGCTGCGACCCGCAACGGCTCGATCCGGGCGACGAACTGCGCGTGCTGTACGACCCCGAGGGCGTGGCCGCGCCGTTGGAGGACGAGGACACCGCCGTGGACCTGGATCCCGGCGCGTACGCGGGGGTGGCCGGCGGCTTGGCGGCGCTGGTCCTCGTGGCGGGCACGTGGGGCTGCGGACGGCTGAGCCGGGGGGAGACGTAGGGCCCGGTCTCAGCCCTTGCCCCCGACGGCGGCGTAGACGTTGATGTCCGCGTCCGTGACGTCGTTGATGTCGCGGTAGCGCACCTTCTCGATGTCGTCGAGCCCGGCGAGGAAGGCCTCCTCCGGCTGCTCCGGGACCGGGGCCGCGTGGTCGGGCCGCCAGCGGTGCGCGGGGACGACGCCCGGGTCGGCGATCTCCAGCCCGTTGCCGGTGAAGAACCGCTCGACCTCGGCCCGGGAGCGCAGCACGAAGGTGAACCCCCGCTCGGTGTAGGTCCGCTGGACCGCGCGGATGTTCTCGGGGTTGAGGTCCTCGGTGAGATGACTGAGCACCAGCCGGCTGCCGGCTGGCAGCGCGTCGAGCAGCTCCCGCACCAGCGGATACGCCTCGTCGTCCGCGACGAAGTGCAGGACGGCGACCAGGCAGAGCGCGACCGGCCGGTCGAAGTCCAGGGTCCTGGCCGCCTGTTCGAGGATCCGGCCCGGGTCCCGCAGGTCGGCGTCGACGTAGTCCGTGCGCCCCTCGGGCCCGCTGGTCAGCAGGGCGCGGGCGTGGGCGAGCACGACGGGATCGTTGTCCACGTACACGACCCGCGACCCGGGCGTGATCCGCTGTGCGATCTGGTGCACGTTCTCCGCGGTCGGCAGCCCGGTCCCGATGTCGAGGAACTGCCGGATGCCGTCCCGCTCGACCAGCTGCGTCACCGCGCGGCGCAGGAAGTCCCGGTTGTGCCGCACGTCGAGGTACCCGCGCGGGTTGGCGGCGAGCGCCGCGGCGGCCGCGTCCCGGTCCGCCGGGTAGTGGTCCTTGCCGCCGAGGAAGACGTCGTAGACCCGCGCCGGGTGCGCCCTGCTGCTGTCGATCCTCCTCCGCAGCTCGGCGGGGTCCTGGCTGAGGGCGTCACCGGACATGGACGTCTCCTGGGGGGTGGGGGGCGTCGGCGACCTCGTGGTCGGTCGACAACGTAACGTCCGGCGTGGCGTGAGGGTGCCCGCGTGACGCGAGGGTGCCCGCGGCCTCGCGGGCACCCTCCGGCCGTCAGGACGCGCCGGTCGTCCCGGCCTTCACCCACTTCTCGCCGCCCAGCGGGAACTCGTAGGCCGGGCGACCGTTGTTGCCGCTCGTGCGGAAGGGCCGGCCCTTGTCGTCCACGGTCAGCGTGCCCTGTCGGCTGCCGCTGGACCAGCGCAGCTCCAGGTACCAGCTGACGTCGTAGGCGGAGGCGTCGGCCCGGATGTAGTAGACCTCCGGGTCGGACTCGGTCACCTTGAACGGGAAGTCGTCCTGGCCCGACTCCGGCACGACGGCCGGCCGCGCCGCGTCGAGGGCGACCGTGAACAACCGGGTCGGCACACCGCCGCCGCAGCCCACGCCCGGATAGCCCATGGCGTAGTCGTTCCAGGCGAGCGGGGCGCGCTTGCCGGCCATGCGGACCGCCAGCCCCTTGAGGATTACCGTCTCGTCCCCGGTCCCCTGCACGGTGACCTTCAGCAGCTGCTCCCCCGACGGAACGGCGTCCATCGCCGCCACCCAGCCCGGCGCGTCCTGCTCCAGCGGCGGCGGCACCACGCGGTCCGGCGGCAGATTCACCAGGTAGCGCTGGGAGCAGGGTCCCTCCCAGGCGTGCGGCTCGGTGTCGACGGAGAGCGGAGCCGGGCCGGAGGCGGGGGCGGTGTCGCGGCCGGGGCGGGCGGCACCGGTGGCCGGGGCCGAGGGGCCGGAGGACGCGGCGGCCCCCTTCGCCTTGTCCTTCCCCTTCCCCTCTTCCCTGCCCGGGCCGGACGGGGAGGGGGAACGGCCCGAGGGTGACACGGAGGCGACAGCGGAGCCGTCGGGCCGCGCGGCCGAGTCCGGCGCCGCCGCCGACCCGTGCCGCCCGTCCCCGTCGGTCCCGCCGGACGGCACGGCCACGGCGAGCCCGACCCCGCCGAGCACGACGGCCAGGGCGACACCGGCGAGCACCGCGGGACGCGGCCGACGCGGACGCCGGCCGGCGGACCCGCCCGACAGCACCTCGCCCGCCCGCTCGGGCCGCTCTTCCTCCCCAGCGCCCTCACCGGGCCCGGCCGAGTCCGGACGATCCCCGGCCGGTTCCGGACGGTCCCCGTCCGAGCCGTCCCCCTCCCGAACGCCCTGCTCCGCGACCGGCTCCGGATCTCCCGGCGGCGGCTCCCCCGCTCCCGGCCACGGACGGTCCGCCACGGGCTCCTCGTCCACGACGGACCCGGCTACCGCGTCGGCGCCCGCTCCCCCCTTCCGCCCCCGCACCGCGTCCGCGAGCACCCACCGCCGGTGCAGCTCCACTAGCTCCCGCGGCGACGCCTTGCACAGCCGCGCGAGCCGCTCCACGGGCGCGTAGTCGGTCGGTACGGCGTCCCCGTTGCAGTACCGGTGCAGCGTCGAGGTACTCATGTGCAGCCGCTTGGCCAGCACCCCGTAGCTCAGCCCGGAGCGCTCCTTCAACTCCCCCAGCAGCGCCGCGAATTCCCCCGCGGCCGTGCTCTCCGACACTGTTCCTCCAGCCCCCGTGTCCCGTTCCGCCGTTCCAGGGAAGGGTCGTTTCCCCTGGTCAATGGCTGTGCGGGCGTTCCAGCGTCCCTGATCGCCCGCCGAGTGTGGCGGCCGGGACGCATCACCCCACAAGCTCTGGTCATCCAAGCACGCCACTCCCGGCCGGCCGGTCGAGCGGCCCGCCTGGGCCCACTTCCCAACCGCCTTTGTCCGAAAGGAACCCAGCCATGCGCAAGTACCACGCCCTCCCCGTCGCCCTCCTGGCCGCCCTCGCCCTCACGGCATGCGAGGACGGCACCGGCACCCGGAACGAGGGTGCGGCGGCGAGCACGTCGATCACGCCCGGCGCGAGCGCGACGGGCACCACCCAGGACGAGCGGGAAGCCGGCCCCACACAGAAGTCCCCCAAGGGCACCACCGGGGTCACCCAAACCACCGGCAAGACCGGCACCACCGGCACCACCGGCACCACCGGCAAGGGCACCGGGAAGGCCGGAAAGCCGGCCGACCGGACGCGCGTCTCCTGCAACGGCTCCAACACCACCGTCACGGCCCAGCCGGTGCCCCGCCCCCTCAACCACATGCTGATCACGGTCAGGAACACGGGCTCGACGAACTGCGACCTCACCTACCACCCGGTGCTCCGCTTCGACGAGATGCAGTGGGCCCCGCAGGCGATCGAGGACTCCAAGCCGCAGGCGGTGACGACCCTGGCCCCCGGCGAGTCCGGCTACGCGGGTGTCCTGCTGTCGGCGGCCGACGGCAGCGGCGAGGCCGGCACCACCGGCCGCAAGCTCACGGTCGGCTTCCAGGGCCGCACGCCGAACAGCAGCGGCGGCCCCTCCGCGCTCCCGGCCCTGCCGGCCAAGGGCGTGTACTACGACAGCACCCTGCGGGTCACCTACTGGCTGCGCGACATGGACCAGGCCCTGTCCTACTGAACCGTCCCGCTGAACCGCCCTACTGATCCCTCAGCTTCTGGGCCACTTCGGTGGCCCAGTAGGTGAGGATGTTCCGCGCCCCGGCCCTCCGGATGCCGGTCAGGGTCTCCATGATCGCCCGGTCGCGGTCGATCCAGCCCTTCTCGGCGGCGGCCTCGATCATCGAGTACTCGCCGGAGATCTGGTACGCGGCGACGGGCACGTCCACGGCGTCCGCGACCCGGGCGAGGATGTCCAGGTAGGGCCCGGCCGGCTTGACCATCACCATGTCGGCGCCCTCCTGAAGGTCGAGGGCGAGTTCGCGCAGGGACTCGCGCGCGTTGGCGGGGTCCTGCTGGTAGGTCTTGCGGTCGCCCTGGAGCGAGGAGCCGACGGCCTCGCGGAAGGGCCCGTAGAAGGCGGAGGCGTACTTCGCGGTGTAGGCGAGGATGGCCACGTCCTCCCGCCCGATCTGGTCGAGGGCGTCCCGGACGACCCCGATCTGCCCGTCCATCATCCCGCTGGGACCGACCACATGGGCCCCGGCGTCGGCCTGCACCCGGGCCATCTCGGCGTACCGCTCCAGGGTCGCGTCGTTGTCGACCCGCCCCTGCGCGTCGAGCACCCCGCAGTGCCCGTGGTCGGTCGTCTCGTCGAGGCACAGGTCGGACATGACGAGCAGGTCGTCGCCGACCTCGGCCCGCACGTCCCGCAGCGCGACCTGGAGGATGCCGTCCGGATCGGTCCCCGGCGTCCCGAGCGCGTCCTTCTTCGACTCCTCCGGCACGCCGAACAGCATGATCCCGGAGATGCCCGCCGCGACCGCCTCCGCGGCGGCCTTCTTCAGACTGTCCCGCGTGTGCTGCACGACCCCGGGCATGGCCGTGATCGGCACCGGCTCGCTGACGCCCTCGCGCACGAAGGCGGGGAGGATGAGGTCGGCGGGGTGCAGCCGGGTCTCGGCGACCATCCGACGCATCACGGGGTTGCTCCGCAACCGCCGCGGCCGCGCACCGGGAAATGATCCGTACGTCGTCATGCCCTCTACGCTACGCCCGCCCCAAACGCCCCGATGCCGACGCGGTGTCGGAGCCCGGCGGCCCGCGCACCGCACCAGGAACCCCGCATCCCGCGATGCGCCCACCACCCCCGAGGTCCATCCTGAAAGCAGCGAACACAAGGACCCCGACGGCCCGTCCCCCCTCCTCGCCGCCGCCGTCCCTCCGTACCCGCCCCCACGGAGGACGCGATGACCGCCCCGCACCACACCCCCGACCTCTTCGCCCTTTCGGACATCGCCGGTCCCGTCCTGCGCCCCGGCGACGACGCCTACGCCGACGAGGTCACCGGCTTCAACCTGGCCGCCCTCCACACCCCGGACGTCGTCGTGGGGGCCACCGGCACCGACGACGTCGTCGCCGCGATGCGCTGGGCGCACGCCACCCACACCCCGGTCGCCGTCCAGGCCACCGGCCACGGCGCCAACTTCCCCATCGAACACGGCCTGCTGATCACCACGTCCCGCATGACGGACGTCCAGGTCGACCCCGCCACCCGCACCGCGCGGATCGCCGCGGGCGCGAAGTGGAGCCACGTGCTGGCGGCCTGCGCCCCGCACGGCCTGGCCGGCCTCTGCGGCACCTCCACCGACGCGGGCGTCGTCGGCTACACCCTCGGCGGCGGGCTCCCGGTCCTCGGCCGGGCCTACGGCTACGCCGCCGACCTGGTCCGCTCCTTCCAGGTCGTCACCCCGGACGGTCGCCTGCGCGAGGCGGACCCCCACCACGAGCCGGAACTGTTCTGGGCCCTGCGCGGCGGCAAGGGCAACGTGGGCGTGGTCACCTCACTGGTCACCGGACTGCTCGCACTGCCCCGCCTCTACGGCGGCGGCCTCCACTGGCACGCCGAGCACACCGAATCCCTGCTGCACGCCTGGTCGGAGTGGACCCGCACGGTTCCGGACGAGATGGGCAGCATATTCTCGGTGCTGCGCCTGCCGCCCATCCCGCAGCTGCCGGAACCCCTGCGCGGCGGCTTCTGGGCCCGGGTCGCGATCGCCTGGCCGGGCGAGACGGCCGAGGGCGAGGCACTGGTCGCCCCGCTGCGCCGGGCGGCCCCCGTGGCCGTCGACATGGTGGAGGAGATGGACCACGCGGACCTGGACCGCATCCACATGGAACCCCAGGACCCGCTCCCGGCACGGGAATGCTGCCTGCTCCTGCGCGACCTGACCCCGGACGCCATGAGCGCGTTCCTGGAGCAGGTCGGCCCCGCGGCCGGGGCCGACCACCCCCTGCTCGTGGCCTCGCTGCGCCACATGGGCGGGGCACTGGCCCGCCCGGCCCCCGTCGAGGACGCCGTCTGCGCCCGCGACGCCCGGTACTTCATGGAGTCGGTCGGGATCATGCCCGCGCCGCCGGTGGCGGAGGCCGTCGAACAGGCGACCCGCCGCCTCTACACCGCCATGGCCCCCTACGGCACCGGCCGCACCATGGTCAACATCCACGGCACCCCCGGCGACGAACAGGACATCGCCCGCGCCTGGACCCCGGAGGTCTACGCCCGCCTGCGCCACGACAAGGCCACCTACGACCCGGACAACCTCCTGCGCTACGGCCACGCGGTGACCCCCGCGTAGCCGCAGCCACCCAGCAGGTCCGCCTACGTCGTCGACCGCCGGCGCCGCGCCCCCGGCCGCCGCTCGCTCGGGCGGGTCACCGGGTCCCCGGCCTCCAGGGCCGCGGCCCGCCGCTTCGCGCCGAAGTCGGCCAGGGCCTCCGCCAGCTTGAGCACGGACGGCTCCGGAGCCATGACGTCCACCCGCAGCCCGTGCTCCTCGGCGGTCTTCGCCGTGGCCGGGCCGATACAGGCGATCACCGTGACGTTGTGCGGCTTGCCGGCGATGCCGACCAGGTTCCGCACGGTGGAGGACGACGTGAACAGCACGGCGTCGAAGCCACCGCCCTTGATCGCCTCGCGGGTCTCCGCCGGCGGCGGCGAGGCCCGCACGGTCCGGTAGGCCGTGACGTCGTCGACCTCCCAGCCGAGCTCGATCAGCCCGGCGACCAGGGTCTCCGTGGCGATGTCGGCACGCGGCAGGAAGACCCGGTCGATCGGGTCGAACACCGGGTCGTAGGGCGGCCAGTCCTCCAGCAGCCCGGCGGCCGACTGCTCCCCGCTCGGCACCAGGTCCGGCTTCACACCGAAGGCGATCAGCGCCTTGGCGGTCTGCTCGCCCACGGCCGCGACCTTGATGCCCGCGAAGGCACGCGCGTCGAGCCCGTACTCCTCGAACTTCTCCCGCACGGCCTTGACCGCGTTCACCGAGGTGAAGGCGATCCACTCGTAGCGGCCCGTGACCAGGCCCTTGACCGCGCGCTCCATCTGCTGGGGCGTGCGCGGCGGTTCGACGGCGATGGTCGGCACCTCGTGCGGCACGGCACCGTACGACCGCAGCTGGTCGGAGAGCGACACCGCCTGCTCCTTCGTACGCGGCACGAGCACCTTCCAGCCGAACAGCGGCTTGGACTCGAACCACGCGAGCTGGTCGCGCTGGGCGGCGGAGGAACGCTCACCGACCACGGCTATCACCGGCCGGCCACCCTCGGGCGAGGGCAGCACCTTGGCCTGCTTCAGCGTCTGCGCGATCGTGCCGAGCGTGGCGGTCCAGGTGCGCTGCCGGGTGGTCGTACCGGCGACGGTGACCGTCATCGGGGTGTCCGGCTTGCGCCCGGCGGAGACGAGCTCGCCGGCCGCCGCGGCGACGGAGTCCAGCGTCGTGGAGACGACGACCGTGCCGTCCGACGCCCCGACCTCCGTCCAGCACCGGTCCGAGGCCGTGCGCGCGTCGACGAACCGCACGTCCGCGCCCTGCGCGTCGCGCAGCGGCACACCGGCGTACGCGGGCACACCGACGGCGCTCGCGATACCGGGCACCACCTCGAAGGGCACCCCGGCGGCGGCGCACGCCAGCATCTCCTCGGCCGCGTACGTGTCGAGGCCCGGGTCACCGGACACCGCACGCACGACCCGCCTGCCGCCCCGCGCGGCCTCCATGACAAGATGTGCGGCATCCCGCACCACGGGGACGGGCGCGGTGGTTGACGTGCCGTCAACTACCGTCAGCTGGGGCGTTCCTGTGCCCGGAGCCGGATCCTGGGAAGGATCCGCGTCCGTGTGCACCTCGGAGACGCCCTGCCTGGCGTGCTGACGTACGACGTCGAGCACTTCGTGCTCGGCGACGAGGACGTCCGCGTTGGCCAGTGCCTCGACGGCGCGCAGAGTCAGCAGTCCCGGATCTCCGGGTCCGGCACCCAGGAAGGTGACGTGCCCGTGTTCAGGACCGGCGGAAAGGGTGGTGGGGCTCACTGTGCTCGCTCCCCCATCAGACCGGCCGCGCCCTGGGCGAGCATCTCGGCCGCGAGTTCGCGACCGAGCGCCATTGCCCCGTCGTGCGTCTCGGGCACGGGACCGGTGGTGGACAGCTGCACCATGCGCGTGCCGTCGGTGGTCCCGACGACGCCGCGCAGGCGCATTTCCTTGACAATCTGCCCGTCGGCCAACAAGTCGGCCAAAGCGCCCACCGGGGCGCTGCAGCCGGCCTCCAGGGCGGCGAGCAGGGACCGCTCGGCCGTCACGGCGACCCGCGTGAGCGGGTCGTCGAGTTCGGCGAGCGCGGCGACGAGGTCCGCGTTGCCCGCGGTGCACTCGATCGCCAGGGCCCCCTGGCCGGGGGCGGGCAAAACCGTGTCGACCGACAGGAAGTCGGTCACCTCGTCGCCGCGGCCGATCCGGTTCAGCCCGGCGGCGGCCAGCACGACGGCGTCGAGCTCACCGCTGCGCACGAACCCGATGCGGGTGTCGACGTTGCCGCGGATCGGGACCGTCGCTATGTCCAGGCCGTGGCTGCGCGCGTACGCGTTGAGCTGGGCCATGCGGCGCGGCGAACCGGTGCCGACGCGCGCCCCGGCGGGCAGGTCGGTGAACTTCAGGGCGTCCCGGGCGACGATGACGTCGCGCGGGTCCTCACGCTCGGGCACGGCGGCCACGACCAGCTCGTCGGGCTGCGTGGTCGGCAGGTCCTTCAGGGAGTGCACGGCGAAGTCGACCTCGCCCTTGAGCAGCGCGTCGCGCAGGGCGGTCACGAACACGCCGGTGCCGCCGATCTGGGCGAGCGCCTCACGCGAGACGTCGCCGTACGTGGTGATCTCGACGAGTTCCACGGGCCGCCCGGTCACCCGGCTCACGGCCTCGGCCACCTGGCCGGACTGGGCCATGGCGAGCCTGCTCCGCCGGGTGCCGAGCCTCAGCGCCTTGTCAGTCATGCCGGGCCTCGGTCTCTCTGGGTGGTGCTGTCCTCGGCTCGGGAGACGGCGGCCACCGTCTCGGGGTCGAGGTCGAACAGGGTGCGCAGCGCGTCCGCGTACCCGGCGCCGCCGGGCTCGGCCGCGAGCTGCTTGACCCGCACGGTCGGCGCGTGCAGCAGCTTGTCGACCACGCGCCGCACGGTCTGGGTGATCTCCGCCCGGTGCTTGTCGTCGAGGCCGGGCAGCCGTCCGTCCAGGCGGGCGATCTCGCTGGCCACGACATCGGCGGCCATGGTGCGCAGGGCGACCACGGTCGGCGTGATGTGCGCGGCCCGCAGCGCCGCCCCGAACGCCGCGACCTCGTCGGAGACGATACGCCGGACCTGGTCCACATCGGCAGCCATCGGAGCGTCCGCCGAGGCCTGCGCGAGCGACTCGATGTCCACCAGCCGCACCCCGGCCAGCCGGTGCGCGGCCGCGTCGATGTCGCGCGGCATGGCCAGGTCCAGCAGGAACAGTACGGGTTCGGGCCGCTGCGGCTCCTCGGCCGGCTCGGGCCGGCGCCGCTCGGGGATCCGCCCGACGGTGGCCACGGTCGCGGCGAGCGCGGCGATGGCGTCGGTGTCCGCGGCCGGGTCGAGCGTGCCCGTGGCCCCCGGTCGGGCGGTGCCGCGCTGGGCGCCGCCCGCCGTGCCGTTGTCGACCCACGCCGCGTGCTGTTCCAGGTCGGCGGCGGCCATCCCGGCCACCGCGGCCTCGCCCAGCACGGAGAACCCGGCGGTGCCCTGCACCGCGGACAGTTCCAGCGGGCAGCCGTCCTCGCCGCCGAGGGCGGTGGCGGGCGCACCGCCCCGCTGCGCGCCCGGCCCGGCCGTGCGGGCGGCGCCGCCCGGCGTCGGTCCGTCACCGCCGGCCGGCGGCGCGGGCGTACGGCCCTCGACCGCCTGCGCGACCGCCTCGGCCGTCAGGACCAGGCCCGTCGCGCCGGTGCAGGAGACGGCGACATCGGCACGTGTCAGCTCGACCGGCACCGATTCCATCGGGACCGCGCGGGCCAGCACGTCCGTGTCGTCGCCCTCGGACAGGATCTGCGCGAGCCGCTCGGCGCGGTCGAAGGTGCGGTTGGCGACGACGATCTCGGCGACCCCGGCCCGCGCCAGCGTGGCCGCGGCCAGGGAGGACATCGAACCGGCCCCGATGACCAGGGCCTTCTTGCCCCGGGCCCATTCCTGGACGTCGCCGCCCCGGGCCAGCTGCTCCAGGCCGAAGGTGACCAGGGACTGGCCGGCGCGGTCGATGCCGGTCTCGGAGTGGGCGCGCTTGCCGACCCGCAGGGCCTGCTGGAACAGGTCGTTCAGCAGCCGGCCGGCGGAGTGCAGCTCCTGCGCCCGGGCCAGGGAGTCCTTGATCTGGCCGAGGATCTGCCCCTCGCCGACGACCATCGAGTCCAGCCCGCAGGCCACCGAGAACAGGTGGTGGACGGCCCGGTCCTCGTAGTGCACATAGAGATAGGGAGTGAGTTCCTCCAGGCCGACCCCGCTGTGCTGGGCGAGCAGCGTGGACAGCTCGACGACACCGGCGTGGAACTTGTCCACGTCGGCGTAGAGCTCGATGCGGTTGCAGGTGGCGAGGACCGCGGCCTCGGTCGCCGGTTCGGCGGCGACGGTGTCCTGGAGCAGCTTGACCTGGGCGTCCGCGGGGAGCGAGGCCCGCTCCAGGACGCTGACCGGGGCGCTGCGGTGGCTGAGTCCGACGACGAGGAGGCTCATGCCGGCATCACGGCGGGCATGTCCCCGTCGGGTCCCTGGTCGGCGGACTCGCCGCGGGCGGCGGCGGCCGGGACGCCACCGTCGGACGCGGCGGCCTCCTCGCCGGCCTTGCGCTGCTCGTGGAAGGCGAGGATCTGCAGCTCGATGGAGAGGTCGACCTTGCGCACGTCGACGCCCTCGGGCACGGACAGCACGGTCGGCGCGAAGTTCAGGATGGAGGTGACACCGGCGGCCACGAGCCGGTCGCAGACCTGCTGGGCGGCACCGGCGGGGGTGGCGATGACACCGATGGACACGCCGTTGTCCTGGATGATCTTCTCCAGGTCGTCGGAGTGCTGCACGGGGATGCCGGCGACGGGCTTGCCCGCCATGGCCGGGTCGGCGTCGATCAGCGCGGCGACCCGGAAGCCGCGGGAGGCGAACCCGCCGTAGTTGGCGAGGGCGGCGCCGAGGTTTCCGATACCGACGATCACGACCGGCCAGTCCTGGGTGAGCCCCAGTTCGCGGGAGATCTGGTAGACGAGATACTCGACGTCGTAACCGACACCCCGGGTGCCGTACGAACCGAGGTACGAGAAGTCCTTGCGCAGCTTCGCGGAGTTGACCCCCGCCGCGGCCGCGAGCTCCTCGGAGGAGACCGTGGGCACCGAGCGCTCCGACAGTGCGGTCAGCGCGCGGAGGTACAGCGGAAGCCGGGCGACGGTGGCCTCGGGAATCCCTCGGCTGCGGGTCGCCGGTCGGTGAGTTCGGCCAGTTGCCACGGTGCTCCTGCGGGTAGAGCGGGGCTGTAGGCGGTCATACGTCCCTACATGACCGCCCCGTCGAATGCAGGCTATGTCTTTGTGAACGCGTGCACAAAGATGGTGTCCGATTTGCCCGCCCAACGTGACCGGGCTCACGCGCCCCCGGCGCACGCGTGTGGAACCGGCGCACAGGCACCACCGTTCCTTGTCTTCTGGGGGCAAAACCACACACTTCCTCAGTGAATCCCGCCCCCGAGACCAAGTCACCATCGATCCTAAGCGACGTTCCGGCCACTTTGTACTGCTCGGTCAGTCCGCTCACGGCCGGGCTCAGCCGGTCAGCGCCCTGCGCAGGCGGTCCTCGTCCACGCGCCAGAACGTGTGCTGCTCACCGTCCACCAGCACGACCGGGATCTGCTCCCAGTACCGGTCGTGCAGTTCCCGGTCCTCGGTGATGTCCTTCTGCTCCCAGGGGACGCCCAGGTCGGCACAGACCTTCTCCACGACGACCTGCGCGTCGTCGCACAGATGACAGCCGGGCTTGCGGATCAGCGTGACGAGCCGGTCCCGAGGGGGCTCGCGGCGGAAGAGAGGGCTCATTCCGCCATTGTCGCGCGCCCGGGAACGAGGGGGAGTCCCGCGGAAGACCAGCGGACGCGCCGGACGCGCCCGACCCGCACGGCATCTTTAACGGCACGCTCGCCGAGAGTTCACAGGGTCCAAACCTCTCGACTCCGGAACCCCCGAACAAACTGGCTATGCTCACGCCATGGCCGCTCTCGGATGGCTCACACCCCGTAGGCGCTCCGCCACGGCGCGGAGCGTTTTGGCAGGCGAGGCCTCGGCGGAGGCAGCACGCAAGTCCTCACAGGAAGCCGCCGCCACGACCGAGGAACCGCAGTTCCCGGTCCACGGCGACGACCGGGCCGCAGCCTTCTTCGACCTGGACAACACCGTCATGCAGGGCGCCGCCCTGTTCCACTTCGGTCGGGGCCTGTACAAACGGAAGTTCTTCGAGACCCGCGAGCTGGCGAGGTTCGCCTGGCAGCAGGCGTGGTTCCGGCTGGCCGGCGTCGAGGACCCCGAGCACATGCAGCAGGCCCGCGAGTCGGCCCTGTCCATCGTCAAGGGCCACCGCGTCGCCGAACTGCAGTCGATCGGCGAGGAGATCTACGACGAGTACATGGCCGAGCGCATCTGGCCCGGCACCCGCGCCCTCGCCCAGGCCCACCTGGACGCCGGCCAGAAGGTGTGGCTGGTCACGGCCGCCCCCGTCGAGATCGCCACGGTCATCGCCCGCCGCCTCGGCCTGACCGGCGCCCTGGGCACGGTCGCCGAGTCCGTCGACGGCGTCTACACCGGCAAGCTCGTCGGCGAGCCGCTGCACGGCCCCGCCAAGGCCGAGGCCGTGCGCGCCCTGGCCATCGCGGAGGGCCTCGACCTGCGCCGCTGCGCCGCCTACAGCGACTCGCACAACGACATCCCGATGCTCTCCCTGGTCGGCCACCCCTACGCCATCAACCCCGACTCCAAGCTGCGCAGGCACGCCCGCGAGCTGGACTGGCGCCTGCGCGACTACCGCACCGGCCGCAAGGCCGCGAAGGTCGGCATCCCGGCCGCCGCGGGAGTCGGCGCGGTGGCCGGCGGCAC
The DNA here is from genome assembly GCF_040303825.1 of Streptomyces sp. NPDC094143. Lineage (NCBI taxonomy): Bacteria > Bacillati > Actinomycetota > Actinomycetes > Kitasatosporales > Streptomycetaceae > Streptomyces > Streptomyces sp. NPDC094143. Next base: position 20,981 of record NZ_JBEOTZ010000054.1, read on the forward strand.
GGCGGCCGCGATCGCCCTGCACCGCCGCCGCCGCTGACCGGTCGATCAAACCGGGACACCTTCGTTTAGGGGATGACAAGTCCCGTAAATCCAACTGGCGTACCCCCACAACCTCGTGTCCAGTCCTCTTGGCTGGACACGGCCACAACACGCCCCGGACTCAGCCCCAATCCGAACCGTTCCGATCAACAACCGCTCACTCTCCGGTACTTGATCCGGCACCAATCGGTTACGCAAGCGACGTAACCGATGATTTGAGCAACTCGGTGTAGCAGCGCCTGTACGAAGCGTTATTCTCCTCAGACGCAAACCGGTACCCCTCCGTCGCTACGACGGGTGAAAGGTCCCGCACTGCACGTGATGGAAGCTCTGCCTCTGGGAGTCCCGTGTACCCACACGTCGGGGTTGACGCCTCGGGCCTGGCTACGCTGCGCGCAACGGTCCTCGACCTGTTGCGCGGCTTCGTCCCCACCGCGTACGCCGTCCCCGCATTCGCCACCGCCGCGCCCGTCGGCCCGTGCTACGCACTGGCCGACGGCAGCGCCGCGGTCGGCAGACGAGGCCGCCCGTCCGGGGCGGCCACCGCCCGCCGCCCGGCGGCGGACAGCGACAGCGCCCGGATGATGGACCTCGTCGAGCGCGCCCAGGCCGGCGAGGCCGACGCCTTCGGGCGCCTCTACGACCAGTACAGCGACACCGTCTACCGGTACATCTACTACCGGGTCGGAGGAAAGGCGACCGCCGAGGACCTCACCAGCGAGACCTTTCTGCGCGCACTGCGCCGCATCGGCACCTTCACCTGGCAGGGCCGCGACTTCGGCGCCTGGCTCGTGACGATCGCCCGCAACCTCGTCGCGGACCACTTCAAGTCCAGCCGCTTCCGGCTGGAGGTCACCACCGGCGAGATGCTCGACGCCAACGAGGTCGAGCGCTCCCCCGAGGACTCCGTCCTGGAGTCCCTCTCCAACGCCGCCCTGCTCGACGCGGTACGGCGGCTCAATCCCCAGCAGCAGGAGTGCGTGACGCTCCGCTTCCTCCAGGGCCTGTCCGTCGCCGAGACGGCCCGTGTCATGGGCAAGAACGAGGGCGCCATCAAGACCCTCCAGTACCGGGCCGTCCGCACCCTCGCCCGGCTCCTCCCGGAAGACGCCCGCTGACCGCCCGCACACACGGCGACAGTCAACTCACAGTCCGTGACAGTCCGTTGACTTCGGCATCCGATCCTCCGGCGTCCGTAACCCAAGTGCCGCGCCACTCGTTGTGCGGGATGCAGGCTCCCTGTGGTCACCCCCTGGCCGACTTCGATCACCTGATCGTGTGGTTGTAGTCAGGGTGTGCAACCCTCAGGACCCCCTGGGGAGTCGACCGTCATGACGAGAGGAGGTGCCGCCAGTGATCGCGAACGTATCGGCGCACCGGCGGGCGAACGCCTTCGCCCAGGCCCTGGAGGAGTCCGAGCCGGGCACGGCGGCGGCCGAGCAGTCCGAGGGTGCGGCACCGGCCCCGGCGGCCGCGGAAGCGACCGAGGGGGGCCGCCTGCTGGCGCTCGCCTCCGGTCTCGGCGCGCTGCCCAAGCCGGAGCTCGACCCGGAGGTCAAGGTCGTCCAGCGGGCCCAGCTGGTGGCCGCGTTCGAGGCCATGCTCCAGGAGGGCACCGCGGGAGGCGGGGCGACGGACCGCGCGGTCCCCGAGCAGCGCTCCACCCGCGCCCGCGGCGCTCACCGCGCGAGTTCCCTGAAGAAGTTCCGGCCGCGGTCCCGCCTCGCCAAGGGCCTCACCGCGGGCGGACTCAGCGTCGGCGTGGCCGCGAGCGCCTTCGGCGGAGTCTCCGCCGCCAGCTCCGACGCCCTGCCCGGCGACTCGCTCTACGGCCTCAAGCGCGGCATCGAGGACGTCAAGCTCGGCCTCGCCGACGGGGCGGACGAGCGCGGCCGGGTCCACCTCGACCACGCCTCCACGCGCCTCAGCGAAGCCCGCCGCCTGATGGAGCGCGGCCGCAGCGGCCCCCTGGACCACGAGTCCCTGGGCGAGATCCGCCGCGCCCTGTCCGGGATGCGGCACGACGCCTCCGAGGGCCACCGGCTGCTGAGCGAGGCGTACGAGCGCGACCCGGACTCGCTCGGCCCCATCCAGGCCCTGTCCGCGTTCTCCAGCTCCCACCGCGCGGCCTGGGGCGAACTGCGCGAGAGACTCCCCGTCCAGCTCGGGGACGTCAGCGACCAAGTGTCGTCCGTGTTCGACGCCATAGAGGAGGACGTCGCCCCGCTGCGCTCCCTGCTGCCCGAGCCCCCGGCCACGGGCGGCGGCGACGGCAAACGGCGGGGCGCCTCCGAGTCGGCCCCCAGCGGCTCCTCCGGCACGGACCGCTCGACCCGTCCCGGCGACAGCGGCAACCCGCGTGGCGACGAGGGCAAGACCGGCAGCGGCGGCCCCAGCCGCTCGGCCGGCTCAGGCAGCGAGGAGGACGGCCTGCTCGGCGGCAACACCGGCGGTCTCCTCGACCCGCCGAAGGACACCCAGGAAAGCACCTCCCCGTCAGCGGACGGCACCACTCCCGCCCCCGAGCCGGATGTGACGCTTCCGCCGCTCCTGCCGGATCTGCTGCCCGGACTGAGCATCGACAGCGAGGACGCCGACTAGCCGGCGGTACGACGACGGGGCGCCCCCTCACCGGAAGGGGGCGCCCCGTCGTCTTGCCTCAGAAGAACACCGACCGCCGCTGCACCAGCAGCTTGTACAGCGTGTGCTGGATCTGCTCCCTGACCTGGTCGGTCAGGTTGAACATCAGCATCGGGTCCTCGGCCGCCTCCGGCGGATAGCCGTCCGTGGGGATCGGCTCGCCGAACTGGATGGTCCACTTGGTCGGCAGCGGGATCGCCCCGAGCGGACCCAGCCACGGGAAGGTCGGCGTGAGCGGGAAGTACGGGAAGCCCAGCAGCCGGGCGACCGTCTTGGCGTTGCCGATCATCGGGTAGATCTCCTCGGCCCCGACGATCGAGCAGGGAATGATCGGCGTCCCGGCGCGCAGGGCCGTGGAGACGAAACCGCCGCGGCCGAAGCGCTGCAGCTTGTAGCGGTCCGCGAAGGGCTTGCCGAGGCCCTTGAAGCCCTCCGGCATCACCCCGACCAGCTCGCCCTGCTCCAGCAGCCGGGACGCGTCCTCCGCGCACGCCAGGGTGTGACCGAGCTTGCGGGCCAGCTCGTTGACCACCGGCAGCATGAACACCAGGTCCGCCGCGAGCAGCCGCAGGTGCCGGCCCGCCGGGTGGTGGTCGTGCACGGCGACCTGCATCATCAGGCCGTCCATCGGCAACGTCCCGGAGTGGTTGGCGACGATCAGCGCGCCACCCTCGGACGGGATGTTCTCGACGCCCTTCACCTCGACCCGGAAGTACTTCTCGTACAGCGGGCGCAGCAGGGACATCAGGACCTGGTCGGTGAGCTCCTCGTCGTAGCCGAAGTCGTCGACCTCGTAGTCACCGGTGAGGCGGCGGCGCAGGAAGGACAGGCCGCCCGCGATCCGCCGTTCCAGGCCGCCCGCGCCGTCCCCGGGCCGCTCCGGCCGCTGTTCCTCCGCCGTCACGGGAACATCGTCCTGCTCGGCGGCCCTGGTGGGCAGGGGCTGCACCTCCCGGACCGGCGCGGGCTCCGTGCCCGGGCGGCGGTTCCCCCCGCTCCGGCGCCGCTGAGGGCGCTGCGCGGCGCTTCCCCGGGACCGGTCGTCGTCGAACGGAATGACCTTGGCGTCCGCCATCGTTGTTGCGCTCCTCAGTTGGCGCTCTGCGTCGGGGGCTGACCGCCGCCCGCGAGTGGCAGCGCGGCGATCCGGTCGACGGCCGCCGCGACGGCCTCCGGCGGAAGCAGTCCGGGGCCCTGGCTGCGGGCGAAGTCCGCGAACGTCTCCGCGGTCGTGTACTTGGGCTGGAATCCCAGCGTCTCGCGCATCTGGCCCGTGGACACGACCCTGCCGTGGGTGAGCAGCCGGATCTGCTCGGGCGAGAAGTCCGACATCCCCAGCGTACGCACCAGCGAGCCCGCCCAGGTGACCGCCGGGAGCAGCAGGGGCACGGTGGGACGCCCGAGGCGCCGGGAGCACTGGGAGAGCAGCAGGACGCCGTCGCCGGCGATGTTGAAGGTGCCGCTGTTGAGCGTGCCCCGCCGCGGCTCGTGCGAGGCGATCCGCAGCACCTCGATCACGTCGTCCTCGTGCACGAACTGCAGCCTCGGGTCGTAGCCGAACACCGTCGGCAGTACCGGCAGCGCGAAGTACGAGGCGAGCGGGGTGTCCGCGGCCGGGCCGAGGATGTTGGCGAACCGCAGCACGCAGACCGCCACGTCCGGCCGGCGGCGCGCGAAGCCCCGCACATAACCCTCGACCTCGACGGTGTCCTTGGCGAAACCGCCGCTGGGCAGGGACTTGGGCGGGGTCGTCTCGGTGAAGACGGCCGGGTCGCGCGGCGCCGAACCGTAGACGTTCGTACTGGACTTCACGACCAGGCGCTGCACGGACGGGGACTTCTGGCAGGCACCGAGCAGCTGCATGGTGCCGATGACGTTGGTCTCCTTCAGGGAAGCCCGGTTGCCGCTGCCCAGCGGCGTGCCCGTCACGTCCAGGTGGACGATCGTGTCGGCGCCCGTCTCGGCGAGCACCCGCGCGATGCCGGGCTGGCGGATGTCGGCCTGGACGAAGTCGGCACCGCCCAGGTGGTGCTCGGGCGGCACCGCGTCCACGGCGACGACCCGGTCCACGTCGGGGTCACGCTGGATCCGCCGGACGAACCGGCCCCCCAGCTGGCGGGCCACTCCGGTGACGAGCACGACCTTGCCCAAGATCAGCGCCTTCCTTCCAGGAACCTCTTGTCCCGCCGCGTTCCCCCGTGGAGCCAACTTAGCGGGTCGGCGTCGCGCTGTGATGACCGCCCGATGCGCGAAGTGACGGAAGCAGCCGGACGGCGGGCGCGGACATGCGTGTGGCCCCCCACCCGCGGGTGGGGGGCCACAGCAACGCTCTCGCGGTGTCCGCGTCGCGAACTTACTTCTTGTTGCGACGCTGGACGCGCGTGCGCTTGAGCAGCTTGCGGTGCTTCTTCTTCGCCATCCGCTTGCGCCGCTTCTTGATAACAGAGCCCACGACTACCCTCGCTCACTTCTCATCACTCGGTTGTTTGGGCGCCATGGGCCCACACGACCTACGAGGGGCTAGCCTACCCGCCCGAGCGCTGAGGTCGTAATCGAGGGGGCCGGGGCGGTCCCGAGTGCCCTGTGAGGGACCACCCCGCCCCAGCCGTCAGGCCGTTTCCACCCCCACGTAGCTCTCGCGGAGGTACTCGTGAACCGCTTGCTCCGGGACGCGGAAGGACCGCCCCACACGGATCGCGGGCAGATGACCACTGTGCACCAACCGGTACACGGTCATCTTCGACACTCGCATCACCGAGGCGACTTCCGCCACGGTAAGGAACTGAACCTCGTTCAGAGGCCTCTCGCCAGCTGCAGCCATGACACACCTGAACCTTCCGCACTCGACGGCCACCGGCTTCCCCTTCCGGTGACTCTTCGTCGCTGCGTGCTCACTCCCCAATGTAGGGGCGGGTGATGCGAGTGGGGAAGAGGTGCACCCATCGGCGGCCTACTGTGACAGACACGCCCGATTGAGTACGTAGCGGGTAAGCGGCAGGTAGTAATCGGACCGCACGCCGTCATCAAGTGGAACGGCGACGGACACGGACCCCTCGGCCTCCCCCACGAACAGCGCCGGGTCGTCCGTGTCGGCCGGACCGATGGCCTCGAACCCCAGCTGACCTGCCCCGCAGACCCAGCCGTGGTCCCCGATCACCAGCTCGGGAAGGGGCCCGCCGGCCTCCGCGGCGGCGGCCAGGACGGTACGAACCGGGAGCGGTGAGTGCGTATGTGCGCCGGGCTCACAACCGGGGCGTTCCACGCCGGGGGCCCGCACCAGCGCGACTCCTCGTACGTAGGCGAGGTTGTACGTACGTAGACCGAACCGGGTCGTTATGTCGACACAGCGACCCTGCGCAGGGGTGAGGACAGCACATCCCGCCGCCGACAGCGCGTCTGCCAGAGCGGCGTAGAAACCGAGCAGCCGGTGCGGGTGGCCGGTACCGAGGAGCACGGGCGCACCCCGCCGGGCCACCTCGGCGAGCCGGTCCGCGAAGGCGTCCAGCGCGGCCACCGTCCGGCCCGGGTCGATCACGTCCTGGCCGGAAGTGCGACGGAAATCGGCCGGTACCCCACACCGGTCGGCCATCAACTCGACCACGTCCCGCTGGTCCCAGGCCCCTTCGGGATCGATGCCGAGCAGCACACGTGGATCGCGCGCGGCGAAGAGCCGGTAGCGCCGCAGGCTTGCCTCCCGCGAGGTCGCCACGACCCCGGCCAGCCGCGCGCCGATCAGATGCGCGCGAAGAGCTTCGGCAGTCAGCACACGGCGATCGTGCGCGACCGGACCCCCACGTGTCCCGGAAACGGACGAACACCGCACGGTCGGCCTACGGCACCCCCGGCACGGGCCAGACCAGCCAGGCCGGCACCCCCGCACCGGGCGAACCGATCAGACCGGCACCGGGAGGCACCCCCACACCCGGCAAGCCACGCGGGCCGGCACTGGGAGGCACCCCACACCCGGCAAGCCCCTCAGGCCAGCACCGGGAGGCATCCCCGCACCCGGGCAAGCCGCTCGAGCCGACACTGATGGCACCACCGAACCCGGCGGGCCACTCAGGCCAGCACCCGGCACCGGGCAGGCCGCCCAGGACGGCACCCCCGCACCGGGCAAGCCACTCAGGCCGGCACCGGGAGGCACCCCCACACCCGGCAAGCCGCTCAGGCCAGCATCCCCCGCAGTGGGAACACCGCCCGCCGCGTCGCCAGCACCGCCTGGTCCAGCCGGTCGGCGGGGTCGTAGCCCTCCTCCCAGCCGGCCCACTCCACCGGCCAGCGCCCGTCCGTCATCCGCCCGGGCGCCAACTGCCGTGTCCTCGCGAACACTTCCTGCCGCCACGCCTCGGGGATCAGCGACTCGGGCGCCACGGCCCGGCCCGCCGCGATCGCCACCAGGTGGGTCCACGACCTCGGCACGACGTCCACCACGGCGTAGCCGCCCCCGCCGAGGGCCACCCAGCGCCCGTCGGCGTGCTCGTGCGCCAGGTCGTGACAGGCCACCTGCACCGCCCGCTGCGCGTCCAGCGACACCGCCAGGTGGGCCAGCGGATCCTCGAAGTGCGTGTCGGCCCCGTGCTGCGTCACCAGCACCTGCGGCCGGAAGTCCGCGATCAGCTCCGGCACCACCGCGTGGAACGCCCGCAGCCACCCGGCGTCCCCGGTACCGGCCGGCAGCGCCACGTTCACCGCCGACCCCTCCGCGGAGTCCACCCCGGTCTCCTCCGGCCACCCGGTCTGCGGGAACAGCGTCCGGGGATGCTCGTGCAGCGAGATCGTCAGCACCCGCGGATCGTCCCAGAACGCCGCCTGCACCCCGTCCCCGTGGTGCACGTCGACGTCGACGTACGCGACCCGCTCGGCCCCGAGCTCCAGCAGCCGGGCGATGGCCAGCGAGGCGTCGTTGTAGATGCAGAACCCGGACGCGGCGCCCGGCATCGCGTGGTGCAGCCCGCCCGCGAAGTTCACCGCGTGCAGCGCCTCACCGCGCCACACGGCCTCCGCCGCCCCCACCGACTGCCCGGCGATCAACGCCGACACCTCGTGCATCCCCGCGAACGCCGGATCGTCCATGGTCCCCAGCCCGTACGACTGGTCCGCCGCCCCCGGATCCGCCGACGCGGCCCTCACCGCGGCGATGTAGTCCTCCCGGTGGACGAGCCGCAGCGTCGACTCCCCGGCCGCCTTCGCCGCGACCACCTCCACTTCACGGTCCAGCCCGAAGGCGTCGACCAGTCTCCGGGTCAGGGCGAGCCGGACCGGGTCCATCGGATGCCCCGGACCGAAGTCATAGCCCGTTACTGCCTCGTCCCACATCAGCTGTGCGCGGCCGCTCATGCCCGCCACCGTATCGGTCCGGTTGAGGCGCGAACGACCGGGCGTACACCAGCGTCACCAGCACCAACACCATCGGCACGAGCATGGCGCCGCGATAACTCCACACGTCACCGAGCGCCCCCACCAACGGCGAACCGATCAGGAACCCCACGTAGTTGAAGACGTTCAGCCGCGCCACGGCCGCGTCCGAGGCCCCCGGGAACAGCCTCCCTGCCGCCGCGAACGTCTGCGGCACCAGCACGCACAACCCCAGCCCCACCAGCGTGAACGCCAGCATCCCCGCCCACGCCCCCGGCGCCCCGGCCACCACGGCGAACCCCCCGGCCGCCACCAGCGCCCCGCCCCGCACGACCGCCGCGGCCCCGAACCGCCGCACCCCGAAGTCCCCGATCGCCCGCCCCAGCAACGTGGTGACCATGTACACGTTGTACGGCACCGTCGCCAGCTGCTCCGAACTCCCCAGCACGTCCTGCAGATACTTGGCACTCCAGTTGGAGACGGTCGAGTCCCCGATGTAGGCGACCGTCATCACCAGGCACAGCGGCAGCAGCCACTTGAAGACGACGACCTGCCCCTCCCCCGCCTTCTCCTCAGCGGCGGGCCCGGCCCCCCGGTCGTCGACGTACCACCGGCTCGCCACCAGCACCGCCGGCAGCAGCACCGCCACGACCGGCAGATACGACACCCACAACGCCAGTTCCCAGTGCGCCCCGACCCAGGCCAGCGAGGCGCCGACGATCCCGCCGAGACTGTAGGCCGCGTGGAAACCGAGCATGATGCTGCGCCCGTACGACCGCTGCAGGCTCACGCCGAGCATGTTCATCGACGCGTCGAGCATCCCCACGGCGAGCCCGAACGCGGCGAGGGCGACGCCCAGTTCCACCATCCGCTCCCCGGCGCCGACCCCGAGCAGCGCCAGCAGCACCACGGGCTGCGACCACCTCAGCAGCCGGCTCGGCCGCACCCGCCTCACCAGCCGCTCGGTGCACACGCTCCCGACCCCGGCGAGGACCGGCACGGCGGCCAGAAAGGCCGGCAGCAGCGCGTCGGAGACCCCGTACCGGTCCTGGATGGCCGGAATGCGCGTCACCAGCAGAGCGAAGGCGACCCCCTGCACGACGAAGCTGAACGCCAGCGAAGCCCTGCCGCGCCGCAGCACATCAGTCATGGCGGCGAGCGTAGGGCTCCGGCCTACCCGTGGGTAGATCCGGTCAAAGATGAATCTGGTTCAGCTTCCGCGCCCTCACCCGAACAGGCCGGGCAGCTCCCCCATGTCGGAGAAGAGCCGCCCGGCTCCGGCCAGCCGCTCCGCCGGCGTCATGGCGGTGAACCCGTAGACGTCCATGCCGGCCGCGATCGCCGCCTGCACACCCAGCGGACTGTCCTCGATGACGACACACCGCTTCGGCTCGACGCCCATCCGCTCGGCCGCGTACAGGAACAGATCCGGGGCCGGCTTCCCCCTGCCCACGTCCTCCGAGCTGAAGATCCGCCCCTCGTCGAACCACCGGTCGAGACCCGTCGTCCGATGCCCCACCCGGATCCGCTCATGGCTCCCGGACGAGGCCACGCAGTAGGGCACGGAGTCGGCGGCCAGTTTCTGCAGGACCTCCTCGACGCCGGGCACGGGCTTCAGATCCCGCTCGAAGGCGGCGAAGACCCGAGCGTGGAACACGTCGTCGAAGTCGGCCGGCAGCCGCTGCCCGGACCGCTCGGCCACCAGGTCGTGAACGCGGTGCATGGCGGAGCCCATGTAGTCGCGCAGGGAGTCCTCGTAGGAGGTCGGGTGCCCGAGCTCGGTCAGATAGGCGGCCAGAAGCCGGTTCGAAATGGGCTCACTGTCGACGAGCACACCGTCATTGTCGAAGATCACGAGGTCATGGCGCATAAGCCGAGCCTAAACGCAGAAAACCCCCGCATCATCAGATGCGGGGGTTTTCCCAACAATTGTTCGGCGGCGTCCTACTCTCCCACAGGGTCCCCCCTGCAGTACCA
>NZ_JBEOTZ010000055.1:0-30926 GCF_040303825.1 Streptomyces sp. NPDC094143
GAGCACAAGGTGTTCGTCCAGGGCGCGGTGTGGAACATCGACTCCTTCGACCAGTGGGGCGTCGAACTCGGCAAGGTGCTCGCCAAGCGCGTCGAACCCGCCCTGACCGAGGGCGCCGACGTCCCCGGTCTCGACCCGTCCACGGCCGCCCTGGTGGCCGCCTACCGCAACCTTCGGGAAGTGAACTGACATGCAGATCGGACTTGTGGGTCTCGGCAAGATGGGCGGCAACATGCGCGAGCGCCTGCGCAACGCCGGCCACACCGTCATCGGCTACGACACCGACCCCGAGAAGTCGGACGTCTCCAGCCTGGCCGACCTCGTCAACCAGCTGGAGGCGCCCCGCACGGTCTGGGTGATGGTCCCGGCCGGCGCCCCCACCCAGCACGTCATCGACCAGCTCGCGGGCCTCCTCAAGCCGTACGACACGGTGGTCGACGGCGGCAACTCCCGCTGGACGGACGACGAGAAGCACGCCGAGGAACTGGGCAAGCGCGGGATCGGCTTCGTCGACGCCGGCGTCTCCGGCGGGGTGTGGGGCCTGAAGAACGGCTACGCCCTGATGGTCGGCGGCGAGAAGGAGTACGTCGACCGGCTGCGGCCGATCTTCGAGGCGCTCAAGCCGGAGGGCCCGTACGGCTACGTCCACGCCGGGCGGGTGGGCGCCGGGCACTTCGCCAAGATGGTCCACAACGGCATCGAGTACGCCATGATGCAGGCCTACGCCGAGGGCTGGGAGCTGCTGGAGGCCGCGGACTCCGTGGACAACGTCCGCGAGGTCTTCCGCTCCTGGCAGGACGGCACCGTCATCCGCTCCTGGCTGCTCGACCTCGCGGTCAACGCGCTCGACCAGGACGAGCACCTGGAGAACCTGCGCGGCTACGCCCAGGACTCCGGCGAGGGACGCTGGACGGTGGAGGCGGCGATCGACAACTCCGTGCCGCTGCCGGCCATCACCGCCTCCCTGTACTCCCGGTTCGCCTCCCGGCAGGACGACTCGCCGCAGATGAAGATGATCGCGGCGCTGCGCAACCAGTTCGGCGGCCACGCCGTCGAGTCCGCGAAGAAGGCGTAGCACCGTGGGTGATCTGCTGCTGGTCCGCCACGGCGAGACGGAGTGGAGCCGGAGCGGACAGCACACCAGCTTCACCGACCTGCCCCTCACCCCGCGCGGTGAGGAGCAGGCCGGGTCGCTGGCCCCGCTCCTGGCGGACCGTCGCTTCGCGCTAATCCTCACCAGCCCCCTGGCCCGCGCGGTGCGCACCGCCGCGCTCGCGGGCCTGAAGGGCACCGAACAGGACCCGGACCTGCACGAGTGGTACTACGGCGCCTACGAGGGCGTCACCACCGACGAGATACACCGCACCCGCCCCGACTGGGACCTGTGGACCGACGGGGCCCCGCCCGGGCCGGACGGGCCCGGGGAGTCCCCCGAGGAGGTCGGCAAGCGCGCCGACCGGGTGCTGGCCCGGGTGGCCGAGGCGCTGCCCGGGGGTGACGTGGCGCTGGTGGCCCACGGCCACTTCCTGCGCGTCCTCACGGCCCGCCGGCTGGGCCTGGCGCCGTCGGAGGGGCGGTTGTTCCGGCTGGAGACGGGCACGGTCTCCCGGTTGTCGACCGAGCACGGCCGGCCGGTGATCCAGGAGTGGAACATCAGGGCGTGACAGGGCCCGGCCGGAGGTGAGTCGACAGCCCCCGGCCGGGGCCAGGGGAGTCCCCGTCGATGCAGATCGGCGACATGACGCCCGCCGAGCAGCGGGTGTGGCGCGCCTTTCCGCGCGGGGCGGACGTGGACTTCCGCACGACGGCGGACGAGGACCCGGCGCGTTGCGCGGACTGAGGGCCCGAACGGCCCGTCGCCACCGCGGTCGTCACCGGCGTCACCCGAACCGTCAGCCGCCCGTGAGGCCCCGCACCGCGTGCTGTGCCGCCAGCCGCACCGGCGCGTTGGCGGCGCCGTAGCCCCGGTAGCCGCCCTCGCGCTGGACCAGTTCGAAGAAGACCCGGCCCACCGTGCGGGTGTAGCAGTGGCGGAACACGCCCCGGGCGTCCCGGTCGTAGAGGATGCCGAGGTCGCGGTAGGTCTCCAGCTCGCCGTCGGCGAACTCGAAGCGGGCTGCGAGGTCGTCGTAGTAGTTGGCGGGGACCGGCAGCAGGCTGCCGCCGGTCTCGCGGAAGCGGCGGGCCGCCGCGACCACGTCGTCGGTGGCCAGGGCGATGTGCTGGGCGTGGACGGTGTCGTCGGTCGGCGCGGCGCCGACGGAGAGGACGATGCGGACGCCGCCGTCGGCGCCGGCGAGGGCCCGGCTGCGCAGCAGTCCGTAGGGGTCGGCGACGTCCACGCTCTCCTGCGCGTCCAGGCCGAGCACGCCGCGGTGGAAGAGGGCCGCCTCGTCGAAGTGGTGCCAGGGCTGGGTGAGGGCGAGGTGGTCGATGCCCCGGACGCCCGCGCCCGGGGCGGGCCGGCCGGTCTCCTCGAAGTCGGCGCGCCAGTGGGGCAGTTCGGGCCGGCCGGTGGCGCAGAAGAACAGCTCCGTGCCGTCGGGCGCGGCGACCGCCTCCAGCGCGGCGTCCTCGGCCGCCCGGCGACGCGGCAGCACGGGCGCGAGCAGCGCCTCGGCACGCCGGGCCGCCCCGGCCGGGTCGGGCGACTCCAGCCCGATCGCGGCGAGCCGGCCGCCGTCCCGGCGGACGGCCGGGCCGGTGTTGACGAGGATCCGGGCGTCCCCCTGCTCCCACAGGTCGACGGGCTTGCCCCGGTGCCGTGCGGTACGGGTGAAGCCCAGGGCCCGCAGCAGGGCGGTGAGGGGCTCGGCGTCGGGCGTGACCAGTTCGGCGAAGGCCACTGCGGTGGGGACGACGGGTCCGGGCAGGGGCGCCCGCCCCACCCTCTCCTCCAGGAGCAGCAGCGAGCGCCGGGCGTCCACGGCGGTGGGTCCGGCCTCGGCCTGCCGGAACACGTCGTTGAAGACCTCGAGGGACAACGGCCCGTCGTAGCCGGCGGCCAGTACGTGCCGTACCAGGCCGGCGACGTCGAAGCCGCCCTGGCCGGGGAAGCAGCGGTAGTGGCGGCTCCACTGCAGGACGTCCATGGCGAGCAGCGGGGCGTCGGCGAGCTGGAGGAAGAAGATCTTCTCGCCGGGTATGTCCTCGATGCCCCTGGGGTCCGAGCCGCGCGAGAGGATGTGGAAGCTGTCCAGGCAGGTGCCGAGCGCCGGGTGCCCGGCCGCCTCGACGATGCGCCAGGCGTGGTCGTAGGTGCTGACGTGCCGGCCCCACGCCAGGGCCTCGTAGGCCACCCGGACGCCGAACTCCCGGGCGGTGTCGGCGAGGCGGCTCAGCTGTTCGGCGGCGAGGGCGTCGTCGTCCACCGCGTGCGGGGAGACGCTGGAGCAGACGAGGACCGTGTCGGCGCCGAGCCTGCGCATCAGCTCGAACTTGTGCCGGGCGCGCCGCAGGTTCCGGGCGAACTCGGCCTCGGGGACGGCCTCGATGTCCCGCATCGGCTGGTAGAGGTCGATCCCCAGGCCCAGGTCGGCGCAGCGGGCCCGGATCTCCTCGGGGGTGAGGGGGCTGGCCAGCAGGTCGTTCTCGAAGATCTCCACCCCGTCGAAGCCGGCCCGGGCGGCGGCGTCGAGCTTCTCGGTGAGGGATCCGCTGAGGCAGACGGTGGCGATGGACGTACGCAACGTCGGTGTCCCTTCCTAGTGGCGTGCGCCGACGACGCCGGCCAGCTCGGTCAGGTCGGCCAGCATCCGCGTGGCGTCGGGTTCCCGCCCGGTGAACAGGCGGAACGCGTCGGCGGCCTGGAAGGCGGCCATGCCGCCGCCGTCGAGGGTGGCGCAGCCCAGGGCGCGGGCGGTGCGCAGCAGTTCGGTCTCCAGCGGGCGGTAGACCACCTCGGCGACCCACAGTCCGGGGTGGAGCAGCTCCGCGGGCAGGGGCAGGCCGGGGTGGGCGGCCATGCCGGTGGGGGTGGCGTGGACGATGCCGTCGGCGTGCGCGAGCAGCCGCGCCGACCGGTCCGGGGACGCGGCGGCCGCCCGGCCACGGCCGAAGGTCCGGTTCAGGGCGGCGGCGAGGGCCGCGGCCCGGTCGGGCAGGGCGTCGACGACGGTGAGGTGTCCGGCGCCGAGGGTGAGGAGGGCGTGCGCGACGGCCGCGCCCGCGCCTCCGGCGCCGAGCTGCACGACCCGTTCCAGCGGCGCGTCGGGCAGCCCGCGGGCGAAGGAGGCGGCGAAGCCGGTGACGTCCGTGTTGTGGCCGACGGCCCGGCCGTCCTCGAAGACGACGGTGTTGACCGCGCCCAGCGCCTCGGCCTGCGGGGCGAGCGCGTCCAGGTGCTCCACGACGAGCTGTTTGCAGGGGTGGGTGATGTTGAGCCCGTCGAACCCCAGGTCGCGGGCGGCCCGCACCAGGTCGCCCACCGCTTCGGGCGGCACCCCGAGGGGGTCGATGTCGATGAGCCGGTACAGCAGACGCAGACCCTGGCGGTCGGCCTCCCGCTCGTGCAGCGCCGGGCTGAGCGACGGGCCGATCCCGGAACCGATCAGTCCGGCCAGATACGAGTCCTTGGGCACGCGCGCCTCCCGAGCTGGCCCTAATGTACGAACTAGTACGTTAGCTATATCAGCCGAGCGTGGCCTCGGGAAGACCCCCGGGCGACCGGGCCGCTGCTTCTACAATCACCGGCACCGGACCCTCCGCCCGAAGGAACCTGATGACCAGCGTCGAAGAACCGGCACGTCCCGGCGAGCGCATCCGTGACGCCGCCCGCACCCGGGCCGAGATCCTCGACGTCGCCACGCAGGAGTTCGCCCGGGCCGGGTACGACGGGGCCCGGGTCGACGAGATCGCCGCCCGCACCCGCACCACGAAGCGGATGATCTACTACTACTTCGGCGGCAAGGAGCAGTTGTTCACGGCCGTGCTGGAGCGGGCGTACGGGGTGATCCGGGAGGCCGAGCAGCAGCTAGACGTCGACCACCTCGACCCCGTGGCGGCGATCCGACGCCTGGCCGAGCTGACCTTCGACCACCACGAGCAGCACCCCGACTTCATCCGTCTGGTCAGCATCGAGAACATCCACGAGGCGCACCACATCGCCGGCTCCGAGAGGCTCGGGAAGATCGGCTCCCCGGCCCTGGACGTGATCCGCCGGATCCTGGCGTCGGGCCGGGAGTCGGGCCTGTTCACGGCCGACGTCGACGCCGTCGACCTGCACGCGATGATCTCCTCGTTCTGCTTCTTCCGGGTCTCCAACCGGCACACCTTCGGCGCCCTGTTCGGCCGCGACCTGCTCGACGAGGCGCAGCGCGCCCACTATCGCGCCATGCTCGGCGACATGGTGATCGCCTACCTGACGGCCGAGCGCGCGGCCGACTGAACGCCCGGCGCGCGACCCCTTGACACCGGCGGCGCACGAGCGCAGCATCACTGGCCATCCCCTACTAACTACCCAGTGGGTTAATTAGCCGCGATCCGGCACGTCCCCTTTCTGCTCTCCCCTGCTCGTCAGCGTTCCCGCTCCGCCCGTGGCGGAGCCCCCTTAGGAGCCGCCGTGTCCGTCCCCGCCACGCCCCCAGGGGCCGCCGCCCCGCCCGGCCAGCCCAGGAAAGCCGCCACCGCCGCCTGGATCGGCAGCGCGCTGGAGTACTACGACTTCTTCATCTACGGCAGCGCCGCCGCGCTGATCTTCCCGGAGGTGTTCTTCGACGAGTCCGACCCGGCCACCGCGACCCTGCTGTCGCTGGCCACGTTCGGCGTCGCGTACGCCGCCCGCCCGGTCGGCGCACTGGTCCTCGGCCACTTCGGCGACCGGCTCGGCCGCAAGAAGATCATGGTCTTCACGCTGATGCTGATGGGGCTCTCGACGTTCCTCATCGGCTGCCTGCCGACCCGCGACCAGGTCGGCAGCCTCGCCCCGGTGCTGCTGGTGCTGTGCCGGGTCCTGCAGGGCATCTCGGCCGCGGGCGAGCAGGCCAGCGCCAACTCCATGACGCTGGAGCACGCGCCGGCGCACCGGCGCGGCTTCTTCACCAGCTTCACCCTCAGCGGCACCCAGGGCGGGCAGCTGCTGGCCACGCTGGTCTTCATCCCGGTCGCGGCGCTGCCCGAGGAGCAGCTGCTGTCGTGGGGCTGGCGGGTGCCGTTCTGGCTGAGCGTCGCGGTCGCCGTCGCCGGCTATGTCATCCGGCGCAAGCTGGACGAGACGCCGGCGTTCGCCCGGCAGGCGGCCGAGGAGGGCGTCGTGAGGATGCCGCTGCTGGTGCTGGTGCGCGAGCACTGGTCGGACGTCCTGCGGGTGGTGGCGGGGGCGCTGATCGCCTCCGTCAGCACGATCTTCACGGTGTGGTCGCTGGCGTACGCCACGAGCGACGCGGTCGGCATGTCCCGCACGGCCATGCTGTGGGTGGGCGCCCTGGCCAATGTCGTCGCGCTGGCCGCGATCCCGCTGTGGGCCACGCTGTCCGACCGGATCGGCCGCCGCCCGGTGTTCCTGATCGGCGCGGCCGGCAGCGCGGTGACGATGTTCCTGTACCTGTGGGCGGTCTCCACGGGCTCCTACCCGCTGACCTTCCTGACGGGCGTCCTCTGCTTCGGCGTGGTCTACAGCGCGGCGAACGGGGTGTGGCCCGCCTTCTACGGCGAGATGTTCACGACCCGGGTGCGGCTGTCCGGCGTGGCCATCGGCACGCAGATCGGGTTCGCGGCGGCCGGGTTCGCCGTCACGTTCGCCGCGCGGATCGCCGGGCCGGACGGGGACGACTGGTCGGCGGTGGCGCTGTTCACGGCGGCCTTGTGCGTGCCTCCGGTGATCGCGGCGATGACGGCGCGGGAGACCCACCGGGTGCCGACCGAGGCGCTGGGCGAGCGCGCCGCGCGTCCGGCGGCGCGGGCCGACAAGGTGGTCGTCTGACCACCGCGGCCGTCGGGTGCGGGGCGAGTGCCGGTCACGGGCTCCCACGCCCCTGCGTGACGCCACCGGGTTACGCTCACCCGTTCCTGCGCGATCATGAAAGCGTCCTGCAGCAGGATGGGATCACAGGCGGCGGGGTATGCCGGATCTCACTTCGAGAGCGCGACGGAGGAAGAGCCATGGCACAGCTGCGAGAAGAGGTCGAACCGGTCGAGGCGGGGCTGGATCCGCGGGCGCTGGAGCGCCTGGACCGGCACTTCGCCCGCTTCGTCGACGAGGGGCGGCTGCCCGGCTTCCTCGTCTCGATCGCCCGCGGCGGACGCGTCGCCCACCTCGTCACACACGGCTCACGCGACATCGCGGCCGGGCTCCCCGTCGAGCCGGACACGCTGTGGCGGGTCTACTCCATGACGAAACCGGTCACCGCGGTCGCCGCGCTGCTGCTCGTGGAGGAGGGCCGGCTGTCCCTGGACGATCCGGTGGCCGACCACCTGCCGGCCTTCGCCGAGCCGCGGGTCTACGCCGGTGGCTCCGGCGACGACGTCCGGACCCGCCCGGCCGACGGCCCGATACTCGTCCGGCACCTGCTGACCCACACCTCGGGTCTCACCTTCGGCTTCTACCACTCCCACCCCGTGGACGCCCTGTACCGCCGGGCCGGACTGGAGTCGTCCGTGCCGCCGGGCGCGGACCTGGCCGAGACCATCGACGTGTACGCGAGCCTGCCCCTGCAGTTCGAGCCGGGCACCGAGTGGAACTACTCGGTGGCCAGCAACGTCCTGGGCCGGGTCGTCGAGGTCGTCTCCGGCCGGCCGCTCGACGCGTTCTTCGACGAGCGGATCTTCGGGCCCCTCGGCATGACCGACGCGGGTCTCCACGTCACCGACGAACAGGCGCCCCGGCTGTCCGAGATGTACGGCGAGAAGGAGGGCGGCGGCATCGAGCCGATCCCGGGGCTGCCGCTGCGGGGCCGGCCGCGGTTCCTGTCGGGCAGTGGCGGCATGGTGTGCTCGGCCCACGACTACCACCGCTTCATGGAACTGCTGCGGCGCCGGGGCGAACTGGACGGCGTCCGGCTCCTCGCCCCGCAGACCGTGGACCTGATGACCCGCAACCACCTGCCGGGCGGCGCCGACCTGCGCGCCTTCGGCAGCCGTCCCGCCCACGACGAGCCCGGCAACGAGGGGATGGGCTTCGGCTTCAACTGCTCGGTGGTGATCGACCCGGGCCGCACACAGGTGCCGTCCGGGCTCGGTGCCTTCGGCTGGAGCGGAGTGGCCACGACGACGTTCTGGGTGGACCCGGGCCGCGACCTGACGGTGCAGTTCATGACGCAGGTGCGGCCCAAGACCCCGCACACGGTCTTCAAGGACCTCAAGCGACTCGTCCACGAGGCCCTCACCGACCGGGCCCCGGTCGGCTAGCCGTCGACGCGGAGCGTGAACTCGATTCCGTCACGGGCGAGTTCACCGAGCCACTGCCGGGACCGGGCCGCCGTCCCGGCAGCCCGGTTCAGGCCCGGCGGCAGGGAGCCGTCCAGGACGTGGCGGACGCCCAGGGCGAGGGTGCGCGAGACGCAGCGGGCCATCGCGCTCTCCCCCGCGTCGCCCACCAGGTCCAGGAGGTAGCCGCCGGACCAGGTCTCCCCCTCGCCGGACCGCACGTCCAGGGAGACGGCGAGGACGACCCGGTCGAGGTCGTCGTCCGTGGTCGGGTACGCGGCGGCCAGTTCCCGGGCCAGCTCGGCGATCCGGGCGTCGTCGCCCCGCTTCAGCTCCTCGAACACGGCCTCCCAGGCCCGCAGCCAGCCCTCCAGACGCAGGGTGCCCCGGACGAACGTCCGCGGGGACCAGGCGTCCGGCAGCCCGTACTGCGCGACGAACGGGACGCTGTCCCGGTTGGGGTAGACCTCGAACGTCTCCCCGTCGACGACGTGCCGCCGGGTCGCCTCCCAGGGGCGCCCGGCGACCGTCTCGGCACCGTCGTCGATGTAACGCGCCGGTGAGCGCAGGGCGTTGAGGACTCCGGCGGGTGCCCAGCTGAAGCGGTAGGTGAAGTCGTTCGGCTCGGCGGGGACGCCACCGCAGTACGACGTGAGGGAGTACGAGGCGGGGGTCGTGTCGCCGATCGCCTCGCGGGCCCGGGCGACGAGGTCGTGCGCGAAGAGGTGGTCGACGCCCGGGTCGAGCCCGGCCTCGGTGAGGACGACGACCCCGGCCTTCCGGGCCGCGGGCACCTGCTCGAGCACCGCCTCCGACACATAGCTGGAGCAGGCGAAGTGCGCCCCCAGCCGGACGCACTCGGCGAGCAGCGGCGCGTGCTCCGGTGCCGACAGCATGGACACCACGACGTCGCCGGGCGCCACTTCGGCGGTGAGGGCGGACACCGTGTAGGCGCGGGGCTCGGCCCGTCCGGTCAGGCCCAGCCGGCCGAGGGCGTCGGCGGCGCGGCTCTCGGTGCGGTGCCACAGCCTCACGCGCTCGGCGGTGTCGCACAGCGCGGCCAGTCCGCTGCCGGTGGACAGGCCGGCACCGATCCAGTGGACGGTGCCGCTGGCCGGTACCGGGTCAGTGGTCAAGGTGATCCCCCTTGCCGGGACCGTACGCACGGCCCGCCTGGCGGAACCGGTCCAGGCAGTGCCCCCAGGGTCCGGTGACGCCGAAGTCGAGCAGGTGGGGCAGCAGGGCGGCCGAGAAGTCGGTGCTGGACTCCAGCGGCAGCAGGGAGGGCAGGTTGTCGATGGCGATCAGGTCGAGCGGCGGCTGCGCGCGCAGGCGCCTCGCAGGCTCGTCCCAGCTGGTGGTTGCGTCGTACACGGGAAGGACGTTGAGCGGCGAGCCGACGTCGCACGTCACGTCGCACAGGGTGCGCAGGCGGCGGTCGGGGGCGTCCAGGTCCTGCTCACGGAGGAAGGGCGGGACGGGGCTGGTGGCGAGCACCGCGTTCACCATGACGTCGTGCCGCAGCAGGGCGGCGCGGTCCAGGTCGCGGGTCTCGTCGAGGTCCCAGCAGGTCGGGTCCGCGCCGGCGGTGGCGAAGGCCACGCGGGCGCCCCGGCCGCTGCGTCCCAGGGCGCCGACGACCAGGCCGGTGAAGTCGGCGTCGGCATCCACCGGCTTGAGGATCTCGTCCAGTTCGGCCTTGGTGGTGGGCACGAGCGGCGCCCGCAGCCGGCCCCGGTGCTGCAGCACCGCCAGGGCGGCGCCCAGGTAGCCGGCCCAGAAGCCGAAGGCGGCGAGGCGCCGCCCGGAGTCGTCCACCAGGTACTCCAGGTCGAACAGCGTCCCGCCGCCGGCGGCGAACCGGCCCAGCAGCTCTGCCGCTCCCGGCTGGCCCTTGTAGGCGTGGCCGAAGAAGATGTGCCGGTGCGTCAGTTCGGCCGGTTCGTCGGGCAGTTCCTTCAGACCCAGCACGACGGCATCCCGTGGGGCCGACACCCAGGAGCCGGCGGGGGCCACGCGGCAGCCGGCCGCCTCGTACTCCTCGATCGGGAAGACCCGCTGCGGGGACTCCTCGACGGTCAGTTCCACTCCGTGCTCGACGAGCCGCCGGGCGTCGTCGGGCACGACGGGCGTGCGGCGCTCGGTCGTTCGGGCCTCGTGGCGCAGCCACAGCTGGAGCTCGGTCATACCGGGTGAGCCTCCGGACGTGAGGCGCCGGCCGCCGGAGGGCCGACGCTCAAGGGGCGGACGTCACGAAGCGTACGCGGCCCGTCCACGGGTCGCGCACGGATCGCCCGGGTCACGTCGCGGGAACCGGAACCGGCCCCGGCGTCTCAGGAGGAGCTGACCACCGCGTCCAGGTGCGGCAGGTGGTGGTCGAGGCGCTCCCGCTTGGTGCGCAGGTAGGTGATGTTGCTCTCGCACGGCGGGATCAGCAGCGGCACCTGCTCGGCGACGCCGATGCCGTGGCTCACCAGTGCCTCGCGCTTGCGCGGGTTGTTGGACATCAGGCGCACGGAGTTCACGCCCAGGTCGTCCAGGATGCGGGCGGCCACGCCGTAGTCGCGGGCGTCGACCGGCAGCCCGAGGGCGAGGTTGGCCTCGACCGTGTCCAGTCCCTCCGCCTGCAGGGCCATCGCGCGCAGCTTGGCGAGCAGGCCGATGCCGCGGCCCTCATGCCCTCTGAGGTAGACGACGACACCGGCGCCCTCGGCGACCACCGCGCGCAGGGCGGCGTCCAACTGGTCGCCGCACTCGCAGTGCTGGGAGCCGAAGGCGTCACCGGTGAGGCATTCCGAGTGCAGCCGGACCAGAACGTCGTCGGTGGCGAGTTCGCCGTAGACCAGCGCGACCTGTTCGTCGCCGCGGTCGTGGTCCATGTAGCCGATCGCCTGGAATTTCCCGTACACGGTGGGCAGGGGTGCATTCACGACGCGTTCCACGCCGGTCCGCTGCGGTGACTTCTTGCCGAGTACGCCTATTTTTTCTGTCATGATTCTCGAGTTCCTAAGCAGAGACGAAAGGCCGTGACGTGATGAGTGATCTGGTGCCGGCGGACACCACGGAAGACGTACGGACGCGGGGCGCCGATGTCTCACGGCAGGTCGCGGTGCTTCCCGTGGGCAGCTTCGAGCAGCACGGTCCGTATCTTCCGCTGGCGACCGACACGCTCGTCGCCTGTGCCGTCGCGCGGGAGATAGCCGGCGCGTACCCGGTGCACCTCCTTCCTCCGGTGACGATCTCGTGCTCGCACGAGCACGCGGCCTGGCCGGGGACCGTCAGCATCTCCTCGGTGACCCTTCATGCGGTGGTACGGGACATAGCGGATTCGCTCCGCCGGTCCGGGGTCGACGCCCTGGTGGTGGTCAACGGGCACGGCGGGAACTACGTGCTGGGCAACGTCGTTCAGGAGTCCTCCGCCCGCGGCGAGCGGATGGCGCTCTTCCCGGCCGCGGAGGACTGGGAGGAGGCGCGGCAGCGGGCGGGTGTGGTCACCTCGCTGCTCACCGACATGCACGCGGGGGAAATAGAGACCTCCATCCTTCTGCACGCTCATCCCGAAATGCTCCGACCCGGTTACGAGTCCTCCGATTTCGTCGCTGACGACCGGCGTCATCTGCTCACCCTCGGCATGTCCGGCTATACCGATTCCGGTGTCATCGGCCGTCCTTCGCTGGGTTCGGCGGAAAAGGGGAAGGAACTCCTGGCGAGCCTTGCGGATTCCTTCGGGGCGTATTTCTCGATGCTGACCTCCGAGGCGTAGGCGCTGCGGGGCGCGGGGCCGGCGTCCGGGTCCGCCGCGGCGACCCGGGTCCGGTCCGCCGAACGCAGGCCCGCGTACCAGCGGGCGAGGAGGACGACCAGGCCGGGCAGGCTCGCCACGAGGCTGAGCACGCCGTAGACGACCGCGACGGCCAGTCCCCGCCCGGCGCCGAGGCCCGCGGCGCCGAACGCCCAGGCGGTGACGCCCTCCCTCGGACCCCAGCCGCCCACGTTCAGCGGCAGTCCCATCGCCAGCAGGGCGAGCACCGCGAGCGGCGCCAGGACGGCCACGGAGGCGGTGGTCCCGGCGACCCGGGCGGCGAGGACGAACATGGCGACGTGACCTGCCAGGACGACCACGGAGGAGGCAAGCACTCCGGGTCCGTTACGGCGGGACAGCAGCCCTTCGCGGGCCTCGGCGAGCAGCGCGCGCGCCCTCCCGCCCCGGCGCGACGGCGCGGCCCGGTTCATGCGCAGGGCGAGGACGACGGCGAGGGCGCCCAGTCCGGCCAGGGCCGCGAGCGGGGCGATGTGCCGGGCCTCGGCGCGCACCGGGGACGGCATGGTCAGCAGGATCACGGCGGCCGCGGCGAACAGCGCGAGCTGCCCGGCGGCCCGTTCGAGGACCACCGCCTTCACGCCGCGCCGCAGGTCCCCCTCGCTCTGTCCGTGCCGTACCGCCCGGTGGACGTCGCCGAGGACGCCGCCCGGCAGGGCCGCGTTGAGGAACAGCGCGCGGTAGTAGTCGGCGACGGCGGGCCCGAACGGCAGCCGGATGCGCAGGCCGCGGGCGACGAGGGCCCACCGCCAGGCGCTGAACACGGTGGTGACGGCGCCGATGCCGAGCGCGAGCAGCAGCGTCACGGCGTCGATCCGGCGCAGACCGTCGAGGAAGGCGCCGGTGCCGAGCCGCCAGAACAGCACCCCGATGATGACGACTCCGGCGAGGGTCCCGAGGCGCGTACGGGCCTTGCGGGAACCGAGCCGGGCGAGCAGGGCACGCAGGGGGCCGGGTGAGGGGGCACCGGCGTCGGTACGGGGTGCCTTTGCCCTGGTGCCGGTCATGGGCGACGGGGTTGCCGGGGCCTCGGTGGGGCCCGGCGCGTCCGGGCCCTTGGCGCCGGGCACGGCACGGCGGCGTGTCAGGCCTGGGGGCGCGGCGGGGTGTGCCGCCCGCGAGCCCTCGGCGCCGCGCGGGACGTGGCCGCGGGCCGCGGTCTGGGCGGGGACGATGCCCGGGCCGTCCGCGGGGCAGGCCGCGCCCGGGCCTTGCGCGGGGCGGCTCGCGTCCGCCTGCTCGGTGCGGCGGGTCGGGGAGGCCGCCCTGCCTGGGCCGAGCACGACCGCGACCACCGGGGCCGCGTCCGAGGCGCCGGACGCGCCCGGGGCGGGCGTGCCCACGGCCACCGCCACCGCTGCCCGGCCCCCGTGACGACGCGTCGGCTCGGGGGCCTGCGTGGCCGCCAGGGCCGCCGGAGCGGGCGTGTCCGCCGGCGCGGGCGTGTCCGCCGGCGCGGGCGTGGGGCGGTCGGCGTCGGCCGCCGGGGATCCGGCGGCTGCGCGCGACCGGGGGCGCGTGCCCGTCGCCCGGGAGGTCATGACGCTCCGCCCGCCGGGCGGCACAGGGCCAGCAGGTCGGTGTGGTGGACCGTGACCCGCAACTCGCCCGCCGCGCACTCCCGCAGGCGGTTGTCCAGGTAGACCTCCGCCTCGGCGCGCAGCTCGGGACGCTGCTCGACGGCGGCGCCGACCCAGCCGCGCAGCCACTGCTCGGTGAGCGCGGCCTGCTCGGGCCCGAGCCGCCAGGGGCTCGGGTGCAGCCGCACGGTCGCGCCGAGCGCGGAGAACGCCTCGGCCGCCGCGGTGACCGCGTCGGGGCCGAGCAGGCCGTCACGCCGCTGGTGGTCGTTGAACGCCCCGGCGATCTCCGCGTCGAGCGGGTGGGACGGGGTCAGTTCCACACGTCCCGCGACGGACAGGGTCAGCAGGGCGGGGCAGCCGGCTCCGGCGCAGGCTGCGGCGAGGGCGTCGATCTCCTCGCGGGTGAGGACGTCCAGCAGGGCGGACGCCGTCACCAGGGACGCGCCGTGCAGGGCGTCCGCGGTGAGCCGGGCGACGTCGCCGCGCCGCGTCTCGACGCTGACCCGGCTGCCGTCGGCGCCGGAGCGCGGGGAGGCGACGGCGGCGAAGTGCAGCAGGTAGGGGTCGCGGTCGTGCAGGATCCAGTGCTGCGCGCCGTCCAGGCGGGGGGCCAGCCAGCGGCCCATGGAGCCGGTGCCGCAGCCCAGGTCGTGGATGACGACACCGCCCGGCCTGCCCGGCAGGTTGGCGAGCCGGATCCGCAGCGGGTCGAGCAGGTCGTGCGCCCGGGCGGCGGCATCGGCCGGCTCCCGCAGCTCCAGCCACTCGGGCGCGTAGCGGGGCGGGTCGTCGGGAGCGGCCTCCCGCAGCTTGACGGTGGGCCGCGAGCCGGACCTGCCGCTGGGGCCCGCGCCGGGGATGACCGCGCCCGTGGCGTGCGGGGACCCGGCGGGGGTGCCGGGGCCGGTCCGCGCGAGGACCGTCCCGGCCGGGGGGCCGGCAGGCGCGTCCACCACACCGGCGGGCGGCCCCGCCACGGACTCCCTGCCGGAGCCGGCGTCCGGGCCGCGCCGCGCCCCGGCGCCGCCGCCGTCCTCCGCGCCCGCGTGGCCCGCCGGGCCGACGGTGCCGCCGGGAACCGCCGCGGGAAGCACTGCGTCCCGCGGCTCCACGGCTGCCCCGGGTCCGGGCCGGGCCGGGACCGGCCCGCCCGGCTTCGTCGTCGTCACCGGGTTCGTCATGCGGCCCTCCGGGGTCCGGTCGGGAGCCCGCGCAGGACCGCCGCCAGGCTCTGTGCGGTCGTCGCCCAGCCGTCGAGGGCGGCGCGGCGGCCGCGGGCGGCGGCCTTCAGCCGGCGTCGTACGTCCGCCTCGCCGAACCAGCCGCGCAGTTCGGCGGCGATGGCGGCGGGGTTCTCCGGCGGCACGAGGATGCCCGGTACTCCGCCGTCGGGTGCGCGGCCGACCGCCTCGGGAAGTCCGCCGACGTCCGTCGCCAGGACCGGGATGCCCCGGGCCAGCGCCTCCGTCACGGCCATGCCGTAGGTCTCGGCGTAGGAGGTGAGGACCATCAGGTCGGCGGTGGCGTAACTGGCGTCCAGCGCGGCGCCGGACTGCGGTCCGGCCAGCTCCAGCCGGTCCTGAAGGCCGTGCCTCGCGATGAGGGACCGCAGGTGGGCGACGTACTCCGGGTCCTGGGTGAGGGCGCCGACGCACACGCAGCTCCACGCCAGGTCGGTCACCGCGGCCAGCGCCTCCACCAGCCGGTGCTGTCCCTTGCGCGGGGTCACGGCGGCCACGCACAGCAACCGCGACACGCCGTCGGTGCCGGGCGCGAGGGGCGCGATGTCGGCGCCGGGGGCCGCGACGTGGACCCGCTCCGGGGGCAGACCGTGGTGGGCGACCAGGCGGCGGACCGCCCAGTCGCTGGTGGCGATCACCGCCGACACCGCCCGCAGCACCGTCCGTTCCCTGGCGTCGAGTTCGGCGGCCACGGTCGCGTCGAGCCCGGTCTCGTCGCCCAGCGGCAGGTGGACGAGGACGGCCATGCGCAGCCGTTCCGCCTCCGGCACCACGATCTCGGGCACGCCGCAGGCGACGAGCCCGTCGAGCAGGACGACGGCGCCGTCGGGCAACGCGGCGAGCGCGCGGGCGAGTTCCGTCCGGGCGGCGGTCCCCGGCCGGGGCCACTCACCGGCCACGGCGTGCTTGCTGACCTGCCAGCCGAAGCCGGGCAGGTCCAGGCAGACGCGCCGGTCGTAGGCGTTGCCGCCGCTCGGGGTGGCCGGGTCGTCGACACCGCCCGGCAGCACGAAGTGCACGGTGCGCAGGGACATGGGGATGATCTCGGCGTTCTTCAGGGCGGCGTGCTGCACGGGCACGTAGTCGAGCCGCGCCGGTGCCCCGCCGGTCGGACCGGGCCGCTCGATGGTCGTGTCGGTCACAGCGCACGCTCGTAACTCGCCCAGGCGATGTGCGACTCGTGCAGGGTGACGGTGAGGCCCGCGATGCCTTTGGCGCCCTCGCCCAGCGCGCCCTTGTGGATGCGCTCGGCGAGCCGGTCGGCGATGACCTTGGCCAGGAACTCCGTCGAGGTGTTGACCCCGGCGAAGTCGGGCTCGTTGTCGAGGTTGCGGTAGTTCAGCTCGCTGACGACGGCCCCGAGTTCCTGGGTGGCCAGCCCGATGTCGACGACGATGTTGTCCTCGTCCAGCTGTTCGCGCCGGAACGTGGCGTCCACCAGGAACGTGGCGCCGTGCAGGCGCTGCGCCGGTCCGAAGACCTCGCCGCGGAAGCTGTGGGCGATCATGATGTGATCGCGGACGGTGATGCTGAACAACGGACGACCCTCCAGGTGCGGCGCGTCTGCTCCCCCGGCTGTTGGCTGCCGGAGATGCCGGGTAGTACGGCTGCTTGCCTTCCCCCGTTCAGCGTCGGCTACGTCTTTTCTCAGGTCAGGCGCTCTTGTCACGGCTGAAGTCGTACCGGATGGAACGAATCGTCAGCCGATGCGTCAATCGCTCTCGTCGTAACGGACGCGGTGGCACAGGGCGGGGATCTCGCCCGAGGCGAGCCCCGGCAGCACGTCGGGCAGGTCCTCGAAGGCGGATTCCCCCGTGACGAGGGCGTCGAGCGCCGGGTCGGCGAGCAGGTCGAGGGCGAGGGCGAGCCGGTCGGCGTAGGTGCGGCCGGGGCGGGCCGGGGAGACGGTGCCGACCTGGCTGGAGCGGATGACCAGGCGCCGGGAGTGGAAGGCCTCGCCGAGCGGCAGACTCACTTTCCGGTCTCCGTACCAGCTCAGTTCGACGACGGTGCCCTCGGCGGTGAGGAGTTCCAGGGACCGGGCGAGGCCCTGTTCGGTGGCACTGGCGTGGACGACCAGGTCACGGTCGCCGTCGGCGTCCTGCGGGGTGGCGAAGGAGACGCCGAGCGCCTCGGCGGTCCTCGCGCGGGACGGGTCGGCGTCGACCAACTGGACGCGCACGCCGGGGAACCGGGCGAGCAGCGCGGCGACCGAGCAGCCGACCATGCCGCCGCCGACCACGGCGATCCGGTCGCCGACCAGGGGCGCGGCGTCC
The DNA here is from genome assembly GCF_040303825.1 of Streptomyces sp. NPDC094143. Classification (NCBI taxonomy): domain Bacteria; kingdom Bacillati; phylum Actinomycetota; class Actinomycetes; order Kitasatosporales; family Streptomycetaceae; genus Streptomyces; species Streptomyces sp. NPDC094143. The sequence continues at coordinate 17,282 of NZ_JBEOTZ010000055.1, forward strand.
CACAGGGCGTTGACGGCGGTCTCCACCGTCCCCGCGAGCACGGCCCGTTCGGCGGGCACGGTGTCCGGCACGGGCGTCACGGCGCTCGCCGGCACGACGTACCGGGTCTGGTGCGGGTAGAGGCAGAACACCGTGCGGCCGGCGAGCGCCTCGGGCCCCTGCTCCACCACACCGACGTTGAGGTAGCCGTACTTCACCGGGCCCGGGAAGTCGCCCTCCTGGAACGGGGCCCGCATGGCCGTGTGCTGGCTGACGGGCACACCGCCGCGGAAGACGAGCGTCTCGGTGCCGCGGCTGACACCGGAGAACAACGTGCGCACCAGCACCTCGCCCTGGCCGGGCTCCCGCAGGGCGACGTCCCGGATCGCGCCTCGGCCAGGCGAGTCGATCCAGAACGCGCGTCCGGTGTGCTTCATCGAAGTCCTCCTGAACGATCGGGAAGCTGCTTGCGTACCGAGGGGTGCACAGGCCGCGCACAAGGTAGCGGCGTTGATCGACTCTGTCACACGGCCGGAGGGTGTTCGGTGGCCCTGAACAACACTTACGACGCGAGGCTCGTACAGCAGGAGACCGCCGTGGGGGCGGGGGTGCAGATCCTGCTGCTGGCCCTGATCGGCACGGCGATCGGGATGGGCCCGGCGGGCTGGCTGAGCGGCCTCGCGTTCGCGGTCGCCACCTGGGCGGTGCTCTCCCGGGCCCTGCACCGCTCCCGGCTGCGCTCCTTCGGCGCGGCGAACCGGGTCACCCTCGGCCGGGCCACCCTCGTCGGCGGCGTCACCGCGCTGGTCGCGGACTCCTTCCAGAGCTCACCGCCGGTGTCGCTGTTCGTCGCGCTGACGGCGGTGGCGCTGATCCTCGACGGCGTCGACGGCAAGGTCGCCCGCCGCACCGGCACCTCGACCCCGCTGGGCGCGCGCTTCGACATGGAGGTCGACGCGTTCCTGATCCTGGTGCTGAGCGTGTACGTGTCGACGCAACTGGGCCCGTGGGTGCTGCTGATCGGCGGCATGCGGTACGTCTTCGTCGCCGCGGCCCGGGTCTGGCCCTGGCTGACGGCGGCGCTCCCGCCGAGCACGGCCCGCAAGACGGTCGCCGCCCTGCAGGGCGTGCTCCTGCTGCTGGCGGGTGCCGAACTGCTGCCGTACGCGGCCAACTTCGCCGTGGCAGCGCTGGCCCTGGGCCTGCTGGTGTGGTCGTTCGGCCGGGACGTGCTGTGGCTGTACCGGACCTCGCGGGCCGAGGCGGCCCCCGCGCCGCGCCCCGTCCGGGAACTGGTCGCCGGCTGAGACCCCGCCGGGTCAGCTGCCGAACCGCCCCCGGGCCGCCTCGATATGACCGAGGTACTGATGGGTCCAGCCGCAGATCAGGTCGACCGTGGCGCGCAGGGCCCGGCCCGGTTCGGTGAGCGTGTACTCGACCTTGGGCGGCACGGTGGGATGTACCGTCCGGTCGACCAGGCCGTTGCGCTCCAGCATCCGCAGGTTCTGGGTCAGCATCTTGTGGCTGACACCCTCGACCTCGTCGCGCAACTCGCTGAAGCGGAGCGTGCGTTCGCCGAGGGCCTCGATGATCAGCAGCGCCCACTTGTTGGCGACGTCCGAGAAGATCTCCCGCGCCAGGGAGTCCGCCCGCCGCAGGTCCGCGTGTTCGGGAATGTCCCTGAGCTGCTTGGTCACCATCTGGTTCCCCTGTCACTGAAAAGTGCGTTCTTCCAGGTCGGCGTTCACTCTCCTACGGTTTCCCAGTAACCACAAGAGAGCGCGAACGGACGAGTGCTCACGGAAGGACGGGAACCATGACCACCCTCGATCTCTACGACCACGGCATCCCGGCCGAGAAGTACTTCGGCTACACGCAGGCGATCCGTTCCGGGGAGCTGATCCATGTCTCCGGGCAGCTCTCCTTCGACGACGCGGGCGGCTTCGACCCGGAGGACGACATCGCCGCCCAGCTCGCGCGGACGTACATGAACCTCGACAAGGTCCTGGCCCACTTCGGCGCCACCCGCGACCAGGTCGTCTCCCAGACGCTGTACGTCGTGGACCTGGTGCGCAACGCCGAGGTGGTGGCGGAGGGCAACCGGGCCTACTTCGGCGCCCACCGCCCGGTCAGCACGGCCCTGGGCGTCACCGAGCTGACCTTCCCCGGGCAGGCGGTCGAGATCAGCTGCGTGGTCGACACGCGTCTGCCGGCCTGACGCGGGATGTCCGTTCAGCGGCGCGTTCCCGGCCCCACCAGGGTCCGCTCGTAGGGGTCGAGGAGCACGCCGCGGACCTCCGGGAAAACCCCGAGGACGATCCGCTGGTGAGCCAGTGGCACGACCGCGTCCGTGCCGAGGATCACGGCCTCGGCGGCCATGGCCGCGTCCTGCCGCTCCCCGGTGCCGTCGGCCCGGTCGGCCTTCGCCACGGCCCGGTCGACCTTCGGGTCGCACAGCAGGGCGAGGTTGTAGCCGCCGTCACAGGTGTAGTCACCGGCGAGGACGCCGACGGGGTCGCCGGTGTCCAGGAGGCTGTTGCGGGCGCCGATGAAGGCGTCGAACTTCCCCTCCAGCGCGTCGCTCTCCAGCCGCGAGTACTCGCGCACCTGCAACCGGACCTCGAATCCGGCCCTTTCCAGCTGCTGCTGCACGACCTGGGCGACTTCGGGGAGTTCGGGCCGGTTGTCGTAAGTGGCGAGGGTGATGGGGATCCCGTCGGGCCGGGCGGCTTTCGCGCGCCCCGACGGCCTCACCCGCTTGCTCTCGGCCCAGGTGACGGCGGGCCCGTAGATCCCGGCACCCGGGTCGGCGTATCCCTCGAAGACGCCCTTGGCGAGGGAGGAGGAGTCGATCGCCGTGCGGGCGGCGGCGCGCAGCCGCGGGTCCTCGAAGGGGCCGCTGCGGGTGTTGAGATGCAGGCTGGTGGTCCGGGTGGTGCCGGCTTGCCGGCGGGTGTCCGCGTCGAGCGTGGCGGCCTGGGCGACGGGGACGGCCTCGGCGATGTCGACGTCGCCGGTGCGCACGGCGTTGGCGCGCGCGGTGCCGTCCTCGACGAAGCGCGCGTCGATGCCGGAGGCCTGGGCGCGGCCGCCCCAGTAGTCGTCGTAACGGTCGAGGGTCGCGGAGGTGCCGCCGTCGACGCGGGTGAGCTCGAAGGGGCCCGTGGCGGTGCCGGCCGGCGTGGGGTTGCCCCGCTTCGCGTACGCCTTCGGGGCGAGGATCGCCAGGCTCGGGCCGGCCAGGCGCATGGGCAGGACGGGGTCGGGGTCGGCGGTGGTGACGCGTACGCCGTCGTCGCCGTCGGGCCGTGCGCTGAGCGTGACGCCCGCGAGCGGGGCGGGCACGGGCTTCGCCTGCGTGGCGCGGGTGAGCGCCCCGGCCACGGCCTGCGGGGTGACCTCGGTGCCGTCGTGGAAGGTGGCCTCGCGCAGGGTGAAGTGCCAGGTGCGGTCGTTCACACGGGTCCAGGACCGGGCGAGTGCGGGGGTCGCGGCGCCGTTGGCGTCCAGGGCGGTCAGCCCTTCGGTGACGCCGAGGCGGCTGAGCAGCGTGGCGTCGGCTCCGTACGGCGAGAAGTTCTGGGCGGGCGGGAAGGCGAGGGCGACGCGCAGCCGGGAGCCCGGTTGCGCACCGTCCGACGTCGGCTCCCCGCCCGGGGAGGAGAAGCAGCCGGCCAGGCCCGGGAGGAGGACGAGGGCGGCGAGGAACCGGAGGGGACGCTTACTGCCCGGATAACGCACCTGCACACCCTACGCATCAAGCATCGGCCGACCGCCGGCACCCCCCGGTCGGCGCACGGGATTTGACAGTGACGACGATCACTCCCTAAAACCTAGTCACATGACATCCATTTTCAAAACGGTGGGCCGGTCATGAGGGTCGCGTTCGTCGGCAAGGGCGGCAGCGGCAAGACCACGCTGTCGGCGCTCTTCTCCCGCCACTTGGCGCGCTCCGGCGCCCCGGTCCTCGCCGTCGACGGCGACATCAACCAGCACCTGGCCGAGGCGCTCGGCCCCGAGGAACGGCCCGCCGTCCCCCTGGGCCCGCGCCTGAGGGACATCAAGGACTTCCTCCGGGGCGACAACCCGCGCATCACCTCCGCCGAGGCCATGCTCAAGACGACGCCGCCCGGCCGCGGTTCCCGCCTGCTCAGTGTCCTGGGCGACGACCCGCTGCACGCCCGTCACGTCGGCCGGGCGGGCGGCGTACCGCTGATGGTCACGGGCGAGTTCGACGAGTCCGACCTGGGGGTGGCCTGCTACCACTCCAAGCTCGGCGCGGTCGAGCTGTACCTGAACCACCTGGTGGACGGCCCCGGCGAGTACGTCGTGGTCGACATGACAGCGGGCGCGGACGCCTTCGCGTCGGGCCTGTTCACCCGCTTCGACGTCACGTTCCTGGTGGCGGAGCCGACCCGCAAGGGCGTCTCGGTCTACCGCCAGTACCGCGACCACGCCGAGCAGTTCGGCATCCGCGTCGCGGTCGTCGGCAACAAGGTGACGGGCGAGGACGACCTGCTCTTCCTCAAGGAACAGGTGGGCGACGACCTGCTGACGCACCTGGTGCAGTCGCCCTGGGTCCGGGCGGCGGAGCAGGGCCGGGAGCGGGGCGAGCTGGAGCCCCACAACCGGCACGCGTTGAACGTCCTGCGCGAGACGGTCGACTCCCACGTCCGCGACTGGAACCGGCTCCACCGCCATGCGGTCGACTTCCACCTGCGCAACGCCCACGCCTGGGCGAACGACCGCGCGGGCGAGGACCTGGCGGCCCAGGTGGACCCGGACTACGTACCGGGCGGGGCGACGGGCGCCTGAACCGTCCGAGACGTCCCGGGCGGGCGGAGTCGGTACGGGCCCGCTCCGGGAGACGGTCCGGGGCGGGCCGTCCCGCGTCAGCCTTTCTGCTCCACCCGCACCCAGTCCACCTCCGCCCGCACTCCCCCGGCCGCGATCCGGTCCACGCTCGACTGGGGCAGGCCCCAGTACGGGGTCGTCACCTTGTTCCAGCCCGCCGGGTACGCGCCGCCCAGGGCCAGGTTGAGGATCACGTACTGGTTGTGGGCGAAGACCCACTGGCCGCGGGTGGACTCCAGTTTGTTGCGGGTCGTCTCCTGGACCAGGCGTTCGTCGACGAAGAAGCGCATCGTCGTGGGGGTCCATTCGACCGCGTAGGTGTGCCACTCGTCCGCCCGGCCGCCCCCGGGGTAGACCTGGCGGGCGCCGATGTTGCCGTCGGCCGAGTAGCCGGGGCCGTGCAGGGCGGTGCTGGTCCAGTCGGCGTATCCGATGTTTTCCATGATGTCGGTCTCGCCGGAGGACGGCCAGCCGACCGACGGGTCGTCGACGTCGCTGCCCAGCAGCCAGAACGCCGGCCAGAAGCCGTCGCCGACCGGGAGTTTCATGCGGGCGCTGACCTTGCCGTAGGTGAAGTCGAAGCGGGTGTGGGTGTCGATGCGGCCGGAGGTGAAGTCGTAGGTGGCGCCGCCGGCCTGGGTGCAGCCCTTGCAGTGCTTCGCCGACAGCACCAGGGCGCCGTTCTCCGTGCGGATGTTGTCCGCCGAGTCGACGTACGCCTGTGCCTCGCCGTTGACCGAGCCCATCTCCGTGCCGGTGCGCACCACCCGCCACTTGCCGCGGTCCAGGGCCGGGGTGGTGAAGTCGTCGAAGAACGTGGTGCGGTAGGTGCCGGACTGCTCGCCGGGGAGCGCCGGGTAGGCGGCCGTCGCGCTGCCGCCCGTGCCCCAGACCTCGAACTCGTAGAGGGAGTAGCCGAACTGGGCCGTGGCGGGTGCCGGGTTGTGGAAGGAGCGGCGCTCCTTGCCGAGCATGCGGACGTAGCGGCCCGTGACCGGCTGCGGGAGGCGGACCGCGTCGTGCAGGCCGACCGCCTCGGCCGGGGACTTGACGTTGGCGCGGCGGGAGGCCACCTCGGCGGCCGAGGGGCGGTACACCGTGCGCCAGCCGCGGTTGTCGTCGGAGACCTGCAGTTCGTAGTCGACGGCGTAGGCCGCCTCCCAGTACAGGTCGACCGAGTCGATCGTCGAGGGCGCGCCGAGGTCGACGGAGACCCAGCGGTTGGCGTTCCAGTCGCTCGACCAGCGGCTGACGTCGGCCTTCAGGTCCGCCGGCCGGCCGCCGTCCGTCACGAACGCCGGGGAGTTGCCCGCGTGCTGGTAGTAGTTCGCGTAGGCCGGGTGGTTCAGGGCGAGGTTGGTGCGGGTCGTGGACGCGGGGGCCGGTTCGCCGCCGTAGATCCTCATCGACCAGAGCGAGTAGCCGTAGGGGGTGGCTCGTTCCACGCCGCGCAGGCGGACGTAGCGGGCCGTGACCTCCTGGGGGTAGGTGTGGGCCGTGACCGAGCCGCCGGTTCCGGCCGTCTCGGTGAAGAAGGGCGTCCAGTCGGTGCCGTTCTTCGAGGCCTCCAGGACATAGCGCTTGCCGTACGCGGCCTCCCAGTCCAGCACGACCCGGTCGACGCGGATCGTCGAGCCGAGGTCGACGCGGATCCAGGCGGTGTTGGAGAAGTCGCTGGACCAGCGGGTGGAGCCGTTGCCGTCGAAGGCGCGGCCGGGGGACGTGTCGGCGTTCTCGCTGCCGGACGCCGTGACGGCGGCCGGGTTCACGGCGTAGGCGGCGGCCGCGCGGTCGGTGTCCCAGGCGGCGACCGCGGCCCGCGCCTCGGGGGCGGGTGCCGCGAAGGCGGGGCCCGCGGTCAGCAGTGCGAGGGCCGCGATGGCGGTCAGGAGGGTGCGGGGCGTACGGGACGGCATGGCTCTCCTCCGGTTCGGTCTTCTCATGACTCGTACAAGTGTGGCGTGTACCTGACAAGCAGGGGATCCAACGGGGTGGGTGAGCCGGGGTGGGCGTGGGCTCCCGCACCCCGCCCACCCCGGCGTTCGTGGCTCAGGCGGCTTCGCGCGCCCGGCTCCGGTGGGTCCGCACCACCTCGGCGTACCGGTGGCCCGTCCCCTTGATCGTGCGCTGTTGCGTCGCGTAGTCCACGTGGACCAGCCCGAACCGCTTCTCGTAGCCGTAGGCCCACTCGAAGTTGTCCAGCAGGGACCAGGCGAAGTAGCCGGCCAGCGGGGCGCCCCGGCGGGCGGCGGAGGCGCAGGCGGCGAGGTGCCGCAGGAGGTAGTCCTGCCGCTCGGGGTCGTCGACGGTGCCGTCGGGGCGGACGACGTCGGGGAAGGCCGAGCCGTTCTCCGTGACGTACAGCCGGCGCGCCCCGTAGTCCCGGGTGAGGCGGAGCAGCAGTTCCTCGATGCCGCCGGCGTCGATCTCCCAGTCCATGCCGGTGCGCGGGACGCCCTCCCGGCGGACGGCCCGGGCGTACGGGGCGGGACCTTCGGGGTCGTCGGCCACGGTCTGCGGGAAGTAGTAGTTCAGGCCCAGCCAGTCCAGGGGCGCGGCGATGGCCGCTGAGTCGCCGGGCTGCTCCGGGAGTTCGACGCCGTAGACCTCGCGCATGTCCTCCGGGAAGCCGCGGCCGTGCACCGGGTCGAGCCACCAGCGGTTGGTGTGGCCGTCCATGCGGCGGGCCGCCGCGAGGTCCTCGGGGCGGTCGGAGGCCGGGTGGATGGTGGAGAGGTTGTTGACGATGCCCACCTGGGCGCCCGCAGCCGCGGCCCGGATCGCCCGGGCCGCGAGGCCGTGGCCCAGCAGCAGGTGGTAGGAGGCGCGGACGGCGGCGGTCAGGTCCGTCCAGCCGGGGGCCATCTTGCCTTCCAGGTGGCCGATCCAGGCCGAGCACAGGGGCTCGTTGAGGGTGGCCCAGTGGGTCACGCGGTCGCCGAGCCGCCCGGCCACGACCGAGGCGTAGTCCGCGAACGCCAGGGCCGTGTCGCGCTCCGGCCAGCCGCCGCGGTCCTGCAGCGCCTGCGGCAGGTCCCAGTGGTAGAGGGTGACGGACGGGGTGATGCCGGCCTCCAGCAGGCCGTCGATCAGCTCGTCGTAGAAGGCCAGGCCCTTGGGGTTCACGGGGCCGTCGCCGCCCGGGACGACGCGCGGCCAGGCGATCGAGAGGCGGTAGGCGTTCACGCCCAGCTGCCGCATCAGGGCGATGTCCTCGCGCCAGCGGTGGTAGTGGTCGCAGGCGACGTCGCCGTGGTCGCCGCCGGCGGTCTTGCCGGGGGTGTGCGAGAAGGTGTCCCAGATCGACGGCGCACGGCCGTCCTCCGCCACGGCGCCCTCGATCTGGTACGCCGAGGTGGCCGTGCCCCACAGGAAGTCGTCGGGGAGGGCGGCGAGGTCGATGGTCACGGAAGTCCCTTCGAGAACAGGCGAGTCGGTCACTTGACGGCTCCTGCCGTCAGGCCGGCGACGAGATAGCGCTGGAGCAGCAGGAAGCCCGCGACGACGGGGACGCTGACGACCAGCGAGGCGGCCATGATCTGGTTCCAGTACACGTCGTTGAGGGTCGAGTAGCCCTGGAGGCCGACGGCGAGGGTGCGGGTGGTGTCGTTGGTCATCACCGAGGCGAACAGGACCTCGCCCCAGGCGGTCATGAAGGCGTAGACGGCCACCGCGACGATGCCCGGGACCGCCGCCGGCACCACGACCCGGAACAGCGCGCCGAGCGGGCCGCAGCCGTCGACCAGCGCCGCCTCGTCCAGGTCGCGCGGCACCGAGTCGAAGTAGCCGATCAGCATCCAGATGGAGAACGGCAGCGAGAAGGTGAGATAGGTGAGGATCAGGCCGCCGCGCGAGCCGAACAGGGCGATGCCCGTGGCGTTGCCGATGTTGACGTAGATGAGGAACAGCGGCAGCAGGAAGAGGATGCCGGGGAACATCTGCGTGGACAGGACGGTGACCGTGAAGACGCGTTTGCCGCGGAAGTCGTAGCGGCTCACCGCGTACGCCGCGAAGACCGCGATCACCACCGAGCAGACCGTCGCCGCGCCGGCCACGATCAGGGAGTTGACGAAGTAGCGCGCGAGCGGGACGGTCGACCAGATGTCGACGTACGGGCGGATCGTCAGCTCGGTCGGCAGCCAGCGGAACTTGCCCGTGACGTCCGCGAGCGGCTTCAGCGAGCTGGACACCATGACGTAGACCGGCAGCAGCACGAAGCCCGTCAGCAGCGTCAGGAAGACCCGCCGGGACCACAGGAAGGACCGGGGCGGGGCCAGGGGCGAACTCATGAGGCGGCCCTCCGTCCGCGCGAGGTCAGCACCAGGTACACGGCGGTCACCAGCAGCAGGAACAGCAGCAGGAGCACCGACATCGCCGAGCCCGTGCCGAAGTTCCACGTGACGAACGACGCCTGGTAGATGTGCACCGAGATGAGGTCGGCCGCCGTCGGCGCGGTCCTGCCGAACAGCACGAACGGCGTGTTGAAGTCGTTGAACGTCCACAGGAACAGCACGAGGACCAGGACCTGATTGACCGGGCGCAGCGACGGCAGGGTGATGCGGCGGATCTGCTGCCACACGCCGGCCCCGTCCAGGGCGGCCGCCTCGTACAGCTCGCGCGGGATGTTCTGCAGCCCGGCCATGACGATGAGGAACGCGAACGGCCAGCCCTTCCACACCGACACGGTCAGCAGCGCGATGAAGCTGTTGTCGCCGATGAGCCAGAAGGACGGCTTGTCGGTGAGGCCCAGCTGGTCGTGCAGGACGTGGTTCACCAGGCCGTTGTCGTGCTGGAACATGAACACCCAGGTGATGACGGCCGCGTAGACCGGCAGGGCGTACGGCACGAGGAACAGCGCCCGCAGCAGGCCGCGGCCCCGGAAGGTGTCCTGCATGAAGACCGCGGCGGCCGTGCCGATCAGCCAGCACAGGCCCACCGACAGCAGCGTGAAGGCGACGGTGACGAGGAAGGAGTGCAGCAGTGCCTCGCCGACGGGGGCGTCGAAGTCCACCGACACCTTGTAGTTGTCGAGGGCGGACCAGGGGGCGGCGCCCCAGTCGCGGATGTAGAACTGCGTGAGCTCCTTGAAGCTCATCACGACGCCGATCACCATCGGCACCAGGTGGACGAGCAGTTCGAGGAGCAGCGCGGGCAGGAGCAGCAGGTAGGGCAGGCCGACGCGGCGGATCCGTCCGGTGCGGCGGCGGGGGCCAGGCGACGCACCGGACGGGCTCGTGCGGACCGGCGGCGTGCCGGCTTCAACCGTGGTGGTCATGTCGTTCAGGCCGCCGGCATCTGCTGCTGGGCCTTCTCCAGGGCCGCCTTCACCGACGCGGTGGTGACGGCGCGTCCGGCGGCCGCGTCGGCGAACAGGTCCTTGATCGCCGTGCCGACGGCCGTCTCGAACTGGGACTCGTCGGCGACCTGCGGCAGCGCGACGGCGCTCTTGGCGAGGGTGTCCTTCAGGACGGCGTTGGCCGGGGTGGCGAACGCGGCGTCCGACTGGGCGGACTTCACCGGCGGGATCGAGCTGTAGGCCTTGTTGAGGATCTTCTGCTCGTCGTCGCCGGTCATGAACTTCACGAACTTGGTGGCGCCGTCGAGGTTGTCGGTGTTCTTGAAGACGGCGAGGTTGATGCCCGCGACCATCGAGTTGACCTGCTTGCCGGTGCCGGGAGTACCGGACTGCACGGGCACGGGCGCGACGCCGTAGTCGTCCTCGCTCATGCCCTGGGACTTGAGGTTGGCGGAGGCGGACTGCCACAGCAGCATCGCGGTCTTGCCCTTGGCGAAGTCGCTGACCGACTGGTTCTGCGCGTACTCGGCGTTGCCGGGCGCGATGACCTTGTCCTTGGCCATCAGGTCGACGTACTGCTTGACCGCGGCCACCGTGGCGTCGCCCGTGAAGTCCGGCTTGCCGTCGGCGGTGAAGAAGTCGGCGCCGTGCTGCTTGGCGAAGACGTAGGCGTGGTGGATGTTCTCGGACGCGTTCGAACCCTCGGCCCCCAGGCCCCACTTGCCGTCCTTGGAGAGCTTCTTCCCGGCGGCGACCAGCTCGTCCCAGGTGGCCGGCGGCTTGGAGACGCCCGCCTCGGCGAACATCTTCTTGTTGTAGTAGAGCGCGTACGCCATCGAGTACAGCGGCACCGCGGCCGGGTCCTTGCCTTCGGCTCCGGTGGAGCCGAGCGCCGAGTCGACGAAGCGGTCCCTGCCCCCGATCTTGTCGAAGTTCTTCGCGTCCCAGGGCAGCAGGGCGCCGGTGGCCTGGAGCGAGGCGGTCCAGGTGTTGCCGATGTTCAGCACGTCCGGGCCCTGGCCGGAGGTGGTGGCGGTGAGGATCCGGTTGAGCAGGTCCGACCAGGGGACGACCTCCAGCTTCACCTTGATCCCGGTCTGCTTCTCGAACTTGTCGAGTTCGGGCTGGAGGACCTTCTTGTCGATCTCGATGCTGGCGCCCTGGTTGGAGGCCCAGTACGTCAGTGTCTTGGGCGAGTCGTTGGACCCGCCGCCGGTGGCGGAGCCACCTCCGCAGGCCGAGGCCGCGAGGACGAGTGACAGGGTGACGGCGCCGGCTGCCGCGGCTCGGGTACTGCGCATGCTGCTCGTGTCCCTTCCGGGAGGACGGGAGTTCGCCCCCCAGACCGTGCTCCCCCGCCGGGAGGGAGCCGTCATGGCTTAATTTAGGACGTGAGTTAATCCGTGGAAGGCAGACACGTCAAGGGTTTCGACGCACTCTCCGAACTCTCGCCGCACCCCTTGACGCATCTGTTCCACGGATGAACTATTCAGCGGCGAGAGAGCGCTCCCCACACCCCACGCCGTTCACTTCCTGAACCAGGAGAGCCGCCCCATGCCCACCGACTCCCCGACCTCCGGCCTGCCCTCCCCCGGCCGCCGAGCCGTCCTCGGCGCCGCGGCGGCGGCCACCGTGCTCGCCGGCCTGCCCGGTACGGCCTCGGCCACCCCCGCCGCCGGCAAGCGGCCCGTGCGCAGGAAGCCGCGCGCCCTGCCCGGCGGCGGCGACCTCGGCCCGAACGTCGTCGTCTTCGACCCGTCCACGCCGAACATCCAGGGCAGACTGGACGAGATCTTCCGGCAGCAGGAGTCGGCCCAGTTCGGCACCGGCCGCTACCAGCTGCTGTTCAAGCCCGGCACCTACCACGGCCTCAACGCGCAGATCGGCTTCTACACCTCGATCTCCGGCCTCGGCCTCTCCCCCGACGACACCACGATCAACGGTGACATCACGGTCGACGCGGGCTGGTTCAACGGCAACGCCACGCAGAACTTCTGGCGGTCGGCGGAGAACCTGGCCGTGGTCCCGGTCAACGGCACCAACCGCTGGGCGGTGTCCCAGGCCGCCCCGTTCCGCCGGATGCACGTCCGCGGCAACCTCAACCTCGCCCCGACCGGGTACGGCTGGTCCAGCGGCGGCTACATCGCCGACAGCCGGATCGACGGCCAGGTGCAGCCGTACTCGCAGCAGCAGTGGTACACCCGGGACAGCGCGATCGGCGGGTGGCTCAACGGCGTGTGGAACATGGTGTTCTCCGGCGTCGAGGGCGCCCCCGCGCAAGGGTTCCCCAACCCGCCGTACACCACCCTGGCCACGACGCCCGTCTCCCGCGAGAAGCCGTTCCTGTACCTCAGCGGCAGCGAGTACCGGGTCTTCCTGCCCGAGAAGCGGACCAACGCCCGGGGCGTCACCTGGGGCAACGGCACCCCGCGCGGCACCTCCCTGCCGCTGACCCGCTTCTACGTCGCCAAGCCGGGCGTCTCCGCGGCCACGCTCAACCAGGCCCTGGCCGAAGGGCTGCACCTGCTGCTGACACCGGGCATCTACCACCTCGACCGGCCGATCCGGGTCGACCGGGCGAACACCGTGGTGCTGGGCCTCGGGTACGCCACGCTCATCCCCGACAACGGCGTCACCGCGCTGCGGGTCGCCGACGTCGACGGCGTCCGGCTGGCCGGGTTCCTCGTCGACGCCGGGCCGGTCAACTCCGCGACCCTGCTGGAGATCGGCCCGCCCGGCGCCGCCCGGGACCACTCCGCCAACCCAACCACCGTCCAGGACGTGTTCATCCGCATCGGCGGGGCGGGCCCCGGCAAGGCCACCACCAGCATGGTCGTCAACAGCCGCCACACCATCGTCGACCACACCTGGGTCTGGCGCGCCGACCACGGCGACGGCGTCGGCTGGGAGACCAACCGGGCCGACTACGGCGTCGTCGTCAACGGCCACGACGTCCTGGCGACCGGCCTGTTCGTGGAGCACTTCAACAAGTACGACGTGCAGTGGTTCGGCGAGCGCGGCCGCACGATCTTCTTCCAGAACGAGAAGGCGTACGACGCGCCGAACCAGGCCGCGATCCAGAACGGTTCGATCAAGGGCTACGCGGCCTACCGGGTCGGGGACAACGTGACCAGCCACGAGGGCTGGGGCCTGGGCAGCTACTGCTACTACAACGTCGACCCGACCATCGTGCAGCACCACGGCTTCGCCGCGCCCACCCGGCCCGGGGTGCGCTTCCACGACCTGCTCGTGGTCTCGCTGGGCGGCAACGGGCAGTACGAGTGCGTCATCAACGACACGGGGGCGCCCACGTCGGGGACGTCGACCGTGCCGTCGACGGTGGTGTCGTACCCGTAGGAACGGGCCGGCACCCATGGGAACGAGCCGGCCCCCGTAGGAACGGGTCGGCACCCGTAGGACCCCCCGGCCGGGCCCCTGCCCTCCACCGGGACCCTTGGGCCGGCCGGTCGAGCCGGAGGTGTAGATGAGGTAGGCGAGGTGCCCGGGGCCGACGGC
>NZ_JBEOTZ010000056.1:0-29938 GCF_040303825.1 Streptomyces sp. NPDC094143
GTCGACGGCATCGACGTCCCGGACCTGGAGGTCGACGACCCGGACGGCGCCCGGATCCTGGTCCTCGGCTGGGGCTCCACCTACGGACCGATCACCGCCGCCGTGCGCCGCATCCGCAAGCAGGGCGGCCGGATCGCCCAGGCCCACCTGCGCCACCTCAACCCCTTCCCTCACAACCTCGGTGAGGTTCTCGCCCGATACGAGCGGGTCGTCGTACCCGAGATGAACATGGGACAGCTGGCGGCACTTCTGCGTGCCAAGTACCTGGTCGACGTGGTGTCCTGCACGCAGATCAATGGCATGCCCTTCAAGGCAGAGCAGCTGGCCCGCGCGCTGGAGGAGGCATCCCGTGGCAACTGACCTCAAGCTCACCGCCAAGGACTTCAAGTCGGATCAGGAGGTGCGCTGGTGCCCCGGCTGCGGTGACTACGCGATCCTGGCCGCCGTGCAGGGCTTCATGCCCGAGCTGCGTGTGGCGCGGGAGAACATCGTCTTCGTCTCGGGCATCGGCTGCTCCTCCCGCTTCCCGTACTACATGAACACCTACGGGATGCACTCCATCCACGGCCGCGCCCCGGCCATCGCCACCGGCCTCGCCACCAGCCGCCGCGACCTGTCCGTGTGGGTGGTCACCGGCGACGGCGACGCCCTGTCCATCGGCGGCAACCACCTCATCCACGCCCTGCGCCGCAACGTCAACCTCAAGATCCTGCTGTTCAACAACCGCATATACGGCCTGACCAAGGGCCAGTACTCACCGACCTCCGAGGTCGGAAAGATCACCAAGTCGACGCCGATGGGCTCCCTCGACGCCCCATTCAACCCCGTCTCGCTGGCCCTGGGCGCGGAAGCCTCCTTCGTCGCCCGCACCGTCGACTCCGACCGCAAGCACCTCACCGACGTGCTGCGCCAGGCCGCCGCCCACCCGGGCACCGCGCTGATCGAGATCTACCAGAACTGCAACATCTTCAACGACGGCGCCTTCGACGCCCTGGAGGACAAGCAGTCCGCGCAGGAAGCGGTGATCCGGCTGGAACACGGACAGCCGATCCGCTTCGGCACCGCCCGGTCCAAGGGCGTCGTACGGGACCGGGCCACCGGCGATCTCAAGGTCGTCACCGTCACCGCCGCCAACGAAGCCGACATCCTCGTCCACGACGCCCACGCGGCCTCCCTCAACACCGCGTTCGCGCTGTCCCGCCTCGCCGATCCCGACACCCTGCACCACACCCCGATCGGCGTCTTCCGCTCCGTCGAGCGACCGGTCTACGACGCACAGATGACCGACCAACTCGACACCGCGGTCGAGCAGAACGGCAAGGGCGACCTCGCCGCACTCCTCGCCGGCGGCGACACCTGGACCGTCGTCGGCTGATCGCGGAGAAGAAGGCGAAAGGACCCCGGCCGCGCACCGCGCCCAGCAGGGCACACTGCACAGCACTGCATTGCACTGCACCCGCACTCGCGCCTGTGCCTGCGGCCGGGGCAGCCCTGTCGCCGCCTTTTCAGGGGCGGGAGTCGCTACCGCTCGGACCGCAACGCGTCGAATCGCATGAATCCCGTGAAGCGGGCCGCGAATGAGGGCGAGACCTGGTCGTCGAGTGAATTCCGTACGCCCGCCATCACCTCGGAATCGGGTTGTCCGAACACCTCGAAGCGTTCCACCCGGCAGTGCTTCATCACTTCCCGGATGTACGGCTCGGACATCTTCCAGTGCGCGCGGACGGAATCCGAGTCCCGGTACATCTGGAAGCTGTGTGCGAGCAGCTTCTGCTCGTCGATGAACACCTCCACCATGACCTGGGGACCGTGCTCCTCCACGAACCGTACGGCCCGCTCCGTGGCTTCCCGGTAGGCGTCGAGATGCCCTTCGGTGATGCGCATGGTGTTGCGGAAGAGGAGGATTCCGCTGTCCGGTGCGTCCACGTTGTCCACGCCTTCTGCCTCCACGGCGATTGCTCTTCGGGTCACGACATTCCACACGTTCCCCGAGCGGTGCCCGCGGACTCCCCGGAGCCCCGCCCGCTGGCGGACATCACCCGACTGCCGTCCCCCATAGCTCGCGGCACACCCGCGGCGCGGCTTTCACCCTCCGCAAGTGACAAAGTGCCCCCCGCGGTTCGGGCGGCATGGCGAAGAGGGCGGCAGAGTCGCAGAAACCGCAGTCGTCGTACGAGGTTCGGCCGTTCGGGACACTCCCGCGTCAGCGGGGAGGGCGCACGACCACCGCGAACCAGTGCTCCAAAGCGGACGGATCACCCCCGCGCCGGCGGGGAAGACCGCGCCCCCCTCATCACCGCCGGCCTCGGCACCGGAGTACCCCTGCGCTTCGCTCGATGTGGGGTGCGCGGACAGCAACCAGCCTTCACGCGCCGACCGCTGGACTGACGTGTCATACGGGTTCGGGCGCAGGGCAAGGAGGTGCTTAACCGTCTAGTCCTGTCGTCGGACTCCCTTGCTGGAGTGCGCGGACCAGGCCGATTCGTTCAGATCGCCCCCGCTGGCCGAGGTCGTCGGCGATGATGTCCGTGTGACCAACCGCGTCAGTACTGTGATCTCGGCCTTCGGCGTCCTTGCCAGCACGGTGCTGCTCGCCGGTGCCGTTCGCGAGTACCGCTCCGGAGTATCGGCACTCTGGATCGCAGCTGGAGCTGCGATCTTCCTCAGCGCCTTGTATGCGCTCGTACGGGACGTGCGACGGCTGCGTACAGGACAGGCGACCTGACGAACGGCGCCGATCCAGACCGTGTCCTTCGGCCGTTGGTCCGGATGTGCCGAGACCGACGCGCAGTGGGCGCGGATCGAGCCGTTACTCCCGGACCGGACGCCGAAGCGGGGTGGCCAGCGGAGGGACCACCGGGAGGTGATCGACGCGATCGCCCTCAAGGTCCAGACCGGATCACAGTGGGTCCACCTGCAGGCCGGACACGGTCATGGCCGACAAGGCGTACTCCTCCCGTGCGATCCGCGATCACACGCGCAAGCGCTGGATTCGGGCGGTGATTCCCGTCCCGGCAGATCAGCGGAGCCACCGGGCACGTCGCGGCAGCCGAGGCGGCCGCCCGCCTGCCTTCGACCGCGAGACCTACAAACGACGCAACACCGTCGAGCGGTGCATCAACCGCCTGAAGCAGTGGCGCGGCATCGCCACCCGCTACGAGAAGACCGCGACCATCTACCTCGCCGGACTTCACATCGCGGGCATCTTCATGTGGTCCGCCCGCTGATCCAAACGAAACCGCCTGGGCGGCCATGATGGCATCTGCCGCCGGAGTGATGGAGCCGGCCGTCCAACAATCAGCAGGGCGCACCCTCGATCTGCATTGTGCGGTCAGTGCACCTACGGTCCGCTTTCCGGGGTTGCAACGTTTTCCCCCGCCCGCTTGGTCCGTCCCTGGTGGGGGTGGTACAGGCCTCTGGCTTCGGTCATGGCGCGCTGCCAATTGCGGTCGCGGCCGCCATGCTCGCGGGCCAGCCTGGCGGCCATGCCGCGCTGGTGCTCACCAGCCTTTTGGAGGGCCTCCAGGGCGAGGGCGACGGCCCGGTCCCGCTGTGCGCGGTCCCGGCCGCCTCCCTGATTTCCCCGGCCGCACGCCGTCCTGTGGCGTGCAGACGCCCGGTGCCGACGTGTGTTGTCCAGGCCGCCCAGAACACTTCTGCAGCTTTCTGCGGGTAGTGCTGCCTACGGTTCAGGATGCAAGCCACCGCCGGGAACCGGAGCTCCTTCGGGTACCGGTCGCGCTGGGCGTACCAGCGGTTCACGGTCGCTGGCGAAGCCCCGGTTAACTTCGCGACCCATGCCCTGCTCACCACCCAACGACCGTCATGGAACCGACACGACGCCTCGTCATCGCTCGTCACCGGCAACTCCTGAACGCCTTGCGCGGACAGAGACTGACCACCACTCCACGTGGCACTTGCATGCATCCCTGGCCCGCTGCTGCGAGGGTGCTCTCGCCCGGTTCGTTCACCGCAGCGGACTTCGGCGAGGACGCCTCTGACGATCTGCCCTCCCCGCCTCCCGTGCACGCCTCCGCGGCGTGGTGCACGCCGACGCGCTTTCGTCGCTTGGGCACGGCCGCGTGCTCGGTCCTCTCGCGCGAGTCACGCCGATCACCTCGCGCGTCAGTGCGCACCGTCTGGCGATCAGCAGCTGGTCCGTTCGATCCTGGCCGTCGTCCCCAGGCGCGCGGCAGGGTAACCGGCGCTCCATGACGGATCGCCGTCGTCGCTGTGTCCGAGGCATGGAAGCGCTTCCATCGGAGTGTGCGAGGTGAAGTAGGGTGACGGCGCACGAAGGGAGCGTGAGCAGTGGCTGAGCGGGTCACCATGGCAGATGTCGCCCGTGCGGCCGGAGTCTCTTCCGCCACGGTCTCCTACGTCCTGTCCGGCAAACGAGCCGTGGCGCCCGAGACGCGGGCGGCGGTCGAGGCTGCCATCGCCGAGCTCGGCTTCACCGTGAACACGGCTGCACGTACGTTGCGAACGGGCCGCTCCAGCCTGGTGGCGCTGATCGTGCCCGACATCGCCAACCCGTTCTTCGCCCAGCTCGCGGCCACCTTGCAAGAGGAGTTGCGGGGCATGGGCATCCATGTCGTCGTCTGCAACACGCGAGCGCGCCGGGACGAGGAGCGCGCATTGCTGGCAGAGGCGGTGCAGCAGCGCTTCGCGGGTGTGGTGATCACGCCTTTCCGGCTGCTGCCCCGCGACATGCAGACCCTGACTGACGCCGGTATTCCCGTGGTGGTCAGTGCGGACGTTCCCTTCGGTCCGGTCGATCTGGTGACGCCCGACGCGCGCACCGCGACCAGGCAGGCGCTGGAGCGGGTGACCGCCGCGCAGCGCCGACGCATTGCGATGATCGCCGGCCCGAGGGACGCGACTGGTGGCGATCCGCGTCTGGAGCTCCTCCGCGCGCTCGCCCGACAGTTCGGCACCTCCCTGCCGCGGGAACTGGTGATCCGTGGCGAGCACACCCGCGAGGCGGGAGCCGGTGGTTTCGCCCAGTTGATGAACCGGCGCTACCGGCCGGACGCGGTCTTCTGCGCGAACGACGTGATCGCGATTGGCGCCATGGACAAGGCGCGTGAGCTGGGCATCGCCATCCCGGGTGATGTGGCGCTGGTGGGGCATGACGACGCCTCCTTCGCCTCTCTGGTCCATCCGCAGCTCACGACGATCCGCTATCCCGCCGATGGTGTCGGCCGAGCCGCTGCCCGGCTCCTCAAGGAACGACTCGACGGCCGCAGCGTGCATCGCACCGTTCAGGTGAAGGCGGAGTTCGTCGCACGAGCTTCGGGCTGAACAATCGCCCTTAAATCGGGCATAGTCGCTGAATACCGCTCCATCAGTCTTCGGTACGTCACCGTAGCGTAATCGATTCCGTCTGGCGAGGCTCTGTCTCAAGTTGAGCCTTTACGGAGACAAAATGCCAGGTCAGAAGGCTCGTCGGTGGTCCTGGCGCGGTAGTCGGGACGGTTACGATGAGAACTCGATGTCTCCCGATGTTGTCGGTCCTGTTGACTTCTGTAGATTCTTGTTGTGAAGGTTGCGGCCACCGCTTTTTCGAGGCGGACCCTGAGTGCAAGGAGCAACCTCATGTCAACGCGTGATCGCACTTCGACTCTGGCCAGGCGCTGCATCGCCGGTGCGGCGGTCCTGGCTCTCGCGGCCGCCACCGGCTGCGGGGGCGGCAGCGGCAAGGACGACGCGGCAGCGGACAGCTCCTGCAAGGAGTCCTCCGGCAAGGTCACCTTGCAGTACTGGTCCTGGGTCCCGGGCATGCAGGAAGCGGTGGACGTCTGGAACAGGCGGAACCCCGACATCCAGGTGAAGCTCAAGACCACGCCTGCGGGCAACGCGGGCACCTACCAAAATCTCTCCAACGCCCTGAAGGCCGGTAAGGCACCTGACCTCGGCCAGATCGAGTACGACTCGCTGGCCAGCTTCCGCCTCAAGGACGGCCTGCGTGACATCTCCTCCTGTCCTGGAGTGGAGGCGGCGGGGGAGAAGTTCGTGGACTGGACCTGGTCACAGGTGGAATTCGGAGCCAACGGGGAGGACGGCGTCTGGGCGGTGCCGCAGGACACGGGTCCCATGGCGCTCTTCTACCGCAAGGACATCTACGACCAGCTCGGACTCAAGGCGCCGACCACCTGGGACGAGTACGCGGACCAGGCCCGCAAACTGAAGCAGGCGGGCAAGTACATCACGCACTTCTCCCAGACGGACCCCAACTGGTTCACCGGCCTGCTGTGGCAGAACAAGGCCACCATGTTCGAGCGTGAGGGGGACGCCTGGAAGGTCACCGTCGACCGGCCCCAGAGCCGTCAAGTCGCCGACTACTGGCAGAAGATGATCGATGACAAGCTCGTCGCCACCGATCTGCAGGGCTTCTCGCCCGCACTGTACAAGGCGTGGAACTCCGGCGAGGTGGTCACCTGGATCAGCGCCGCCTGGGGCTACAGCACCATTCGCGACAACGCCAAGTCCACCGACGGCAAGTGGGCGGTGGCGCCGATGCCGCAGTGGCAGGCGGGATCGAAGCAGGCCGGCAACTGGGGCGGTTCTACCACTGCGGTGCTCGGCAAGAGCAAGCACCCGGCCGAGGCGGCCAAGTTCGCCCTGTGGCTGAACACCGACCCCGAGGCGCTGGAAATCCTGAACCGCGAGGGCGGGCTCTACCCGGCCGCGAAGGCGGGTCTCGACCTGCCCGCCCTGAAGAAGCCTGTCGACTTCTACGGTGGGCAGAAGATCTTCGACGTGTTCGCTCAGGCTTCCGCGAACGTGGACACCAACTTCACGTGGGGCCCGACCATGACCGACACCTATCGCTACCTCAGCGATGGCACCGCCGGCGTCATCAGCGGCAAGAGCACCCTCGCCGACGTGCTGAAGCAGACCAACTCCCAAAGCGTCGAATCCCTGCGCAAGCAGTCCCTCGACGTCGAGGACTGACCGGACGTCCTCCCTGCCCTTCCCTGCCGCCCACGCGGCAGGGATCAGCACCTGCAAAGGCTTCCCGTGACACCCACCACCGTCCACCCCGGGCCACGCCGCCGTCCGCGCCGAACCCGCGCGCCCTACGCTTTCCTCGCACCGTTCCTGATCCCCTTCGTCCTGTTCACCCTCGTGCCGGTCGGCTACGCCTTCTGGCAGAGCCTGCACAAGACCGAACGCACGGGCGGCACCTTCGGTCGCACGCAGTCAGTCTTCGCCGGATTCGAGCAGTACGCCGACATCCTCCAGGCACCCTTCTTCACCGACAGTGTGCTGCGCGTCGCCGCCTTCGCCCTGGTGCAGATTCCCGTGATGCTGCTGCTGGCCCTGGCCCTCGCGCTGCTGCTCGACTCGGCGGTGGCCCGTGCCAAACGCTTCTTCCGCCTGGTGTACTTCGTGCCATACGGCATCCCCGGCGTGGTGGCAGCCCTGATGTGGGCGTTCCTGTACGACCCGCGCCTGTCACCCATCGTGGATCTGCTCAACTCCGCCGGAGCGCACGTCGATCTGCTCGGTCCGGGCGCCATCCTGTGGTCCATCGGCAACGTCGTGACCTGGACGTACACGGGTTACAACATGCTGATCCTGTACGCCGCACTGCAGGCGGTTCCCTCCGACATCGAGGAAGCCGCCCGGATGGACGGAGCCAACGGCTGGACCATCGCCCTGCGCATCAAGCTCCCGATCATCCGGCCGGCCCTCGTCCTCACCGGCGTGTTCTCCATCATCGGTACCTTCCAGCTCTTCACCGAGCCGCAAGTCTTCCGTTCCATCTCCACGAGCGTGACCAGTACCTACACCCCCAACCTCGCCGCCTACTCACTCGCTTCCGGCGACGACTACAGCGGCGCGGCGGCCCTGTCGGTCATCCTGGCCGCAGTCACCTTCCTGTTGTCCTTCCTCTTCCTCCGCTTCACTTCCAGGAGGCAGGCATGAGCCTCCTCACCCGCACCGCGGGAGCCCACGCGACCTCCGCACCGGCCGGACGCCGACCCCGCATCACGGTGTCGACCGTCGTCGCCGTAACCTTCATGGTCCTGGTCGCCTGCTACATGCTGCTGCCGGTCTACTGGCTGCTCATCTCCTCCACCAAGAGCCAGAGCGACCTCGTCAGCACCCAGGGCCTCTTGCCCGCCGAGTGGCACCTGGGCGACAACCTGGCCTCGCTCTTCTCACAACAGGACGGCGTCTTCGCCCGCTGGCTGCTCAACAGCCTGCTGTACGCCGGAGCCGGCGCCGCCGTCGCCACCCTCCTTGCTGCCGCGGCCGGCTACGCCCTGGCCAAATACGCTTTCCGGGGCCGCGAAGTGCTCTTCTCGATCGTCCTCGGCGGTGTCCTCGTACCAGCGACGGCTCTCGCCCTGCCCCTGTTCCTGCTGTTCGCGCAGGTCAATGCCACGAATACCTTCTGGTCGGTCTTCCTGCCCAGCATCGTCAGCCCGTTCGGCGTCTATCTGTCCCGCATCTTCGCCGCCGCATCCGTGCCGGACGAGGTGATGGAGGCCGCGCGCATGGACGGAGCGAGCGAATTCCGCATCTTCCGCACCATCGCGCTGCGGTTGATGGCACCGGCGCTGGTGACCATCTTCCTTTTCCAGTTCGTGGTCATCTGGAACAACTTCCTGCTGCCGCTGGTGATGCTGCAGGACGACCGCCTCTACCCGGTCACCCTCGGCCTGTTCACCTGGCAGTCGCAGACCAGCCGCTTGCCCGAGCTGCAGACCCTCACCATCGTGGGAGCCCTCATCTCCGTCGTTCCCATCGTCCTCACCTTCCTCCTCCTGCAGCGCTACTGGCGCGCCGGACTCGCCGCCGGAGCCGTGAAGTCGTGAACCACCCCCTGACCGAACTCGACAAGCGCCTCGGGGGCATCGCCTACGGCGGTGATTACAACCCCGAGCAATGGCCGCCTGAGGTCTGGCACGAGGACGTGCGCCTGATGCGCGAGGCCGGCGTGAACCTGGTCACCGTGGGCGTGTTCTCCTGGTCCCGCATCCAGCCCCGGCCCGGCGCCTACGACTGGAGCCTGCTCGACGAGGTCCTTGACCTGCTGTACGACAACGGCATCGCGGTGGACCTCGCCACCGCGACGGCCGCCCCACCTCCCTGGTTCACCCGGCAGCACCCCGACGCGAGGCCGGTGACGGCTTCGGGCACCCGCCTGTCCCATGGCAGCCGCCAGGTCTTCTGCCCCAGCCACCCGGCCTACGCCGAAGCCGCCGACGCCCTCGTCGCCCAGATGGCGGCACGCTACGGCCACCACCCCGCCCTGGTCATGTGGCACGTCCACAACGAGTGGGGCAACCACAACGCCCTGTGTTACTGCGACGTCAGCGCGAGGGCCTTCAGGACGTGGCTGGGCAAGAGATACAGCACCCTGCAGAACCTCAACGAGGCGTGGGGCACGGACTTCTGGGGCCAGCGGTACGGCGACTGGGAGGAGATCGACCCCCCGCGGGACACGACAGCCTTCCGCAACCCGGGTCAAGAGCTGGACTACTACCGCTTCTCCTCCGACGCCCTGCTGGACCGCCACCGGGCCGAGGCGGCTTTGCTGCGCCGCTTCGCCCCCGGCGTACCCCTGACGACCAATCATCTGGGGACGCTGGAGAAGAAGGTCGACGCCTACGCCTTCGCCCCCGAGTGCGACCTCGTCTCGGTCGATCACTACCTCCCCGCCGCAGACCCGAACGGGCACATCGACCTCGCCCTGAACGCGGACATGACGCGGGGCATGACCGCCGGCCGACCCTGGCTGCTCATGGAACACTCGACCTCTGCCGTGAACTGGCAACCCGTAAACGTCGCCAAACGGCCCGGGGAGATGCGACGCAACAGCCTGGCGCACCTGGCCCGAGGCGCGGACGGCATCATGTTCTTCCAGTGGAGACAGTCACGTGCGGGAGCCGAGAAGTGGCACTCCGCCATGCTGCCGCACGGCGGCACCGACACCCGGATCTGGCGCGAGGTACGGGCGCTGGGAGCGGAGCTGGCGGGCCTCGCCGACGTGACGGGAGCCCACGTTGAGGCTGACGTCGCACTGCTCTTCGACTGGAACAACTGGTGGGCGCTGGAACTGCAGGCCCGCCCCTCCGCCCGCATGCGCTACCTCGACCTGGTCCGGGACTGGTACGAGGCACTGTGGACGTTGAACATCACCTGCGATGTCATCTCCCCGGGGCAGGACCTGACCCCCTACAAGGCGGTTCTCGCCCCCAACCTGTATCTCCTCGCCGACGAGCACGCCGACGCGCTCAGCCGGTATGTCCGCGAGGGCGGGCATCTCGCTGTCGGCTGCTTCAGCGGGGTGGTGGACGCCAACGACCAGGTGCGCCTGGGCGGATATCCGGGTGCGCTGCGTGAGGTGCTCGGACTTCGCGTCGACGAGTACCTGCCCCTCCGCCCGGGTGACACGATCCGGCTGAGCGACGGCAACGCCGCGCAGCAGTGGGCCGAACGCATCGAGCCGGAGGGCTGCACTCCGACGGTGTGCTTCACGGACGCCCCCGAAGGAGGCCCGGCTCGGGGCGGCCCGGCCATCACCCGGCACCACTACGGTGCGGGAACCGGCTGGTACGTGGCCACCCATGCCTCCGTGCACACCTTGCGGGAAGTGATGCGGCAGGTCGCCGGCACAGCAGGACTCCGCTCCGTCGCGGACGTCCCCGACGGAATCGAGGCGGTGCGCCGAACCGGCTCTGCCGGCTCCTTTCTCTTTCTCATCAATCACACCGACGAAGACGTCGAGGTACCTGTCGGTGGAGTCGGGCTCATCGGCTCCGCGAGCCACGGCTCCCACACGAAGGTCCCCGCTGGGGGAGTGGTCGTCCTCCGTGACGATCGGCCGGCGGAGCAGGCCTGACCCTGCGGTCACGATCCGACAATTGCGTTGTCCCCCCTCTTCATCACGGAGTTTCCTCATGTTTGCCCGAATGGCCACACGGTTCCACCATGGGGCGGTGGAGATCGACGAACCCAGTGGCACCGTGGTCTTGAGCACCGGCACCTGGTGTTACGTCCTGCGCATGGACGGCGTCGAAGGAACCGTGCGACACGTTCACTGGGGCGCGCCTGTTCCCTTGGCCGACGCTGCGGCGCTGCCGGTGTGGGCCGACCACGACAACAGCTTCGCCGGGCGTTCGGACGGGGTGGAGGAGTACCCGGTCGAGGGGGGCGCGCGGTTCGGCGTGCCGGCGCTCGAGGTGCGGTTCGCCGACGGCAGCAGCCCGGTCGAACCCGTGGTGGAGGGGTGGAGAGTCGTCGGCGAGGGGCACATCACCCTCCTGCAACGAGATCGGTCGCGTCCCTTGGCCTGGGAACTGCACTACCGGGTACGGCCCGGTGGGAACGTGATCGAGCGCTGGACGGAGCTCACGCACATCGACGAGGCGGCCACGGATCCGGTGCTTCTGCGTCGCGACGCGTCCGCGCACTGGCCGCTGCCCCAGCGAGCGAACTGGAGACTGTCCTCTGTCCATGGTGGCTGGTCCGCAGAGAACCAACTGGAACGCTGCCCCCTGCCTTTCGGGGAGACAACGCTGACCAGCCGGCGCGGACACACCGGTCACCACGCCGGCCCCTGGGTCATGCTCGACGCCGGTGATGCCACCGAGGAGAGCGGAGAGGTGTGGGCCATGGCCCTGGCCGCGAGTGGCAGCTGGCGCCTCACGGTTCAGCGCACCGCGGCCGGGCGCGTGGGTGTCGTGGCATCCGAAGGGCACGAGGGTGTGGAACTCAGCCTGCCTCCCGGAGGGCGGTACACCACGCCGATCAGCGTGGCGGTGTACAGTCCGGACGGCTTCGGCGGCGCCAGCCGTGACTTCCACACCTATGTGCGCCGGCATGTGCTGCCACATCCGGACGAACTCCGGCCAGTCCTCTACAACTCCTGGGAGGCCACCTCCTTCGAGGTCAGCGAGGAGAACCAACTGGCGCTGGCGCGGCGCGCGGCCCGCTTGGGAGTGGAGCTGTTCGTGGTCGACGACGGCTGGTTCGGCGCCCGGGACGATGACTGCGCCGGCCTGGGCGACTGGAGGCCGCACCGGCGCCGCTTCCCGCGAGGTCTGCGCCCGCTGTCCGACGAGGTGCACGGCCTGGGCATGGCGTTCGGCGTGTGGGTGGAACCGGAGATGGTCAACGCCGACAGCGACCTGTACCGCGCTCATCCCGACTGGGCGCTGCACCTGCCGGACCGGTCCCCGACGGAATTGCGGCACCAGCTCGTTCTGGATTTCTCCCGGCCCGAGGTGATCGACTGGGCGTACGGATGGCTGTGCGATTTGGTCGGCGACAATGACGTCGACTTCCTCAAGTGGGACTTCAACCGCTCCTTCACCGAAGCTGGCGTCCACGTGGGTGGTCAGGATGCTCGCAAGGTCTACGTGGAACACGGCAAGGGTCTGTACCGGGTGCTGGATCGGCTGCGGGAGAGGTTCCCGCGCCTGCGTGTGGAAGGTTGCGCGGGCGGGGGAGGGCGCATCGACCTGGGCATCATCGGCCGCAGCGACCAGGTGTGGACCTCGGACAACACCGACGCGGTGGACCGGCTGACCATTCAGCACGGCTTCGGGCAGATCCACCCGGCGGGAGTGATGTCGGCCTGGGTGACCGACAGCCCCAACCCGCTGACTGGGCGCGTCGCCCCCCTCTCCTTTCGCTTCCACTCGGCCATGGCGGGAGTCCTGGGCATCGGCGGCGACCTTACGCGATGGACAGCGCAGGAGTTGACCGAGGCGGCTCGCCTGGTCGCGGTGTACAAAGAGATCCGTCCGGTGGTGCAACACGGTCGTCAGTACAGGTTGCTTGCTCCTGGGGAAAGGGCTTTGTCGGCCGTTGAGTACACGAGCGCCGGCGCCGATCGGGTGGTGGTGCTGGTGTGGCGCCCTACCGCTGCTTTCGGGCCCGGGCATCCACCGCTGCGGCTGCGCGGTCTGCATCCGCACGGCCGTTACCAGGACGAGGACACCGGTGCACTGTGGACAGGCCAGACCTTGGCAGCCTATGGGCTGCCGATACCTCAACTGCCGTCAGGTGACTGCGCGAGCGCACTGGTCCGGTTGCGACGGATCGACTGACGAACGACAGGCGTTACTCGGTGTGAGTGGTGGCCGAGGCGAGCGCGCCATGGCAGGCAGGCCGGAGCGCGTCAGGTGGCGTGGGGTACGCAAGAGGCGTCGCCGCCAGCCGGAGCGCGGGTCCGTGACCGGTCGAGCACCCCAGGGCTTCTCCGCGGCCCTGCACGCGTCCTCGGTGACATCGTTGGAGAATCTCAAGTGCGTCGGCCGCCGGGTGTGGCCAGCCGGCCGTTCAGCTGTGCTCGTGCGTGAAGATCATCGCACCACTGTCAGCGATAGGCTGTGGGCAGTTACAGCCGGGAGAGTCGAACCGCCCATGGGTTCCGCGAACCCGCCCAGTACGCGCAGGTGACCGGTGACGCGGAGCTGACCCGAGCCGCCTACCGCGCCTACGAGAGGGTCATGAAGGTTTACGGGCAGTTCCCGGGCGGCGGCATGGCCGGTGACGAGAATTACCGGCCTGGTTTCACCGACCCTCGGCAGGGCTTCGAGACCTGCGGCATCGTGGAGTTCATGGCCAGCCACGAACTGCTCACCAGGATCACCGGTGACCCGGTGTGGGCGGACCGCTGCGAGGATCTGGCCTTCAACATGCTGCCCGCCTCCCTGGACCCGCAGGGCAAGGCCATCCACTACATCACCAGCGCCAACAGCGTCGACCTGGACAACCAGCCCAAGACACAGGGGCAGTTCCAGAACGGCTTCGCGATGCAGGCTTTCCACCCCGGCGTCGACCAGTACCGCTGCTGTCCGCACAACTACGGTATGGGCTGGCCGTACTTCAACGAGGAGCTTTGGCTGGCCACCCCGGACGGCGGACTGGCCGCGGCGATGTACGCCCCCAGCCGGGTGCGCGCGCAGGTCGCCCAAGGCACCACGGTGACCGTGACGGAGGACACCGGCTACCCCTTCACCGAGACCGTCACCCTGACTCTGTCCACGCCGCGCCCGGTCCGTTTCCCGCTGCGACTGCGCGTGCCCGGCTGGTGCGACGGGCCCGATCTCCGAGTCAATGGCCAGGCGGTGTCCGCAGCGAGCGGCCCCGCATGGGCCACCGTGGACCGGACCTGGCGCGACGGGGACAGGGTAAGCCTGCGCCTGCCCCAGCGGACCGCACTACGTCGTTGGCCCGACCAACACGATGCCGTGAGCGTCCAGCACGGACCCCTCACCTACTCCCTGAAGATCGGTGAACGGTACGAGCGCTACGCGGACAGCGACACCTTCACCGAGTACGAAGTACACGCGACCTCACCATGGAACTACGGCCTGACTCCCTCGCCCCGCCTGACCCTGACGCGTGACGCCGGACCCGTCCCCGACAACCCCTTCACCCATGACACGGTCCCGGTCCGCATCACCACCGAGGCCCGCCGCATCGAGGAGTGGATCGCGGACGACGAGCGAGTCGTCGCACCCCTCCAGCCCACCCCGCGCGCAGCGGCACCCATGGGGACGAGACCGTCACCCTCGTCCCCATGGGTGCGGCACGGCTGCGTATCACCGCCTTCCCGACTGCCTCACCCGACGGGCGGCCTTGGACGCCCGAACCGCCCTTCCGGCGGATCCGGAACAAGCACAGCGGCAAGGTGCTCGCCGTCGACGGCATGTCCCTGGAGAACAGTGCTCGGGTCGTGCAGTTCGACAACTCGGGCACCAGCGACCATGCCTGGCAGCTCGTGGACCGGGGCGAAGGCTGGTATCTGATCCGCAACGGCAACAGCGGCAAGGTCCTCGGCGTCGACGGCATGTCGACCGCCAACAGCGCACAGGTCGTCCAGTTCGACGACAACGGAACCGACGACCACCTGTGGCGTTTCCTGTGACCTCCGGGCCGTGAGGCCCGCGAGGGCACCGGGCGGCTGCCCGGACCACAACCCTCGTGCCCGCACGCGTCGGAGTCGGAAGTGCTGCCTGGGTGAAGTGCGACATCGCCGCCGAAAAGGCAGACGGCTCACCCAGGCGGCGCTGCGCACGTCGAGAACGCTTGCCCACACGGCGATGCCGCAACCGGTCACACACGCAGGCATCGGACCGGGAGCACGCTCGGGTCTGTGGTTCGCGGCTCATCGTTCCGCGTGATCCGTGGGAACAGTGAAGAGGCGAGAGCGCCGCACGGCGGCCATTGCCGCAAAGCCCGTGATTCGGCGAAGTAGGTCCCCGGTCACCTCGGCGTCCCGTCGGCGCGCCAGTAACCGCCCGCGGACGTACGGCTGATGAGCGACGGACACGCCAAAGCCATGGCGAGGCGCATGCCGCAAGGCCACCCCCCAGGCGTCCGCTGTGAGCGGCTGCCACAGTGGTGCGGGAGGTCTGGACAACTGTCGAGGGCCGTGCTGTCATTTCGACTGTCGCAAGTTTTCCAACGTTGCAAGAACTACTCCGCCGCATCCGTATCGGTCCTTCGTCGTCTTCTGCGACCCGGTTCTTCCGACGACCGGTCCTGGTCCGCGGCGCCTGTGCGAGGAAGGTTCGATGACAAGACAACACATCCGCCCCCGTGCGGAACTGTGGGCGCTGCTTGCGGTGGCCGCTCTCCTGGTCCCCACAAGCGGACCGGCCACCACCGCATCGGCGGCAGAACCGATGGGCAGTGCGTCAGCAATCCCCGCCGAGGCAGCCGACGTCGAGGTGCACGGCCTGAAGGGCGAGTACTTCAGCATGTCGGCCCCGGGAGCGCGGGACTTCGTCGAACTCGGCGGCACGCTGCTGGAGCCGCAGATCAACTTCTCCGGTCTGACCAGCACCTTCCAGGAGCTGACCGGGAGGACGGAGCACACGACGGCCCGTTGGACCGGGCAGATCGAGGCACCGGCGACCGGCGACTACACCTTCTACGCGATCGGCGACAACGGCTTCCGGCTCTTCATCGACGGCGAGCCGGTCATCGACCACTGGGAGCCGGACTGGGACAGAGAGCAGACCAGTGCCGCGATCCGGCTGAACGCCGGGGAGAAGCACGACTTCCGCCTGGAGCTGTTCCAGGACTCAGGCGGCTCCAACATGCACCTGCGCTGGTCCGGGCCCGGCCTGTCCAAGCAGCTCGTACCGATGTCGGCGTTCACCCCGCCGGCCGGCTTCGAGGTCTATCCGGTGGAGCTGTCCGTGGCGGCTGACGGACGACGGCTGCGCGCCAGGTTCGAGGGCCGGGTCGGCGACCTGCAGGCGGTCAAGGACCACCTGAAGGTCGAAGCCGACACCACGGCCATGCCCCTGAAGTCGGTCACCGTCGCCCCTGACGACCGCAACTCCCTGCTCGTGACGCTCGCCGAACCCATTCAGAAGAACCAGCAGGTACGGGTCTCCTACGACGGCGAGGGCGGACTGACATCCGGCGGCGAGACCGTGCCGAAGATCATCCGTTACGCCGAGAACGCCTCCACGCACCGGCTCACCACCGCGTGGGGCGACAAGGTCGACAAGAGCCACCCGCTGCCGGAGTACCCGCGCCCGCAGCAGGTGCGCTCCCGGTGGAAGAACCTCAACGGCCCTTGGCAGTTCAGCGGCGCCGAGGCGGGCGAACAGCCCGTGTTCGGCAAGGATCTCGACGAGAAGATCGTGGTGCCGTACCCGGTGGAGTCGCAGCTCTCCGGACTGGAGCGGCACGAGGACCACATGTTCTACCGCAAGCTGGTGAACGTTCCCAAGGACTGGAAGGTCGGCAGGGGCAACCGGCTGAAGCTGAACTTCGGCGCCGTCGACTACCGGGCCCGTGTCTTCGTCAACGGCACCAAGGTCGCCGAACACACCGGCGGCTACGACGCCTTCAGCGCCGACATCACCGACGCGCTCAAGGGCAGCGGCCCGCAGGAGGTCGTCGTCGCGGTCACCGACACCGGCGGCGCCGACCAGCCGACGGGCAAGCAGTCCACCAGCCCGGGCGGCATCTTCTACACCCAGTCCTCGGGCATCTGGCAGACCGTCTGGATGGAGCCGGTCGCCGACGCCGCGATCGACAACGTTGTCTCCACGCCGGACATCGACACGAGCAGCCTCGCCGTGACCGTCCAGTCGGCCAAGGCGTCCGCCGGAGCCCGGGTCGAGGCCGTCGCCCGAGACAAGCGCGGCAAGATCGTCGGCAGGGTGAGCGGGCCCGCCAACAAGCAGCTGCGGTTGCCGGTGGCGAATCAGCACCTGTGGAGTCCGGACGACCCCTACCTGTACGACCTCGACGTCAAGCTCACCGACGGCAGGTCGAAGGACAGGGTCGGCAGCTACTTCGGCATGCGCGAGATCGGCATCGCGAAGGTCGGCGGCTTCCAGAAGCTCGTGCTCAACGGCAAGCCCGTCTTCTCCCTCGCCACTCTCGACCAGGGCTTCTGGCCCGACGGGCTGTACACCGCGCCCAGCGACGAGGCCCTCGCGTTCGACCTGAAGGCGCACAAGGAACTCGGCTTCAACGCGGTGCGCAAGCACATCAAGGTGGAGCCGGCGCGCTGGTTCTACCACGCGGACCGGCTCGGCCTGCTGGTCTGGCAGGACTTCGTCTCCGGCAACCTCACCAACGAGACCGGACGGAAGGCCTTCGTCGAACAGGGCCGGGAGATGATGCGCGAGCACCACAACGCGCCGTCCGTGATCGGCTGGATCGTCTTCAACGAGGGCTGGGGGGAGTGGGACCGCACGGAGACCGGCAAGATCACCGAGGCGGTGAAGGAAGCCGACCCGTCCCGTGTCGTCAACGCCCACAGCGGTGTCAACTGCTGCAACAGCAAGGGCGACTCGGGCAAGGGCGACATCATCGACCACCACGACTACAACAACGAGGACCCGCCCTTCCCCGACGCCGAGCGGGCGGCGATGGACGGTGAACACGGCGGCTTCACCCTGCGCACCCCCGGGCACATGTGGCCCGGCACCCCGACCGTGATCTACAGCGGGGTCGAGGACAAGGAGGCGCTGACCCGCAAGTACGTCGAGAACACCGAGAAGTTCTACCTCGACCAGGCCGCCGCCGAGCTGTCCGGCTCGGTGTACACCCAGATCTCCGACCTGGAGAACGAGCTCAACGGCCTCTACACCTACGACCGCCGGGAGATCAAGGTCGACCCGGTCCGGGTCCGTGAGATCAACCGCAGGATCATCGCCGCCGGCGCCGCCGCGGGCGAGCGGCTTCCGCTCAAGGGCGGCGGGCACTGGGCCCTCGACGAGGGCACCGGGACCACCGCGAAGGACGACGGCCCGAACGTCAGGGCCCTCACCCTCAGCGACGGCACCACCTGGACGCCCGGCGTCAGTGGCAGCGCGCTGAAGTTCAACGGTCTGGGACAGTACGCGCAGACCGACGGACCGGTGCTCGACACCACCGGAAGCTACACCGTGTCCGCGTGGGTACGCCTGGACGAACTGCCCGGCAACTACGCCACCGCGGTCAGCCAGGACACCCGGCGCCAGGCCAGCCCCTTCTACCTCCAGTACGGGCAGGGCGCGTTCGCCTTCAGCACTCCGGGTGAGGCCCGCGCCCGTCTGGTCACCACCCCCGAGAAAGGCCGTTGGTACCACCTGGCCGGCGTCCGCGACGGTGCCGACAACACGATCACGCTCTACGTCGACGGCAAGCGAGCGGCGACCGCCACCGGCGGCGCGGCCTACCCCAGCACCGGCGCCCTCGCCGTCGGCCGCGCCCAGTGGGGCGGCAACGCCACCGACTTCTGGAACGGCGCGGTCGACGAGGTCCACGCCTACGACAAGGCGCTCACCGAGCAGGAGGTGAGCGCGCTCCACTCGGCCGAGAAGCCGTAGCGGCACAGCGGCGCGGGCCCCGGCGGGGACATACCTCTCCCCGCCGGGGCCCGCTCGGCCTTCGTCGCCCGCGGCGACCCGGTTGGGACGGGTACCGGCCGACCGTCGGCCCGCACGAACCCGACCGGGCTGAACGTCGAGCTCAGCGGGCGGGCCACACCGCCACGTTGTCGAAGGACGCCGCGGTGCCGAAGACGCGTACGCCGGTGGCTCCGCTGGTGTACGTGGCGTCGGTGACGGAGATCTTCGGCGTGGTCAGGTCGTCGACGTACACCTTGATCGAGGTGCCGACGGCGGTCACCCGCAACCGGTGGGTCGATCCCGGTGCGATGGGCAGGCTCCGGCTCGCCAGCGGCGTCCAGCGGCCGTCGGCCCGGCCCAGCACGACCTTGCCGTCGGTGCCGATGCCCGCGTAGTAGCCGGAGTAACTGTCGGTGCCGACCGCGGGCCGCGTCACTCTGAAGGTCACTCCGGCGTCACCGCCGGGGCCCTGCGGTGTCACGTCGGCGTCGTAGGTGAGGTCGGCGAAGTCCGTGTCGAGCAGGGCCTTGCCGCCCAGGGAGTGCCCGGCCCGGTACCGGCCGTCGGCCGCCGACCAGGTTCCGCCGTAGGGCTTCCAGCCCAGGGCGTTGCCGTCGGCGAAGTTGTCCCGGACGCGCATCTCGACGCGGCGGATGGTTCCGTCGGCGTTGAAGTGCAGTCGGTCATAGGCGAGTTGCCGGTGGTTGCCGTCGGTCTCGCCGAGCGGGCGGCGATGGTAGACGATGTACCAGATGTCCGTGCCCGGTACGTTCACGACCGAGTTGTGGCCGGAG
The DNA here is from genome assembly GCF_040303825.1 of Streptomyces sp. NPDC094143. Taxonomy (NCBI): domain Bacteria; kingdom Bacillati; phylum Actinomycetota; class Actinomycetes; order Kitasatosporales; family Streptomycetaceae; genus Streptomyces; species Streptomyces sp. NPDC094143. The sequence continues at coordinate 19,631 of NZ_JBEOTZ010000056.1, forward strand.
CCGCGGGCGACGGCGGGGTCCTGGGCCAGAACCTTGTCGATCTTCCTGAAGGGACCGGTGGGTGACTCGGACATGGCGTAGGACACGGAGTAGTCCGGGCCGGTCCAGCCTCCCTCGGACCACATGAAGTAGTACCTGCCGTTCCGTTTGAACATGAAGGAGCCCTCCGTGTAGTTCTCCGGAGTGATCTCCTTGTAGGTGGTGCCGTCGGGGAAGGTTCCCAGGCTGGTCATGTCCGGGTTGAGCTTCACGACGTTGGCGTGGTGCCAGCCGCCGTAGTACATGTACGCCTGACCGTCGTCGTCGATGAAGACGTCCTGGTCGATGGGCTGGGCGCCGTTGTGGAACCGGGAGACGAGCGGTTTGCCGAGGGCGTCCTTGTAGGGGCCCTCGGGACGGTCGGAGACGGCGACGCCGATACCGCCGAGCTGCGCGTCGTTCTGGATGTCGTTGGCGGCGAAGTAGAGGTAGTACTTGCCGTTGCGCTCCACCGGCGCGGGCGCCCACACCGCGTACTCGGCCCACGAGACGTCCGCGGTGGAGAGCACCTTCGGATGCTTGGTCCAGTGGATCAGGTCGGGGGAGGAGAAGGCGTCCAGGTAGGTCTGCTCGGCGTAGGCCTTCGAGGTCGTGGGGAAGACCCAGTACCGGCCGCCGTAGTACGCGGTGTCGGGGTCGGCGTACCAGCCGTCCACGAAGGGGTTGCCGGACTCGGCGGTGGTGTAGTCGGGCACGGCGGCGGCCGGTGTGGGCGACAGCGTGACGAGCAGGCCGCCGGCCAGCAGCAGGGCGCAGGACCTGGCCAGCAGGGCGTGGGTTCGGGCAGTCATGGCGACTCCAGGTGGGGCCGGAGGAAGGATCGACGGTCGGGGCGGGGGAGGGCGGCGGCGGGTCCCATGGACCGCCGCCGCCCCCGTGCGGTTCCGTTCACCGGGTCCCGGTCAGGGCGCCCAGGCGGCCTGAACGGCCCAGGTGGTGTCCTCCGCGAACAGGGCCGGGTTGTCCCAGGCGTGCGTGCCGCCCGGGGTGGCGAGCCACAGTTCGGCGTTGTAGTGGCGCAGGTACTGCTCCGGGAAGTTGTACGCGGACAGCCGTACGCCGCCGCCTGCGCCCCGGACGGGACAGAAGGTGGCGTCGGCCCGGTACACATCGCCCGATCCGGCCTCCTTGTAGACGCGGAAGTCGCGGTGACGCAGGTACTGCCCGGGGTAGTTGCGCGACTCGAAGCTGTAGCAGGAGCTGTTGGCGAGTCCCGGGACGACCTTCCAGGTGGCGTCGTTCTTCAGCAGGGCGTCGCTGCCGCTGTTCACGACCTCGGTGAAGACCGCTCCGTCCTTGTGGCGCACGAACCGGTCCGTGTAGCCCGGGGTCGTCGCCCGCAGCGACCGGTACTCGTTGACGGGCAGCGTGGGAGGAGCCGTCGCCCCGCGGGAGGCGTCGATCAGGGCCTGGTTGGCGGCTCTCACCCGGGCCTCGTCGACCTTGACCACCTGGCGGTCGTAGGTGAGCAGGCCGTTGACCTCGTTCTCGACGTCCGTGATCTCGGTGTAGACCGAGGCGGACAGGCCGCGGGGCATGCGCACTTCGCGGATCGCGTCGATGAGGCCCACGAACCGGTTGTTCAGGTGGGCCAGGTCGGGCTGGTCCTCGTAACTGAAGCCGCCACCGGGATACCACTCGTGACCGGCGACCCTGAGACCGAGTCCGCCGAACTCGCCGAGCACGGCGGCCCGGGTGGAACTGGGCACGGTGGTGCCGGGGCCGACGTACACATGGTGGTCGACGACGTCACCGTTGCCCCCGTCGACGGCGCCGCAGCAGTTGACGCCGCTCATGTTGTCGACCAGGCGCGAGGGGTCGTAGGCCTTCACCTCGTCGGCGATGCGGGCCTGGTCGTACTGGCCCCAGCCCTCGTTCTGGTTGACCCACATGACCAGCGACGGGGAGCTGCGGTGCTGGTCGATGATGCGGTCGTACTCCGCCTCCCACTGGGTGCGGGCGGCGGCGTCCGGGGTGTGTTCCATGGACGGCATGTCCTGCCAGACCAGAAGGCCGAGCCGGTCGGCCCAGTAGAACCAGCGCTGCGGCTCGACCTTGATGTGCTTGCGGACCATGTTGAAACCGAGGTCCTTGTGCTTTTGCAGGTCGTGGCGCAGGGCGGCGTCGGTGGGCGCCGTGTAGATGCCGTCCGGCCAGTAGCCCTGGTCCAGCGTGCCCGTCTGGAAGACGAACCTGCCGTTGAGGACCGGCCGCAGGAGACCGTCGACCCGGGCGATGCCGATGGAGCGCATGCCGGTGTAACTGCCGACCGAGTCGACCGTCGTGCCACCCGAGAGCAGGTCGGCCTTCACGTCGTAGAGGAACGGGTCCTCCGGCGTCCACAGGCGCGGGTTCGGGACGGGCACGGTGAACTCGGTGCCGACCGGGCCGGTGGCGGTGCCGACGGTGGTACCGCCCCTGGAGACGGTGACACGGGCCTGGTGACCGCTCGTGCCGGCGCCCCGCACGGTGACCTTCAGGCGGCTGTTCGCCAGGTCCGGCACCATGTCCAGGCGCGCGATGTGCGCGGGGGCGGTCGGCTCGAGCCACACGGTCTGCCAGATGCCCGACGCGGCGGTGTAGAAGATGCCGCCGCCGGGGTGCGTGGCCACATCGCGGATCCGCTGTTTGCCCACGGCCTGGTCACCCGTCTCGGTGGGGTCCCAGACGGAGACGACGATCGTGTTGGTACCGCCGTTGAGGAAGTCGGTGACGTCGTAGGAGAAGGCGTCGAATCCGCCGCTGTGGGTGGCGCCCGCCTGGCGGCCGTTGACCCAGACGGTCGTACGCCAGTCACTGGCGCCGAAGTTGAGCTGGACGCGGCGGCCGTTCCAGTTCGGCGGGACGGTGAACGTGCGCTTGTACCAGAGCTTGTCGTTCTGCGTGATCTTGCGCCGGATGCCGGAGAGCGCGGATTCCGCGACGAAGGGGACCCGGATCTGCTCGGTGAACGCGGCCGGCTGCCCGGCGTCGGCCGAGGTGACGGCGAAGTCCCAGATGCCGTTCAGGTTGGCCCAGTCCGGACGGGTCAGCTGGGGGCGGGGATACTCCGGCAGCGGTGTGTCGGTGGGGACCTGGTTCGTCCACGGGGTGGTCATGGGGGACGGCTTGGGCGTCCACGCCTGGGGCGCCGCGGTCGCGGGTCCGGTGACCGTCAGGGCCGTGCCGCCGGCCAGGGCGAGGGCGACGAGCGCGGTGGTGACCCACCGTGCTCGCCGTCTCAGCCGGCCCAACGGCCCACCGTCTGCGGGTACTCGACGCATCGTGCCTCCTTGGATCGTGGGGTGGGGAGACGTGCGCGTGCAGGGGGCGGCCGGAGGGGAGTCCGGCCGCCCTGACCGGTCCCGGCGGCCGGGCCGTGAGGGCTCGGCCGCCGGGCGCGGCCCGTCACATGAGTTGCCGTCTGCGGCCGAGCCAGGTCTGGGCGATGACGACCACGGCGAGGAAGGCACCGCTGACGACCTGCTGGTAGGAGGAGTCGAGGGAGCCGATCTGGTTGATGACGTTCTGGATGACCTTCAGCAGCAGGACGCCGACCAGGGAACCGCTGACGTAGCCCAGGCCGCCGGTCAGCAGGGTCCCGCCGATGACCACGGCGGAGATGGCCTCCAGCTCCATGCCGTTGCCGAGGATCGTCACGCCGGAGGCGAGCCAGGCGGCGTTGAGCGCGCCCGCCAGACCGGCGAGCAGCCCCGACAGGGTGTAGACGAGGATCTTCGTGCGGGCGACCGGGGCACCCATCAGGGCCGCCGCGTCCTCGTTCCCGCCGACCGCGTACACGTGCTGCCCGAAGCGGGTGCGGCGCAGCACGACGGCGCCCGCCACGAACAGGGCCAGCGTGATCCACACCGGGTTGCCCAGACCGAGTGTCGTGCCCTGGCCCAATTCGGCGAGCAGAGAGCCCTTGCCGATGAGGAACGTGTCCGCGCCCTCGTCGGTGATGGCCAGCAGCAGGCCGCGCGCGCCCAGCATGGCGGCCAGCGTGACGATGAACGGCGCGAGGCGGGAACGGGCCACGAGCAGGCCGTTGACGACTCCTATCAGCCCGCACACAACCAGCGGGAGCAGCAGGGCGACGAGGGTGCCGTGCCGTGAACCCCAGGCCGCGAGCACCCCGCCCAGGGCGAACAGCGAACCGACCGACAGATCGATGCCGCCGGTGATGATGACGAAGGTCATGCCGAGCGCGACGATCGCCAGGAAGGCCGAACTGGTCGCCATGTTGCTGACGTTGTCGCCGGTGGCGAAGGAGTCGAAGGAGAGCGACGCCACCAGGGAGACGATCACCAGCACGGCCAGCGCGCCGTGCTGCTGGATGAGAGCGCTCAGCCGTTCGGACCGGGCCGAGCCGGCCGGCTCGCTCGCTCCCGCCGGCTCGTTGCTCGCGGTCGTCACGGGCGCGTCCGCTTTCATGACGGTCATCGCTTCCCCCGTCCCCGCGCCGCGTACACCGCGGCGACGATCACTACGGCCTGGGCGATCTGGGTCCAGGAGGGCGGCAGATCGTGCTTGATGAGGGTGGCGGTGAGCAACTGGATGAGGACGGCTCCCGCCACGGTTCCGGCGATGTTGACCCGGCCGCCGGTCAGCGGCGTGCCGCCGACGACGACCGCCGTGATCGCCGAGAGTTCCATCAGGTTGCCGAGCGAGGTCGGGTCACTGGCCTGCAGACGGGCGGTCGCCAGCACACCGGCCACGGACGCGAGCAGCGCGCACACGACGTACACGATGATCAGCACCCGTCGCACGGGCAGACCGGCGAGCTGCGCCGCGGGCCTGCTGTCGCCGATGGCGAGGAGCTGACGTCCGAAGGTGGTGCGGCGCACCACGAAGGCCACCAGCAGGGCGAGGACCGTTGCGATCAGGATGAGATAGGGGATGCCGAGGACGTCACCGGAACCCAGGGAGGCCAGGGCGGGGTTGCGCAGGTCCTCCAGCTGCGGCAGCAGCACCAGGGCGATGCCGCGGCCGCCGACCATGAGCGCCAGGGTGGCCACGATGGGCTGCACGCCGACGAGGGCGACGAGCGCGCCGTTGGCCAGTCCGACCCCGGCGGCGAACAACGCGACCACGAGCAGCGCGGGCAGCAGCCCGTAGCCGAGGTACAGCGCGGTGACGGACGCCGCCAGCGCCATCACGGCGCCGACGGACAGGTCGACGCCTTCGGTGCCGATGACCAGGGCCATGCCGAGGGCGACGATGATGACGGGGGCGACCTGCACCGCCTGGGTGCGGAAGTTCTCCGCGGAGAGAAAATGAGGAGTGATGACGATGTTGACGACGAGCAGAGCCGTGACACCGGCGTAGACGCCGTAGGTCTGTAGCCACTGGAGTACACGGGTCTTGTCCAGCGGGGCGGTCCGCAGGGTGGCCTCAGCCATCGTTCGCCACCTCCTTCGCGGGCTCGGCTGGGGTGTCCCCGGCGATGGTGTGCATGAGCTTCTCCTCGGTGACGTCGTCGCCGGCGAGTTCACCGACGACGGCGCCGTCCTTCAGCACGACCACGCGGTCGGACCCTTCGATCAGTTCCTCCAGGTCGGAGGAGATGAGCAGGACGCCCAGGCCGTCGGCGGCCAGTTCGTCCACGAGTTTCTGCACCTCCGCCTTGGCGCCGACGTCGATGCCCCGGGTGGGCTCGTCGAGCAGCAGCACCTTGGGGTTCATGGCGAGCCAGCGGGCGAGCAGAACCTTCTGCTGGTTGCCGCCGGACAGTTCGCCGACCTTCTGGTGCGGCGAGGATGCCTTGATGTGCAATCGCTTCATGAAGGTGTCGACGACGCTGTCGACGCGGGCCTCGGAGACGAGGCCGAAGCGGGACAGGCGAGGCAGGACGGCGAGCGCGATGTTCTCCCGGACCGACAGCCCGGGGACGATGCCCTCGCTCTTGCGGTCCTCCGGCAGCAAGCTGATGCCCGCCCGGATGGCGGCCGGCGTCGAACCGCCACGCAACGGCACCCCGGCGACCATGACGCGGCCCGAACGGAGCGGCAAAGCACCGGAGATGGCCTTCGCCGTCTCGGTGCGTCCGGAACCGAGCAGCCCGCCCAGCCCGACGACCTCACCGGGCCGGATGCTCAGGGACACCTTGTGCAGCCGGTGCGGCACGGTCAGCTCCGAGGCGGCCAGCACCGGTTCCGAGTCGGCCGTCCGATGATCACCGGTGAACTTGGTGAGGCCCTCTTCACGGACCTCGCCCAGATCCCGGCCGAGCATCGTGGACACCAGGGCCAGACGGTCGAGTTCGGCCAGGCTGCCGTGGTGGACGCGGCGGCCGTCGCGCAGCACGGTGACCGTACTGCACACGGCGTACAGCTCGTCGAGGCGATGGCTGACATAGGCGACGGCGATGCCGGCATCGCGCAGGCGACGGATCACCGAGAACAGGGTTTCGACCTCGCGTGGTTCGAGCGAGGAGGTCGGCTCGTCCATGATGACGACGCGCGCGTCGGTGGCCACGGCGCGGGCCAGGGCCACCATCTGCTGGGCGCCGACGCCCAGGCTGCGCAGCGGTCGGCGCACGTCCACCTGGACGCCGTAGCCGCGCAGGGTCTCCTGGGCCTCCCGGTCCATGCGGGCGACGTCGAGCAGACCGAAGCGGTTGCGCGGTTCGCGGCCGAGGAAGAGGTTGCGGGCCACGCTGAGCAGCGGGATGAGGTTGACCTCTTGGTAGATGGTCGAGATTCCCGCCTTCTGCGCCTCCAGGGGAGTGCCGAAGGAGACCGCGTGGCCCTGGAAGGTGATGTCGCCGGCGTCGGGGCGGTACACGCCGGTGAGGAGCTTGATGAGGGTCGACTTGCCGGCGCCGTTCTCGCCGATCAGAGCGTGGACCTCGCCGGCGTGCAGGGTGAGGTCCACGTCGTCCAGTGCCCGGACGCCGGGGAAGCTCTTGCTCAGTCCGCGGACGGCGAGGACTTCGGCGGGGGGTGCCACCTTTGCCTCCAGGAAGAGAAGGGTGCGGAATGCGGTGCCGTTAAGGAGGCGGCGGGGGCACGGGTGCTCGTGCCCCCGGAGGCTCAGTAGGCCTTGCCGATCTCCGTCTTCGCGTTGTCCGCGTCGTAGGCGCTGTCCTGGATGATGACGTCCTGCGGGACTTCCTCACCCTTGGTGAAGGCGTCCAGCGTCTGGAACGCCAGCGGGCCGAAACGGGGGTTGGACTCGATGACGCCGCTGATCCAGCCGTCCACGATGCCCTGGACGGCGTTGCGGGTACCGTCGACCGTCACGATCTTGACGTCGCCGGCCTTCTTGCCGGCGCCCTTGAGCGCGGCCACCGCGCCGAGGCCCATCTCGTCGTTCTCAGCGTAGATGCCCTTGATGCCGGGCTTCGACTGGATGAGCTGCTCGGTGACCTGCTGCCCCTTTTCGCGTGCGAAGTCACCGGTCTGCTCGAACACGACCTTCAGCTCCGGCGCCTTCTCGGCGATCCGCTCCTTGAAGCCCTTGGTTCGCTCGGTGGTGACGTTGTTGCCGGCGGAGCCGAGGAGGATGGCAACTTCGCCCTTGCCGCCGGTGGCCTCAATCATCTGGTCGGCGGCCCGCTTGCCCTGTTCGACGAAGTCGGAGGCTATGAAGGAGGCGTAGTCCTTGCAGGCGGTGGCGTTGATCTTGCGGTCGATCGTGACGATGGGAACCTTCTTGGCGGCGGCGGCCTGCAGCACCGGATCCCAGCCGTCGGAGTTGAGCGGGGCGATCACCAGCAGGTCGGCACCCTTGGCCAGCAGGTCCTGAACGTCGCTGATCTGCTTGGAGAACTGCGACTGGGCGTTGGCGGTCAGCAGCTTGATGCCACGCTTCTTCGCCTCGTCCTTGATGGACTGGGTTTCGGCGATGCGGAAGGGATTGGCCTCCTTCTCCGATTGGGAGAAGCCCACAGTCGCCTTCTTCAGGTCCAGTTCCTTGGCGCCATAGGCGTCGATGGTGCACGTCTTGCTGCCCGGCTTGGGCTTGACGGCCTTTTGTTCCGCACCCGCGGAGGCCGGGGATCCGTCACCCTTCGAGGCGTCGTCCTCCGACTTGGCGCAGGCTCCGGCGGCCAAGGCCACCGCGGCAGCCAGGGTCACGATCCCGGGGCGGACGAGGAGACGAGGACGATGAGTGCTGCGCTGCATGGTTACCCCGATTCGGGTGGCGCTGGGTGGAATTGAGGAGCTGACGCGTGAGCAGAGAATCGTGCATCTCCCCTGACGGGCAACGTTGTCAGGCCCGCTGCAAGGAGGTTTTACATCGTTGGAAGGACCCTGTAAACCCCCTGTGCGTCCACCGTTGGATCTCGGCAGGAGGCGGCGGTCACGGCGCAAGCGCTTGCCCAACGCCCTCACCTCCCAGGCTGCTTCATCTCCCGGCGGTGGCTGGACATCAGGTGATCAGGTACTACAGCTCTGCCCATCGGCACTTCAGGGTCGGAGCCAAGGGCCCCGGGCCGCCGCCGTAAGGGCGTGATGGCCGGAACGCGCTCGGCGGACTCGGCCGGGGGCGTCACACCGGGGGTGAACCGAACTCGCCGGCGTGGACGCGTGGCCTCGTCACGCCGGTCGGATGTGCGCGTCGTACCCGCCTGGCGGGTCAGTCGTGAAGCCGCCCTCAGATGTCGGACGCCCCGCGTCCGAGGGTGCTCTCCCGCTGGACCAGGCGGTAGTCCGCCCAGACACGGCCGGGTTCGGGAGCTTCACCGCTCAGCCGGGCAAGCACCGACTCCACGGCAAGGCGGCCGATGCCCTCCTTGTCCGGCGACACGGAGGTCAGCGTGACCGCGCCGAAGCGACCCTCGACCACGTCGTCGAAGCCGACGACCGCGATGTCCTCGGGGACGCGCAGACCGCGCTCGTGCAGGACGCGCATCGCACCGATGGCCATCGGGTCGTTGTACGCGAAGACGGCGTCGGGGCAGCGGCCGGAATCGAGGATGCGCGCCATGGCCGCCGCGCCGTCCGCGTGCCCCCAGCCGCCGGTAGCGGCGATAAGTCCCTCGTCCGCCGGGAGTCCAGCGGCGGTGAGCTCCTCGCGCCAGCCCTGTACGCGCAATTGGGCGGGTTCGCTGCGGCCGCGCCGGTCGCCGATGAACGCCACTTCCCGACGCCCGAGATCGATCAGGTGCCTGACAGCGGCTCGGGCTGCAGCGACGTTGTCGATGGCGATGTGGTCGTACGGCAGGTCGTAGTCACGCTCGCCGAGGAGCACCAGCGGAACGTTCTCCGCTCGGTCGCGCAGGTCTTCGGTCTCCAACTCAATGGGGCTGAGGATGAGTCCGTCGATGACACGCGCGCGGAAGCCCTGACTGACCAGCAGTTCTTCCTCGCGGCGCCCGCCTGTGTGATCGAGCAGCACGATGTAGTCGTGCGCGGCGGCGGCGTCGACAACGGCGGCGGCGAGTTCGGCGAAGTAGGGGTTGCCGAGTTCGGGCAAGGCGAGCGCGATCATGCCCGTCCGCCCCTTGCGCAGATGCCGGGCGGTCAGATTGGGTCGGTAACCGAGTGCGTCGATGGAACGCTGGACCCGCTCACGCATCGTGGGGGTGACGTGCTGGTAGTCGTTCACCACGTTGGAGACGGTCTTGATCGAAACCCCCGCGTGGGCGGCGACGTCCTTGAGGCTGACCCGCACGGCACTCCCTTTCGAAGCGGCCCCGCTCGGGTTGTTGGTGCTAGCGCGCGCTGTGTCGTCACCGTGCGCATGGCGCCGAGTCCCAGGGCTTGCTGTTTACAACGTTATATATCCCTCCTCGCCGCACTGACAAGGTGGCGGAAGGGGCTCGCGTCGAGCGTCACACGTACGCGTCCCGCAGGTCAGACGGTAGCGCAAGCGTTTGCTTCGTGGGAGCCGTTCCAGTGTCTGGGACACTGTGCCGGCTTCGCGCTGCGACGGTGGGGAACCTGTCTGCTCGGCGATGGCGAGGCACCTGCGGTCTCGACTGCGGATCGCGCGTGCGGGGTGCGCCTGGGGTATGGGAGGCGACCGTGCCATGGCGGACGGTGGCCCGATGCCACCTTGGCCCACACAACTTCGATCAGGATGAACCGTTTCAGCCATCGAAGAATCCATAATGTGTGGTCGCTGACGACGCCCCCTTGCCGAGAGTTCTTGCCCACTGCCCCACAGGTGCCCGACATTCTCTAGCCCGAGTTCGAGGCGAACCCCTACCCCGCCTACGCGGTCATGCGGGAGAAGAAACCACGGACTAAGACGGTGTCCTATGTGGTGAGGCGGACGTACCGCTTGTAGCAGCAGAGGGCTGCGGCGAGGCCGAGAAAGGCCAGGTAGTTGCGTGGATTG
>NZ_JBEOTZ010000057.1:0-29691 GCF_040303825.1 Streptomyces sp. NPDC094143
GGAGCTCGCCAGGCCGTTGATTCCGGAGGACCGGGTGCGGCCGCAGGGTGGCGGGACCCAGAACACGCCTGATGAGACGCTGTTCGCGGCCTGGCTGGGCGGGACCAGGCTGCTCCTCGGCGGCGGCAAGGACCCGCTCGCCGAGTACCGCGCCGCGCTGCGCCCCTACGAGGAGCTGGACGACCCCGGCGGCGAGGCGCACGCCCAGTGGTTCCTGGGGTCCAACCTGTACGGCGTCGGGGACCTGGGGCCCAGCGAGGAGCTGGTCGAGCGGGCGCTGATGACGTTCCGGTCGCTGGAGGACCGCTGGGGCACGGCGGCGGCGCTGAGCAGCCGGGCGTTCATCGCCAAGCTGCGCGGCGAGTTCGGCGCGCTGCGCAGGTACGGCGAGCAGAGCCTGGAGATCTTCCGCGAACTGGGCGACCGGTGGGGGCAGTTGCGGGCCATGGTGCCGCTGCAGACGCTGGCCGAGGTGGTCGGGGACTACCCGCAGGCCGGGCGGCTGCTGCGCGACGGGCTGCGCATGGCGGAGGACCTGGAGCTGTGGCCCGAGGTGTCGTTCCACCTCTCGGGGCTGGGCCGGATCTCCCTGCTCACCCGGGACTACGCGATGGCCCGGGAGTACCACGAGCGGGCCCGGCGGCTCGCCGTGGAGCAGTCGGACGACTTCGGCGAGCAGTTCGCCGAGATGGGACTCGCCATGGGGGCCCGCCGGGAGGGCGACCTGGACACCGCCGAGCGTCACCTGCGCAACGTGCTCGACGTCCACCGGCGCATGGGCTACCAGCCCGGCGTGCCCTCGCTGATCCTCGCCGAGCTCGGGTTCGTCGCGGAGTTGCGCGGTGACCCGCGGACCGCCCTGGAGTTGCAGCGGGACGGCCTGAGGGTGGCGCGGGAGTCGGGTGATCCCCGCGCGGTCGCCCTGGGTCTGGAGGGTCTGGCCGGGGCGCAGCTCCTGGCGGGCCGCCCCGAGCGGGCGGCGTGCCTGCTCGGCGCGGCCGCCGCGGCGCGGGCACGCGTGGGCACTCCCCTGCCCGAGGGCGAGCGGGACGACGTGGACCGGATCGCGGCGGGCGCCCGTGAGCGGCTGGGCGAGGAGCGGTTCACCGCCGCCTACGAACGGGGCGGAACGCTGAGCCCCGAGGAGGCGGCGCAGGAGACGCCGGCCGGCGAGCAGGTGTGACCCACGGGCCGTGCGGCCGGGCACGTGCCTGGGCCCGCACGGCGCCGACCGCCGTGCCCGGCCCCGTGCACCGGCTCGGCGCCCCGCCTCCCGTGCCCCGCGGCGCCGGCCGGATTGCCCTTCCGGCATGGGTGAATAGCACAGAGTGCGTCATGCCCAGCAGGACATGACAGAGTCCCAGAACATATCGACGGACCTCCACGGCGGCGCCGTTAGCCTCACTTACGCACTCCCGGAAAATCCTACGGACATCACCCATTGGCCGAAGAATCGATCCGGAAGGACAAAGTGAAGGCTCTCGTATTGTCCGGCGGGATGGGAACCCGGCTTCGGCCCTTCACCTATTCCACGCCGAAACAGCTGATTCCGGTCGCCGGCAAGGCGGTCCTGGAACATGTCATCGACAACATCCTGGCTGCGGGCATCACCGATATCGGCGTGATCGTCGGCGACCGGTCGGAGAAGATCCGCGAGGTGATGGGCGACGGGTCCCGGTTCGGCGCCCGCATCACCTACATCCACCAGGCACAGCCCCTCGGGCTGGCCCACTGCGTGCTGATCGCCCGGGAATTCCTGGGTGCCGACGATTTCCTGATGTACCTCGGCGACAACATTCTGGCGGAGGGGATCACGGAAATCGCGCGGACTTTCACCGCGCAGCGGCCGGACGCCCAGATCGTCGTCCAGAAAGTCGCCGATCCGCGGACTTTCGGGGTCGCCGAGATCGACGAGTCGGCCACGGTGACCCGGCTGGCCGAGAAACCGGCCGTACCGCGCAGCGATCTCGCCCTGATCGGCGTCTACTTTTTCACTCCGGCCATTCACCGGGCGGTCGACCGCATCCGGCCGAGTGCGCGCGGGGAGCTGGAGATCACCGACGCAATCCAGTGGCTCGTGGAGGACGGAGCCCGTGTGAAGGCGAGCCAGTACTTCGGTTTCTGGGCCGACACCGGGAACGTCGAGGCCGTCCTCGAATCCAACCGCAGGCTGCTGGACGAGGTGCGCCCGCAGCGGCGCGGCGAGGTGGACGACGCCAGCGTACTGACCGGTCCGGTGGTGCTCTCCCCGGGTGCGCGCGTGGTGCGCTCCCGCATCGAGGGGCCGGCGTACATCGGCCCCGGGAGCGTGGTGGAGGACAGCCACCTCGGGCGCTACACCGCGATCGGCGCCGGCTGCGCGGTGCGGCGCACGCTCATCGAGGACTCGATCGTGCAGGACGGGTCCTCACTGTCGGACCTGCGCAGGCTGAGCGGCTCGCTCATCGGCAGGACCGCCTCGGTGACGGCCACCCGCCGGCACCGGCTGATCGTCGGAGACGACTCCCGGGTGGAGGTCGCATCATGAGAATCCTGGTCACGGGCGGCGCCGGCTTCATCGGCTCGCACTATGTGCGCGCCGTGCTCGACGACCGTTATCCGCAGGCCGTCGGCGCCCGGGTCACCGTCGTCGACAAGCTGACCTACAGCGGCAACCTCGCCAACCTGCCGGTCGGCGCGGAGCGTCTGGACTTCGTCCACGGCGACATCTGCGACGCCGGGCTGCTGCGGGAGCTGCTGCCCGGCCACGACTCGGTCGTGCACTTCGCGGCCGAGTCGCACGTCGACCGCTCCGTGGCGGCCGCCGCCGACTTCATTCGCACCAACGTCATGGGCACCCAGGTGCTGCTCGACTGCGCGCGCCTCGCCGGCGTGGAGCGGATCGTGCACGTCTCCACCGACGAGGTCTACGGGTCGATCGCGTCCGGGTCGTGGACCGAGACCTGGCCGCTGGCGCCCAACTCGCCGTACGCGGCGTCCAAGGCCGCCTCCGACCTCGTGGTCCGCTCCTACTGGCGCACCCACGGGCTGGACGTGTCGATCACTCGCTGTTCCAACAACTACGGCCCTTACCAGCACACCGAGAAGCTCATCCCGCTCTTCGTCACCAACCTCCTTCAGGGCAAGCCGGTGCCGCTGTACGGGGACGGGCACAACGTCCGCGAGTGGATCCACGTCGAGGACCACTGCCGCGCCGTGGAGATGGTGCGCGCCAAGGGCCGGGCCGGGGAGATCTACAACGTGGGAGGGGGTGTCGAGCGCACCAACCTGGAGCTCACCCACCAGCTGCTGGAGCTGTGCGGCGCCGACGCGTCCGCCGTCCGCCGGGTGGCCGACCGGCTGGGGCACGACGACCGCTACTCCCTCGACGGTACGAAGATCCGCGAGGAGCTGGGCTTCGAGCCTGCGGTGCCGTTCGAGCGCGGTCTGCGCGAGACCGTCGACTGGTACCGGGACCACCCCGGCTGGTGGCAGGACGTCAAGCGCGCCGCCACCTCGGAGGCGGCCCGATGAGCGCGCCGGCGCCGGCCCTGCGCAGCCGCGACGAGCAGGCGGCCGGACCGGACCGCCTCATCCGCTCGGTGCTCACCGCGCACGGCCGCGGTCCGCGTACCGAGGAGTTCGTGCCGTGGCTGGCGGAGCGCACGCGGACCCACCGGTACCGGGTGGAGCGCATCCCGTTCGCCGACCTCGACAGCTGGTCCTTCGCCCCGGGGACCGGCAACCTCGTGCACCGCAGCGGCCGGTTCTTCACGGTGGAGGGCATCCACGTCACCCATCCCGAGAACCCGGTCCCGGAGTGGCGCCAGCCAATCATCAACCAGCCGGAGGTCGGCATCCTGGGCATCCTGGCCAAGGAGTTCGACGGCGTCCTGCACTTCCTGATGCAGGCGAAGATGGAGCCGGGCAACCCCAACCTGGTGCAGTTGTCGCCGACCGTGCAGGCGACCCGCAGCAACTACACGAAGGTGCACCGGGGCGCGGACGTGAAGTACCTCGAGTACTTCCTGAACGTACCGCCGGAGCGGGTGATCGCCGATGTGCTCCAGTCGGAGCACGGCTCGTGGTTCCTGCGCAAGGCCAACCGGAACATGCTGGTGGAGGCGGCGGGCGAGGTCCCGCTGGAGGACGGTTTCTGCTGGCTGACCCTCGGGCAGATCGGGGGGCTGCTGCGCCTGGACAACGTGGTGAACATGGACGCGCGTACCGTCCTCGCCTGCGCCCCGGTGCAGCCGGCCGAGACCGGAGCGCTCCATTCCGACCTGGGGCTGCTGTCCTGGATCACCGCCGAGCGCGCCCGCCACGACCGCCGGGTGCGGTCGGTGCCGCTCGCCGAGGTGACGAACTGGGTGCGCGGCGACTGGTCCATCGATCATGTGCCGGAAGGCTACTTCCGAGTGATGGCGGTCGCGGTGGAGGCCGCCGGCCGGGAAGTCGCGCAGTGGACCCAGCCATTGATCGAACCGCTCGGTCTCGGGGTCACGGCGTTCGTGACCCGTCGCTTCGGCGGTGTCCCGCACCTGCTCGTGCGGGCCCTCCCGGAGGGTGGCCTCATGGAGACGCTGGAGCTGGCGCCGACGGTGCAGTGCGTGCCGGACAATTACCGCCATCTCGCCCCGGCACAGCGCCCGCGCTTCCTCGACCTGGTGCTCGGCGCCGACGAGAAGCAGATCCGCTACGAGGCGGTGCACTCCGAGGAGGGCGGCCGCTTCTATCACGCGCAGAGCCGTTACCTGTTCGTCGAGGCGGACGAGTCGCAGGCACCCACCGAGCCGCCTGCGGGGTTCTGCTGGATCACGCCCGGGCAGCTCAACGCGCTGGTGCGGCACAGCCGGTACGTCAACGTGCAGGCACGTTCACTGCTCGCCTGTCTCAACACCGCCGCGGTGACGCTCTGAGGGGGCGTCCCCGGCCCGACAGTAAGGACTCACTTCATGGCGGCTGCGGGTATGCAAGTGGCCCCCGAAGCAGGCGTTCTGCAGCGACTCGGCAGATACGCCAGGCTGGTCAAGTTCCAGTTCGTCCTCGACTTCCTCCTCGCGCTGCTCATCGTGTGGACGGCGATGGAGCCGGGCGCCCGCCTGGACGGGCAGGTGCTCCTGACGCTGCTGGTGTTCGCACTGGGGAAGGTGGGCGTGCTGTCCGCGGTCATGACGCTGGACGACGTGACCGGCGTCAAGGACGGCAGCGACACGGCGAACTACCTCTCCGACGGCAACACCGAGCTGCGGCCGCTCAAGCGCAAGCCGCTGCTCACCGGCGAGCTCACCGTGCACCAGGCGCAGCGGTTCGGGTACGTGGCCCTGGGGTGGGGGGCGCTGTGGTGGCTGGTGGCGGTGCTCGCGGCACCGCACGCGCCCGTGTGGGGTGTCGTGGTCACCACGCTGCTGTTCGTCTTCAGCCCGCAGTACTCGTGGGGTCTGAAGCTCAGCTACGTCGGGCTCGGTGAGCTGCTGCTGCTCTTCTCGGCCACGGCGTTCGTGCTGTCCCCCTACTCCCTCACCGCCGGTGACCTTCCCGCGCTGGTGCTGGTGGAGGCGCTGCTGTTCGGGTTCGGGCAGCTGCTGATATCCGGTTACTCCAACACCCAGGACATCGACGGGGACGCGACGGTGGGCCGGCGCACCGTCGCGGTGATGACGTCGAAGCGCGGCAACCAGGTGTTCCTGGGGGCGCTGACGGCGGTGAACCTGCTGGTGATCCTCGGGCCGTACGCCGCGGGGTGGATTCCCGGCTGGTTCGTGGTGGCGACCGTGCCACTGATGGCGCTGCGGCTGCGCCAGTACGTCTCCTTCCTGCGCGACGGCCACGCGCTGCTGGCGCGCTCCCGTGGCGTGGTGGTCTTCCGGACGACCGTCGCCTGTGTGCTGCTGTTCAACGTGGCGCACCACTGGTTCTGAGCGTGGGGGGCCCGGTACGCGGAGCAGTGGCAGCACCGCCGCTCCGCCTACCGGGCCCCGCCTTTGACGCCTGTCCCGGCTCTCTAGACCCGGGAGGCGCGCGCGCCGGTGGGACGCAAGGCCGTCGGCCGGCTCCGGCGGGCGGAGTCCTGCTTGGACATCCAGCTGGCGACCTGGACCCGTGAGGTGCACGCCAGCTTGCGCATGATCTTGCGCACATGGTTCACGGCCGTCCACTCGGCGATGCCGAGGCGGCGGGCTATCTCCCGGTTGGTGAGGCCGCCTGCCACCAGTTCGGCCACCTCCCGCTCCCGCGGGGTGAGCGGGTTGAGGGCGCCGTCCGGTGTGTGGTCCGGCTCGACGCTCTCGGAAGGGGTCAGCACGGCGGCGACCGCGGCCTCCGGCGGCGACTGCCGGCCCTCGGCGGCGAGCTCCGCGGCCTCCTCCTCGCCCAGGCGTACCCGGGTGAGGGCGGTGACCGCGTCCACCTCCATGCGCACGGGGGCGGGCGCGACGCAACCGGTGGCGGCCCGGATGCCCGCCGCCGCTCCCAGGGCCCGTGCCGCCCGGCGCCAGGTCTCCATCGACTGGCCCCGGCTGCGGGTGAGCAGGAGCGTGAACTTCTCCAGGCCGAGCGCGCACAGCGCCAGGTGCCTCAGCTCGGCGATGTCCCGCAGGGCGGATCGGTACAGGTCGACGGCGCCGTCCTGGTCGCCCAGGGCGAAGGCCACGTCACCCAGGACGAGACGGGTGAGCGCGATGTTGCGGACGTCCCGCTGCCGCTGGAAGAACTCCAGCGCCTCCTCGGCGAGTCTGCGCGCGCAGGCCGCGTCGCCCTCGGCGCGGCGGACCTCCGCGAGGACGCGCAGCACCTCGGCGTGTTCCGCCCGGTCGTCGTCCGTGGCGGCGGCCACGCAGTCCTCGAGACGGCGGTCGGCCTCGGCCAGGTCCCCGCGCCGCAGTGCGACGAGCCCGGCGCCGCGCATGCAGGCGGCGACCCCGGCGGCATCGCCGAGTTCCTCGTACGCGGCACGGGCCTTGCCGAGGCAGTCCTCGGCCGCCGTCATCTCGCCGGCGCCCAGCAGGAGTTCGGCGAGCGTCAGGCGCCCCCTGGCCTGCTGGGCCAGGGTGAGACCGCCGGCGTCGTCGAGTCCGGCCCGCAGCCGGGTGATGCCCTCCCTGATCTCCCCGCGGGCCTGCCAGTACTCGCGCAGGTTCACGGCGATCGTGACCAGGTCCGCGGTGTGACCGGTGCGCGCGAGGAAGTCCAGGGCGCTGGTGAGGTCCTGCCGCCAGTAGTCGATCACGAGCAACCACCGGCTCTGGTCGGGGCCGCGCAGCCCGCTCCCGGCGCTCTCGGTGAGGTCGACGCAGAACGCGGCGTGCGCCGCGGAGAGCTCCCGGTCCTCCCCCAGCGTGTGCGCCTCCTCCAGCAGGAACTGCCGGGTGAGGCCGAGCATGGAGATGATGAGCTCGCCGTCGGAGCACTCCTCGGTGTGCAGCAGGCTCCTGTCGACGAACGTCTCCAGCAGGCGCTGGAGTTCGCTGACACCCCCCGACCACAGCGCCTGGGCGGTGGGCAGGTCGAAGGCCCGGTGGAACACGGCGAGCCGTCTGAGCAGGGCCCGCTCGTCCTGGTCCAGCGTGTCGAGCTGGCGGGCGATGGCGGCGCCCATGCTGCGGTGCCGGGACAGGGTGTCGAACTCGGTCCCGGACAGGGCGTCGAGGCTGGTGTCGAGTTCGTCCAGGAGGCGCTGCGGGGAGAGCATCTTCATGCGGGACGCCGCGAACTCGATGGCCATCGGCAGGCCGTCGGTACGGCGGCAGAGCCGGACCACCGCGTCGCGGTTGTGCTCGGTGAGCGCGAAATTGGGGCGGCTCACGACGGTGCGTTCCACGAACAGCTTGACCGAGGGGATCTCCCGCAGCTCGTCCAGGTCCGGCTCCCGGTCTGCCGGGGGCAGCTCCAGCGGGCGCAGGCGCAGCAGCACCTCGCCGTAGATGCCGAGTCGTTCGTTCCCGGTCATCAGGACGGTGAGCCCGGGGCAGTCGTTGACCAGGCGGGTGACGGCCGGTACGAGCGCGGCGCGCATCCGGTCGCAGCCGTCCAGTAGGAGCAGGGACCGGCGGGGCTGGAAGTAGGCGCGCAGCAGGGGGTGCACGGGCCGGCCGGTGCCGGTCTCCAGGCCGAGGATCTGCGCGAGCAGCATCTCGGGGTCCTGGCCGGGGCGGACGTCGTTCAGGTCGACGGCCCAGCCGCCGTCCTCGAAGGACTGGGCGACGTCGGCGTACGCGGCCGCGGCGAACCGGCTCTTGCCGACTCCGGCGGGGCCGGTGACGGTGACGACGCGGACGGCCGGGTTGCCGAGGAGTCCGCGCAGTTCGGCCCGCTCCTCCTGCCGGCCCACGAGGGAGCGGTTGGCGACGGTGAGCAGACCCGGTCCGCCGGCGCTGAGGTCGTCAAGGGTGGTGCTCGGACTGATCGGGTACATGGGCAACCCCTATGGATCAACGGACACACGTGATGGATCGATCCCGCTGATTTCCGGCAAGCTCGTGCGCAGGACGAGCCGAGGTGTTCCTCGCCGTGCCTACGGTGACCCGGCGCGGGAGCACCTCGGGGGAGCCGGAGGAACGTCGCTGTCTCGGGACGGCGGGACGGGAACCGCGCCGTGGCCGGGGAGCCGGACGCCCCGTCCCGGCCTGCCGGGCACAGCAACTCCCGTCCGTGGTCGCGCGCGACACCTGCCGCACACCACGTGCAGTCACCCCCGTTTCCATCCTGTTCCGGACAGTGCCACGGTAAGTTAGTCGCGCGCTTGAGCGAATTGTTTCCAGCCGACCATCTCCGGCCATCCCTTCCCGCGGAACGGTGCGACCCGTTTTCGGTGCCGCTCAACACCCCCGGGTCACTTGTGCGTTCCCTGCCGTCGAACCGTTGCCCGAGCCGGCGGCGCGCCGTCGCAGACGCGAGCGGGGCACGGCTGGTTGGCGCAAAACCTTCCTGAAAGACCACGGAGAATGTCAACTCCCCGGCACGCGACGACGGCCCGCGGGCGACCCGCGGACCGTCGTCGGCACGAAGGAGGCGTGGGGTCAGGACGGGGTGACGATCACCGGGCCCGCCCCGTCGACCGACTCGCCGCGCTCCTCCGCGATCCGCACGGCCTCCTCCACCAGCGTCTCGACGATCTGCGACTCCGGAACGGTCTTGATCACCTTCCCCTTCACGAAGATCTGCCCCTTGCCGTTGCCTGACGCCACGCCCAAATCGGCCTCCCTGGCCTCGCCCGGCCCGTTCACGACACAGCCCATGACGGCCACCCGGAGCGCCGCGGGGAACCCCTCCAGCGCCGCCGAGACCTTCTCCGCCAGGGTGTGCACGTCCACCTGGGCCCGCCCGCAGGAGGGGCAGGAGACGATGTCCAGACCCCGCTCGCGCAGAGCCAGCGCCTCCAGGATCTGCGTGCCGACCTTTACCTCCTCCACCGGCGGCGCCGACAGGGAGACCCGGATGGTGTCGCCGATCCCCTCGGACAACAGCGCTCCGAACGCCACCGCGGACTTGATCGTGCCCTGGAAGGCCGGGCCGGCCTCGGTCACCCCGAGGTGCAGGGGGTAGTCGCAGCGCTGGGCGAGCAGCCGGTACGCGGCGATCATGACCACGGGGTCGTTGTGCTTGACCGAGATCTTGATGTCGCGGAAGCCGTGCTCCTCGAAGAGAGAGCACTCCCACAGCGCCGACTCGACCAGCGCCTCCGGAGTGGCCCTGCCGTACTTCTCGAGCAGCCGGCGGTCCAGCGAGCCGGCGTTGACGCCGATGCGGATCGGGATGCCGGCGTTCGCCGCCTCCTTGGCGATCTCACCGACCCTGTCGTCGAACTTCTTGATGTTCCCCGGGTTGACGCGCACGGCGGCACACCCGGCGTCGATGGCCGCGAACACGTACTTGGGCTGGAAGTGGATATCGGCGATCACCGGGATCGGCGACTTCCGGGCGATGGCGGGCAGCGCGGCCACGTCGTCGGCGGAGGGGACCGCGACCCGGACGATCTGGCAACCCGCCGCCGTCAGTTCGGCGATCTGCTGCAGCGTGGCGTTGACGTCCGCGGTCACGGTCGTCGTCATGGACTGCACCGACACCGGCGCGTCCCCGCCGACCGGCACTGAACCCACCATGATCTGGCGGGACTTGCGTCGCCGGGCCAGCGGCGGCAGAACCGCCTCCGGCCTGACCGACGGCATTCCGAGACCGACCGTCGTCATCGTGTCTCTCCTCCGCGTTCCTGGTCGATGAGGCGGGCCATCTCCCGCTGATAGTCGACACTTCCGCTGTTGATGCGGTCCTCCGCCGGACCGCTGATCTCCTCCACCACGGCCCTGGTGATGTCCTGCGCGGTCAGTCCGCAGCCGGAGAGCACCTCGGCGCGGCTGCCGTGCTCGAGAAAGCGCCGGGGGATGCCGAACTCCCGCGTCGGCGTGCGCACCCCTTCGTCGCGCAGGAACTGGGCGATGGTCGAACCCACGCCCCCCGTGCGGCTGTTGTCCTCCACGGTGATGGCGAGGCGGTGCCGGCGCGCCATGTCGGCGAGCGTCGGGTTGACCGGCGTCACCCAGCGCGGGTCGACGACTGTCGCGCCGATGCCCTGCGCCCCCAGCACCTCGGCCACCTGCAGCGCCACCGGGGCCAGCGCTCCGACCGAGACGATCAGCACGTCGAGCGGTCCCGCGCGGTGCAGTACGTCGGTGCCGCCGAACGTCGTCTCGGCGGGGATGTCGTCGCCCGTCGGGCCCTTGGGGAAGCGCACCAGCGTCGGGCCCTCCTCCCACTCGACGGCCTCCGCGAGCAGCTCGGCGAGGCGGGCGCCGTCCCGCGGGGCGGCGATCCGCAGCCCCGGCACCACCTGGAGCACCGACAGGTCCCACATACCGTTGTGGCTGGGACCGTCGTCGCCGGTGACACCGGACCGGTCGAGGACGAACGTCACGGCCCTGCGGTGCAGTGCCACGTCCATCAGCAACTGGTCGAAGGCGCGGTTGACGAAGGTGGAGTAGATGGCGACGACCGGGTGGACGCCGCCCAGGGACATGCCCGCGGCCATGGTGACCGCGTGCTGCTCCGCGATGCCGACGTCGATGACCCGCTTCGGGAAGCGCTCCTGCATCGGCAGCAGCCCCGTCGGCTCCAGCATGGCCGCCGTGATCGCCACGACGTCCGGCCGGCGCTCGGCGACGCGGACGAGTTCGCGTCCGAAGACGGAGGTGAACGACGGCCCGGCGGAACCCTTCAGCGGCCGGCCCGTCTCGGGGTCCATCGGCTTGATGGCGTGGCCCCGGTCCAGCTCGTTCTGCTCCGTCACCGTGTACCCGCGGCCCTTCTCGGTGACCACGTGCACGACGACGGGCCTGCGCAGGTCCCGTGCGCGGCGCAGCGTCTCCTCCAGCACCGGCACGTCGTGCCCGTCGACCGGGCCGAGGTAGGCCAGGCCCAGCTGTTCGAACAGGCCGGGGACGCCCTGCTGTCCGGCACGCAGCTCCCCCAGGTGGTCGGCGAAGCCGCCCCGGGTGAGGGCGTAGGAGCGCTGGTTGTCGTTGAGCACGATGACCAACGGCCGGTCCGGTCCGCCCGCGATGTTGTTCAGGGCCTCCCACGCCATGCCGCCGGTCATCGCCCCGTCGCCGATGACGGCGACCACGGCCCGGTCGGTGCGCCCTTGGTGGGCGTCGGCGCGCGCCAGGCCGTCGGCGTACGACAGCGCCGTGGACGCGTGGGAGTTCCCCACCAGGTCGTGCTCGGACTCCGCCGGGTTCGGGTAGCCGGACAGGCCGCCCTGCCGGCGCAGCCGGTCGAACCCGGCCGCCCGTCCGGTGACGATCTTGTGCACGTACGCCTGGTGACCGGTGTCCCACAGCAGCCGGTCGCGGGGCGAGTCGAAGACCCGGTGCAGGGCGAGGGTCAGCTCCACCACCCCGAGGTTGGGGCCGAGGTGTCCGCCGGTCGCACAGACCCGGTCGACGAGGAAGGCGCGAATCTCCGCGGCGAGTGTGACCAGTTCCTCCGCGCTCAGTTCCCGCAGGCGCTCCGGTCCGTGCACGGTCTCCAGCAACGACATGCGATCACCGGTCCCGGTAGGCGACTTCGAGGGCCATCTCACTCAGTTCCGCCCGCCACACCGGTTCTATCGCGGCCTGGTCGAGGGCCGCGCCGGCGCGTTCCACGAGCACGTCGATGCGCTCTTCGATCCGGGTCCTGCTCTCGCCGAGCAGGTCGAGCAGCGCCGCGGTGTCCCATTCGGGGCGATTGACGAGCAGGCGCACCTGCTGGTCGCGCTCCGCGGCCTCGGCGAGGAGCAGCGTCATCTTGTGCTGCTCCAGGTCAAGTCCGACCGGCTTGCCGGCCACCGTGCTGTCGCCGAACGCGCCGATGAGGTCGTCGCGCAGCTGGAAGGCGAGTCCGAGGCACTCGCCGTACTCCTCGAACGCGGCCGTCAGGTCGGGCCGTCCGGCGAGCGCGGCGCCCAGCAGCAGGGGACGCGTGATGCTGTAGCGGCCGGACTTGCAGATCGCGATCCACCGCGACAGCTCCGGCGCGATCACCCCCTCCGCGGCCACGGCCACGTCCAGGTGCTGGCCGATCTGGATCTCGGTGACCATCTCGCCCCACACGTCACGGGCGCTCGGCGGCAGATCGCGGGTGAGGCGGTCGGCATAGAGCATGGCCAGCACACCGGAGATCAGGGCCACGCCCTCGCCGTAGCGGCGTGACTCGCCCCGCCAGCCGCGCTCCGCGTGGACCGTGGCGTGCCGGACGTGCGCCGCGGGGGCCCCGCGGCGGGTGTCGGAGGCGTCGAGCACGTCGTCGTGCAGCAGCGCGCCGGTGTGGATCAGCTCGATGGCGGAGGCGGCGTCCGCCACCGCCGGGTCCTCGGGGTCGCCTCCCGCGGCCAGGTACCCCGTCACGCAGAAGGCGGGGCGCAGCCGCTTGCCGCCCGCGTCGACCAGGGAGGTCACCGTGTCCACGGGCACCGCGCCCCGTTCGTCGACACCGCTCCAGCGGGCGCGTTCGTCGGCGAGGAGCTCGCCGAGGCGTCGCTCGGCCCTGCGCAGCACCTCGGCACGGGCGTCGCGCACTGTGAGCCGGTCTGTCACCGCGGTCGTCATCAATTGCCCCCTTCCCTGTCCGGCCGGTCAGCCGGCCTTCGCCGTGTCGATGAGGTGCGTCGGCGGATGAAAGACCACGTCCTCCTGCGCCACCTGCTCGATCTCGATATCGCGGTAACCGAATTCCGCGAGCCTTTTCAGAACCTGGTCGACGAGGATTTCCGGGGCACTGGCACCTGCGCTCAGGCCCACCACCGACACTCCTTCAAGCCAGCTCTCGTCGAATTCCGTGACGTCCGGGACAAGATAGGCGGGAACACCGAGCCGCCGCGCCACCTCGACCATCCGCAGCGAATTGCTGGAATTCCGGGAACCGACCACGAGCATCAGGTCCGAGCGCGGCACGACCTGTTTGACGGCGTCCTGCCTGTTCTGGCTCGCGAAACAGATGTCGTCGGTTCCCGGGCCCCGCAGATCGGTGAAGCGGCGGCGCAGCACCTCGATGATGTCGCGCGTCTCGTCCACCGACAGCGTCGTCTGGGTGAGGAAGGCCACCGGGGTGTCGGCCGGCAGGTCCAGCCGCTCGGCGTCCTCCACGCTCTCCACGATCACCGTGCGGTCGGGCGCGTGCCCGAAGGTCCCCTCGACCTCCTCGTGCCCGGCGTGGCCCACCAGCAGCAGCGTGCGCCCCTCCCGGGCGAACCGCTTGGCCTCCTGATGCACCTTGGACACCAACGGGCAGGTGGCGTCGATCACGTCCAGCCGGCGGGCCTGCGCGTTGCGCCGCACCTGGGGCGAGACGCCGTGCGCGGAGAACACGCACACCGCCCCCTCGGGCACCTCCTCCTCGGAGTCCACGAACCGCACGCCGCGCTGTTCCAGCTGCCGCACCACATAGTGGTTGTGCACGATCTCCTTGCGCACATAAAGCGGAGTTCCATGGCGTTCCAACGCCAGCTCGATAATCGATATGGCCCGGCGCACACCGGCGCAGAAACTGCGCGGTTCCGCGAGGATTACCTTCTTTGTGCGTCCCATTTTCACCCGTCTCCGCTGCGTGGTTCAACTCCCGCAGCAGACTGTGCTGTTCAGCTGTGGCCCCGGTCAACCGTCTCAGGACGCTCGGGCTCGAAGCAGTCATGTACCGAAGGCGCCCCAACCGCTGAACCTTGCTAGGCCCTTGTCATTCATTACGGCTGCCTCCGATTCCTAATGTGGAGCCGACCGCACGGCGTGAATCGAACCGACCGCACGGCGGAATTGAGCGGTCCGCACGGCGTGAAAGGAATCCGACCGAGGAGTCATATGAGTACTGCTCTCATTCGGCCCGAAGCCGTGCTCGGGGATGCGCTCGACGACCTGGGCACGGAGCTGTTTGCGACACTGCGCCGCAGCGACCAGCGGCGCCGTGGCATGGAGTACGTCCACGGACTGCTCTCCACCCGCGGCCGTAAGTCGATACGGAACATGGCGGCGCTGAAGGGCAGCAGCACCGGCCAGAGCCTCCATCACTTCATCTGCAGCTCCACCTGGGACTGGATTCCGGTGCGCCGCTCCCTGGCCGGGTACCTGACCCGCCTCGCGCCGCCGCAGGCCTACGTCGCGCGCCTGATGACGATCCCGAAGGTGGGGCGTCACTCGGTGGGAGTCAGCCGGTACTTCTCGGTCGACGAGGGACAGGCGCTCAACGCCCAGCGTGCCGTGGGGGTGTGGGGCGTCGCCGACACCATCACGGCGCCGTTCAGCTGGCGGCTGTATCTGCCGCAAGCCTGGATCAAGGACGGGCTGCGCCGCAATCAGGCCTCCATCCCGTGCGAGGTGGGGCCCGAGACGCTGGGCGACTGTGTGCTGACGGCCTGCCGGGAGAGCCTGGCCGCCTGGGAGCTGCCGGCGCAGCCGGTCGTCGTCGACATCGAGGAGGCCGACCCCGCCGCCACGGTGCGCGGCCTGCGCGCCATGGGCTTCCCGGCCATGGTGCGGGTCCACGGCGACCTGCCGTTGGCGGTGCACGATCCCGCGCTGACCGGGCACGGCGCGCACCTGCTGACCGCTCCGGAGATCATGCAGGCGGCGCGGGCCCTGTTGCGGCCCATGGCCCGCCTGGAGACCGTCTCACGTTCGCTGCCCGCGGTCCGCAGGACCGCGCTGGTCGCGGCGGTCGGGGTGCGGCTGCCGGGGGCAGGCCCGGGCGGGGCACCGCTGTCGCTGGTCGGTGTGAACGCTCCGGGACGGCGCGGGCCGGCCGAGATGTGGCTGACCGACCTGCCCCATCCGGCCGCCTCGGTGCTGCGCTTCGGCGACGCCGCGCGCCGCGTCGACCGCGACTTCGACGAGGTGACGTGTCAGGTGGGCATCCGTGACTACGTCGGCCGCTCCTACGGCGGCTGGCACCGCCACACCACCCTCGCCTCGGCCGCGCACGCCGTGGCCGTGCTCTCCGCGGCGGCCCCGCAGGCGCGGCAGGCCTCCTGACCCGGTGCGGGGCCGGACCACGGCGACGACGGCAACGGCGGCCGGGGCCGGGCCGGGGCAGCCGTGGCGACGACGGAAGGGGTGACGCCGGGAGCGGACCGGCGGACGGCGAGGCGTGGCGTCGTACGGCACGCCACGAACGGCGCCGCCCGCCCGGGCCGGAGGCCGGGGCGGGCGGCGGTGCGGTGCGGGGGTGTGCGACACGGCCGTGGGTCGGAGCGGGACGTCCAGCCGGAAGTGGAGATCCACGATGCGCATCCGGCGCACGTGGTGGAAGCGGCGGGGGGCGTGGTTGGTGACGCCCGAGTCGAGTTCCACGGCGACACAGCCGGCGGCGCGAGCGCGGCCGAGGAGATGGTCGAACAGCCGGGCCCCGATCCCGGTCGACCGGCGTCCGGCGGCGGTGACCAGGTCCTTGACCAGGAGGATGCGGCCCCGGCTGGTGGCCGGGGTGCGGTGGGTGGCCACGGCCACGCAGGGGCCGTCCGTGAGGTACGCGGCGGTGAACACCGGCCCCTGCCCGAGCGCCTCGGCGGCGAACAGGTCGAAGGCGTCCGCCGCCGAATCCGGCCGCAGGGTGCGGATGAGCGGGCGTACGTCGTCCCGCATGCGCGGGGTGCCGGGTGTGACGTCTTCGACGTGGCGTAGGCCTGCCGACCGCGGACTCCCGGCCTCGCGGGGGCGGTACGGGCGGAGCGGCGGCCGGGCGGCACAGCCATGGGCCGGGCGGGCGCGCGGCGCCCCGCCCGGCCCGTGCTGTGCCGCTCAGCTGTCCGGCAGCTCGATCGACTGGGGGTGGCGGAAGAAGTTCCGCGGATCCCACGTCGCCTTGACGCGCTGCAGCCGCGGGTAGTTGTCCTTGTAGTACAGCTCGTGGCAGGACACCCCGGACCGGTTGAACTCGGGGTCGCTGAGGTCGTTGTCCGGGTAGTTGATGTAGCAGCCGTCGGTGACGTCGTTCGGCACCGGGACGCCGCCCGTGTCGGCGTACAGGTCCTGGTAGAAGGACCGCAGCCAGGTGACGTTCCGCTCGTCGTCCTCGGCCCTGTGCCAGTACGACTCGAAGTAGACCAGCCAGAGGGCGTCCCGGTGGGTCGCGGCGGTGGCGTGGTCGTCCAAGGCGCTGATCTGTCCGCGGACGGAGTTGATGACCAGGAAGCTGTACGGGTTGGGATTGACCGTCTTCGTCAGGTACCGGTAGATCGTCTGCACCTGGTGCTCGGGGAAGGCGTCCTTCATGTAGGTCGACTTGTGGGAGGTCCGCAGACTGGGGCTGGTGATGGTCTCGCCGGCGGTCATGGTCCGCGCCGTGGCCTTGAGGAACGGCTGCTCCGTGATGTTGACGCCGCGCGGCTGCACGCCCAGCGCGTCGGACACGAACGCGATGAAGTCGTCCACCAGCTTGCGGGCGTCCGGGACGGTCGAGTCGATCTGCGCGACGAAGTTGAAGGTGCCCGAGTCGGCGTGCTGCAGGAAGATCCAGTGCCCCATGTCGAGGTAGGGCGAGTCGAGGCTGCCGTGGGTCCTGGACCAGTCGGCGTACCGGGCCATGAAGGTCGCGAAGGCCTCTTCGGTGATGTCCTGCCACGACCAGGCCGCGAAGATGGAGAAGACGGTGGACGGCGCCTTCGGCAGCAGGTCGCCCGGGCTGCCCTCGGCGCCGCGGCTGCGCATCCAGAAGCGCGTGACCACACCGAAGTTGCCCCCTCCCCCGCCGGCGACGGCCCAGGCCAGGTCGTGGTTCGGGTCCTCCGGGTCGCGAGTGGCGACGACGGCGCGCACCTCGCCCAGTTCGTCGACGGTGACGACCTCGACGGCGTAGAGGTGGTCGCTGAGGATGCCGTGCTTGCGCGAGAGGATGCCGTATCCACCGCCGGAGAAGTGGCCGCCGGCGCCCGTGGCGTAGCAGCCGCCGCCCGGGAGGGTGACGCCCCAGCCGATGTGCAGCGTCTCGTAGATCTTCAGGAGCGTGGCGCCGGGCTCCACCACGAAGGCGCCGCGGTCGTCGTCGAAGCCGACGTGGTCCATCAGCCGCAGGTCGACGATGATCTCCGTCTCGTCGTTGAAGACGAGGTTCTCGAAGCAGTGGCCGCCGCTGCGGACCGCGATGCGCTTGTTGTCGCGGACCGCCTCCCGGACGATCTCGATGACCTGCTCGGTGGTGGAGGGCAGGCGGATCGCCTCGGGAGAGGCCACGTGCCGGTTGTTGCCGTGCCCCCTGATCATGTCGGGGTAGCGCGCGTCCTCGGGCGTCACCGTGGGGATGGCGTCGCTGTGGCGACGCGGCGTCGTGCTCTGGGGGGTGGCCGGAGCCGGGTGCGCGTTGGCTAAGGTGCTGTTCACTCGGTTCATGCTCCCGTCACTCGGTTCATGCTCCCGTTTCGTGAGCTGCTCGTCGGGCGGGCTCGTTCGCTCGCCGCACCACCAGCGTCCGTGCTCCCGTCGGGGACGGTCCGGAACTCCAGGGGCTATTTGTCAGGTACACCGATCTCGGTCGCCGCGAGGTGGTGTGGACCGGCCAACGAGCGACGATTTCCGGCAGTCCGGGCACTTCCGGTCGGTCGTCCGGGCACTTCCGACCGGTCGTCCGGGCACTTCCGACCGGTCGTCCCGACCCGGCTCACTGCCTCTCGTCGGGTGTGCGGGAACCGGTCCTGGAGCACTGGAGCACCCCCCCGGATGCGCTGCAACCGCAGCGCCGGCTGCGCCTCAAGGGCCTGTCCGGGCTTCCGGCAGTCGCCGCCGAGGAGTTCGCTGATGCGCTCCAGCCGCCGGGCGACGGTGTTGGGGTGCACGTGCAGCGCCTCGCCGGCGTTGGTGCGGCTGCTTCCGGAGGCGAAGTAGGCCTCGTGCGTGCGAATGAGGTCGGTGAGACGCTCCCCGCCGTAGGCGAGGACGGGACCGATGGCCCGAGTCGACGAAGCCGTCCACGTGTAGTCGTCGGACAGCAGGCCGAGGAAGCCCAGGTCCTGCGCGGAGGCGGCGCAGCCCACGCCGTTGAGGACGGTGAGCGCGTCCAGGCAGCGCGTGGCCTCTGTACATCCGGGCGACCGAGGAGGCTCCCCGGTCCGGCCCGGCCGCGCCCACGGACACCGGACGGCCGAGGAGCGGGGTGAGTTCGGCGGCGACGGCACGGGCCGCGGTGGAGGCGTCCGTGCCCGGCAGCAGCAGGACGATGCGGCCGCCCCGCACGGTCTTCGAGCCGGACATCCGGTACGCGGAGGAGGACGCCCACACGACGGCCCGGCCCTGCTCGCCGCCCTCGGGCCCGGCGACCACCACCACGTGCGGCCGGTCGGGATCGACGTCGAGTCTGCGGGCCCGCTGGGCCATGTGGTGCGGCGGGTGCACAAAGGGCGACACGGCCAGCAGTTCGTACAGGAGTCCGTCGCGCCTCAGTGCGTCCAGCTGGTCCGGTCCGATGTCCGAACCGCGTAGGCCAGTCGCGTCCCAGCCCGCTTCCCCGGTGCGTACCGCACGCCCGACGCGCTGCCAGCGTGGTCGCTTGCCCGTACCGCCCATGATCGTGACCAGTTCGCCCAGCACCGTAGATGTCCTCGCGCCACCCCCCTGCCGTCGCCCCTCGTTTCTGTTCCCCGGATCCTGGCTCCCGTAGTCGGCCCGTGGACATTCTCCACATTGGTCTGGGCTGTGACGGATTCGGAAGCCAAGCCCCGTGACGCCGTACACGAACCCCCCAACCTCAGCCGCCACTTCGGCTGCGCGCACGAGCTCCGCAGCCCTTTGACAGCTGCGTCATCTTTGCCACCAGCGGCGTGCCGGGGATCGAGTCGATACGCGAAGGGGGCCGGCGAGGTATCGCCGCCCCCCTTCACTCGGCCTGTCAGGCGGCGATCAACTGAGGCTCGCGGTTCTGCACGCCATCCGGGAAGCACACCCACTCGTGGAACGTGTACTCATGCGACTGGCCAGCCAGGCCGTCTCCGTCACGGGCGGGCTCCCGCGGGCGCCGGTCATGGTCACGGCATCACCGCCTCCGTCCTGGAGATCGGCCGCGTTCTCTCCGTCGCCCAGGAGGCCCGGAGCCGGGCCAACACCGCTCTGGTAGCCGGCAACTTCATCGGCGGCGCCGCCGGTTCCGCGGCCGCCTCCGGCCTGTGGGCGGCGGGCGGGCGGCGGGCGGCGGGCGGCCGGCGGGCGGTGAGCGCCGCCGGGGTGGCACCGAGCGCCTCGGCCTCGCGTCTGGCTGTGGGCCGACGACGCACACTCGCCGTGCGGCGACGCCGGTGAATGCCCGGCTTTCGCCCGGAGCGCCCCGGGTACCCGCAGCCGGCGCCGGAAGGTCATGCGCCCGCTCGGTCATCGGGTCCGGAAGCGGCGGAAGAGGTTGCGGGCCACGTACACGCCCGGGCCGCCGAAGCCGACGATGTCGACGCGTCCGTCACCGGTGATGTCGGCGACGAAGCGGGAGTGATGGCCGACCCGCCAGGCGCCCGCGTCGTCGTTGTGACCGAAGCCGCGGCACACCAGCTGCGCCTGCTCGAACCGGCCGTCGCCGCAGTTGCGCGACACCCAGACCCCTTCGTCGCCGAAGCCGACGATGTCCGGGTTGCCGTCGCCGGTGACGTCGCCCAGGAGGCGAAGGTGCTTGTCGTTTGTCCATCCCTGGGCGAGCCCGAAGTCGTTCAGGACGAGCTTGGAGGGCTCGAACGTGCCGTCGCCGCGCCCACGTGCGACGACGACACCCTGCGGGCCGAACCCGACGAGGTCCACTGCTCCGCCATCGGTAGTCCTGACCAGGAACCGGGGGTGCTCCTCGACCGAGCTCCACCCCTGGTCGACCCCGAAGTCGTCGAGGACCCACAGAGGGTCGGCGAACGTCCCGTCCTCATCCTGGAGCGACACCCAGACACCGTCGTCGTGGAAGCCGACGATGTCGACGCGGCCGTCGCCGGTGGTGTCGGCGAGGAAGCGGGGATGCTTGTCGGCAACCCACCCGCCCGCCGGCTGTCCGTGGCCGAACGCCCGGAGAGCCGGTTCCGCGGCGAGGGGGGCGAACTTTCCTTGCTCGTCCTGGAGTGAGATCCAGACGCCGTCGTCGTGGAAGCCGACGATGTCGGCGCGGCCGTCGCCGGTGGTGTCGGTGAGAAAGCGGGGATGCTTGTCGGCAACCCACCCGCCGGCCGACTGCCCGTGGCCGAACGCCTTGATGACCGGCTCGCCGCTCGCGGGTGCGAATTTCTGGTCCTCGTCCTGCAGGAACACGCGGACACCGTCGGCGGCGAGGACGACGACGTCGGGCCTGCCGTTGCCCGTCGTGTCCGCGAGGGTCCACAGGTCCTTGGGACTCGGCGAGGGTACGGGTGGGTGCAGGACGCGCTCGTCGTCCTTGAAGGTGCCGTCGCCTTCGCTGGCGGCCGTCACAGCTCCCTTCGCGGGTTTGAGTCCGACGATGTCCGCTCGGCCTGCTCCGGTGGTGTCGGCGAGGAACCGGTCACCGAGCCCGGCCCACGAGCCCGGCTGCGCACTGTGAGACCGGTTGGCGACGTCGCTCTTCCACCCGCCGGCGTCCTGGTCGCTTCCGAACCGTTTGAGGACCAGCAGCATGTCGCTGAAGGAGGGTGTCGCACCGGGTGCCGGCCGCAGCGCGGCGGAGCGGGCCAGCCGCCAGGACCGGCGGCCGTTCCAGTGGCCCAGTGGTGCCCAGCGCAGCACAGGGTCGCTGGTGCGCTCGGGGGTGGCCGGGACGAACCGCCAGCGCTGGCTCTCGGCGCTGTCGTCGTACGCGCGCAGGACGACCCGGGTGTCGTCCGCTGCGGGGTCGGCGAGGTCGAGAACGACCCCGTCGGTGGCGCCCTCGATGAAGTAGAGGCCGGCTTCGCCCTCGACGGGGACGACGTGCCACTGCTGGCCCTTCCTTCCGGTGGTGGCGTCCCACTGGCGGACACCGCGGTCCGCGGCGGCGGGATTGTCGAGGACCTTGCCGCTGACCGCGTTGCGGATCACATACGCCTGTTCGTCCTGTACCGGTCCGCCTTGCGTGGCCTGTACGGGGGTGAGCTGCCACTGTTCCGGGCTCGGGCCGCCGTCGGAGAAGTCGCGGACGACGAGCGCCCCGTCCGGGCTCGGCGTGGCCTTGGCGCCGAGGGTCTTCCCGGTGGCGGCGTTGACGATCTGAAGTTTCAGTTCTTGCGTGGGCACGGGCATCGTGGTGCCTCTTCCAGGCGGTACGGGCAGGGGCTCGGGGCCGATGCGGCGTGGCGTGGGCCGCGGGTCACGTGAAGACGTGGTGGTAGGGGACGCTCCACTCGTTGGGCAGCCGCGGGTAGAAGGTGTTGATGACCGTGCCGGTGAAGTCGCCACCCCAGTTGTAGGTGAGGCGCACCTCGCTGTCGGCGGCCACCGTGTGGTCCTTGAACCCGAGGATGGCGTCGGGGTGGGTGATCGGCACGAAGGTGATCCCGCCCCACGGTGTCACCGTCACGACCCACAGCTGGGTGTCCTCGGGGGCGCCGTTCTTCCCGCGCCACTTGTCGCCGACCTTGTCGGGGAGGCCGACCTGGACGGTGTCGGCTGGGTTCTTGGGGGCGTCCTGGTGGACGGTGATGCGCCGGCGCTGCGGCTTGGGCACGCCGTCGTCGCCGCGCCCGGTGTCCGCTGCACCCGAAGCGGTGGGCGCGGTGGAGGACTTGGGCGGCACCTGGCCCGCGGCGCTCTCGATGAAGTACAGCGGCCGCTGCCCGAAGAAGCCGGCCGGGGTGATGTGCCAGAGGTGGCCCTGCGCCTCCTTGGTGGCCGGATCGAGCGCTGTGGCCAGCTTGACCCCCTTGTCATGGCTCGACTCCCCCAGTTCGGCCGGCCGGAGGTAGCCGCCGTTGAAGGCGTGGACGAGCATGACCGGCCGGTTCTCCACCAGCGCGGCCACGATGGCGTTGTCGTAGCTGTTCACCGCCACCGGGCCGCCGACTACCAGATTCGACATCGCCGTGCGTTCTTGGGTGTACATCGCGGAAACCTCACCTTTTTCGGATGTGGCAGGAAATGCGCCAGACACTCGGTGCGGTGATCCTGGGGAGGGATTAGGCCATACCTTGATCCTCCCGGAATCATGGAATCTCCGAACCGAATAGGAGCCCACGTCCCTTAGGTCACTCACGGCACATTCGCGTACACAGAATCTGCGCGAGCAGGGCTTGCAGGAAGCCCTCAGCCGCTCGGCCGACAGCGCTTCAAGTTACTTCCCCCGCAACGGAGTTGGGATGACACGGTGAAGCATTTTCACTCGTTCGGGCATAACGGCCTCAGCACTCTTCCTCGGACTTACGGACCCTGTTAGCTTCGAACTTCGAAAAATCCCGCAGATGCCTGCTGTCTTTTCGCCGAGCATTTTCGGCCAGATGAGTCGAGGACGGGGAATGCCTTCCAACGCATACAGCCTGGACAGGGCCAAGCGGCAGCCGCTGACGAAGAAGAACCTCCGAGAACTGAACATCCATCAGAACTGGCAGGCCCTCCTGGACCACCCCAACCTCGTCTACGTCGACGACTACGGCGTGCGGCACAAGCCGGTCGGGTTCTCCGTGAACAAGTCGGTCTTCGGCGCCTTCCCCGCGTCGAAGTCGGCGTTTCAGCTGGGATGGCTGGCGTACATGAACCTCGGGGAGGCGCTGATCGAGGAGCGGTGCAACGTGGACCAGCCCCCGCCCGACACCTTCTCCTGTCGCTCCTACGTGAACCGCAGCCAGACGGAACCGATGACCTTCACCGACTCGGTCGACTTCACCGTGTCGAACGGCATCACATGGTCGCTGCACGGAGATGCCAAGCTCACCTTCGGCGGCACCGTCAGCGCGCAGCTGCAACTGCAGTTGCAGAACCAGCTCAAGATGGACCTGCAGTCGCAGCTTCAGACGCAATGCCAGAACGAAGTGTCGAACAAGAACGCAAACACCGTCACCAACAAGAACAGCAAGGACAGCGTCGGCGTGGACAACGCCAACGCCACCGAGACGGCCACGCGGAACGCGGCAACAAACTCCGCGACGAACTCGGTGACGGACTCGGTCGCGTTCACCACTTCGGGCAGCGCCACCGGCACCGCATCGCTCAACGCCTCGTTGGCACTGGGTATCGCAGCCACCGTCGGCGGCTCTCTGACCACCAGTTGGGCCTCGAAGTCGCAGATCTCCGGCAAGGTCGCTCCGAACTCCCGCGTGGAGACCATCGTGACGCAGCGGCGCTGCTGCAAGCAGTACCGGTACGAGATTCCGGTGACCTTCTCCGGGTTCGTCGCGGTGAAGTACGACGTGCCGGTTGCGGTCCAGTCGCCGCCGCAGTCCGGGAGCTATCCCGGACTCGACGAGTTGGTGGCCCGCCCCATCAGCGACCTCGATCTGGCCGGTGGCGGCTTCCTGATGCACGGGTGGGCGGAGGTGGTCTCCGCGCTGGATGTCCACCACACGATGTTCGACGGCGAGAGCCTGACCGGCAGTGACCGGGCGCTGCACAAGCAGCCTTCCGATGGATGAGCAGGGGTGAGGACCGTGGTGTTCGACAACATCTTCAAGTCCGCGATCGATGGTGCGGGGCTGTTCTCGGTGGGAACCGACCGTCCCGGACCGGAGCCGGGTGCGGGGGTCGACTTCGAGGACGTCGACGCAGGCGCCTACGACGACACCAGGACAGGTCTGTTCAGCAACGCGATCCACGGGGCCTCCTCCCGCGCGAAGGTCGTGCAGGAGCAATCGCCTCAGGCGCGGGTCATCCTGGGATTGCTCGGCTCCTTCATCCAGACCACGCAGGCATCGGCCAGTACGCAGGCGCGGTACGCCGGCGAGGCCAGCTCAGTGTCCACCGCGGCGTCCAGCGGCATGCAGGATGCCCGCTCGAAGATCCCGGAGAACGAGGGGCTGAAGAGGAACGAGGACCTGAAGGACAGGCCGGCGAGGAGCGAGTACGCCACGCCTCCCAAGGCCCCGGACACCCCCAAGGCTCCACCGGCCCCCGCGGCAGCCAAGGCGGCCGCTGAGACCCCGCAGACCCTGGGGGAGACCAGCAAGACCGAGGCGACCGTCAAGGACTCATCCGGTTCCCCGTAGCACTCGGCTCACGAGGGGGGGCAGGGGCGTGGCCGCCTCTGCCCCCCTTGTGTGTCACCCGTGAAGCAGTTGCCACTGCCGGTTCCGGTGGTCGCCCTCCGCCCCGTCCTGCTTGATCGCCGCACGCGCGTTGGTGTCCACCCGCAGCAGCAGACCGCTGTTGTGGTTCGCGATCTCGTACACCCGGGGCGTGTCGGTCACAGAACCCACCGGGATGAGCCGCCACTGCTGGTGGTGCGCGTCAGGCCCCTCGTAGGCACGCTGCGCGACCACCGCGCCGGCCGCCTCCTGTGCGCCCACGACCTCCAGGACCTTGCCGCTGCGCACGTTCTCGAACCGGTACAGCACCTCGCCGTTGTCCTGACCCGCCGCGACCAGCCGCCATCGCTGGTGATCCCTGGCCACCGCGAGGGCCTGGTGGACCTCGGCCCCGTCCGCGGTCGACTCACGCACGACCGCCATCCGCAACCTGCTGCGGACGCTGGCCCAGCA
This sequence comes from Streptomyces sp. NPDC094143, assembly GCF_040303825.1. NCBI lineage: Bacteria > Bacillati > Actinomycetota > Actinomycetes > Kitasatosporales > Streptomycetaceae > Streptomyces > Streptomyces sp. NPDC094143. Next base: position 25,025 of record NZ_JBEOTZ010000057.1, read on the forward strand.
GACCACCGTGCCCGACTCGGGCAGCCCGGCCATCCTCTGCGAGGGGACCTTCCGCACCCGGCTGTTGCCGTGGTCGACGATGAAAAGCGTGTCGACGCAGTCCACGGCCAGACCGCTCGGGTTCTTCAGCTGGGCCGAGGCGGCGGGGGCGCCGTCCCCGCCGAAGGAACCGGCACCCGTGCCCGCGACCGTGCTGATCTTCCCATCGGTAGTGATCTTGCGGACCCGGTGGTTGTGCCACTCCGCGATGTAGAGGTTGCCGGCGCTGTCCACCACCAGGCCAATGGGCAGGTTCAGCTGGGCGGCGGTGGCCAGGCCGCCGTCCCCGCCGAAGGACGCCACACCGGTGCCCGCGACCGTACTGATCTTCCCATCGGCCCTCGTCACCTTCCGGACCCGATGATTGCCGTAGTCAGCGATGTAGAGGTCACCCGCCCCGTCGACCGCCACCGAGAACGGGCCGTTCAGCCGTGCGACGGTGGCGAGACCGCCGTCCCCGCCGAAGGACGCCACACCGGTGCCCGCGACCGTACTGATCTTCCCATCGGCTCCCGTCACCCTCCGGACCCGATGATTGCCGTACTCGGCGATGTAGAGGTCACCCGCCCCGTCGACCGCCACCGAGAACGGGCCGTTCAGCCGTGCGGCGGTGGCCAGGCCACCGTCCCCGCCGAAGGACGCCACACCGGTGCCCGCGACCGTACTGATCTTCCCATCGGCCCTCGTCACCCTCCGGACCCGATGATTGCCGGAATCGGCGATGTAGAGATCGCCCGCGCTGTCCACCGCCACCGACCGGGGGTAGTTCAGCTGAGCCGAGACAGCGGGGCCGCCGTCACCACCGAAGGCCGCGACGCCCGTACCCGCGACCGTGCTGATCTGCCCGTCAGTCGTCACCTTCCGGATCCTGTGGTTCCCGGAATCGGCAATGTAGAGGGTGCCGGCGCTGTCCACCGCCACTCCATTCGGGAGGTTCACCTGCGCCGAGACAGCCGGCTCCTTGTCCCCTTTGGGCGCCCCCGCCACCCCGGTCCCCACGACCGTACTGATCTGAGGGTCGGATTGCTTCTCACCCGTGGCTGCCGTCGTGGCAGTGCTCATGGTCATCCCTTCACCGTTTCGACCGCCGCATACCGACGGCCGTGTTTCAACTACGGTTCGTTGCACAGGCGTTGGGCCTCCACCGCCCCCTTCCGGCGGCTCCTTGCGGGAGAACGGCGACGAGGCGCCACACCGAACCGGCAGCCCGCCCTGCCGACGGCGGGACACGAGCATCTGGCGGACTCCGGCAAGAGCTCGCTCGTCACGACGGACCCGCCGAGAAGCGGGCAGCCGCGAATACGGGCACCAGGCCAGTCGAGTGAAGGCCTCGATTCCCCCGCGCCCTCGAGACGAAGCTCCAAGGCGCGGTCGATGACGGAGCCTCATCAATCCCGGCCGCTGACCGGTGGCCGCATACTCGAAGCGGCGCCCCGATGGTCCCTTCGCCCGGTAAGGCGGTGGTAGTTGTGGTGGACGACCCAGTGGTCGCAAGAGGTGGGCGCGTTGAGCTTCCGTCGTCCACGTCCGGGCGTTCCGGGCGTAGAGGATCGGCATAGGCGGACCAGAGGAGGGGTGGCTAGATCACGCCTCCGCGACTTGGAGCAGGCAGCTGACGGGGATGTCGTCCTCGGTGTCGCTCGCGCTCTTCTTGACGCGGCCGATGGCAATCTTCTGTGTACTCGTCGGAAGCTTCGCGCCGTTGTGGACCCGGCCGCCTGCGTGCGTGACGTCCAGGTCCACGGCGGCGCTCCAGTTGGTGCCGTCGTGCCAGTTCACCTTGATCTTCGCATCCGCCCAGGCGGAAGCGCAGCTGATCCACATGTCGCCCGACCAGCCGGCCTGATTGGCTGCCGGGACGGCCAGGACGATGCCGTACTTGTAGTGGATGAGCTCGCCGTTCTCAGTGAACGCGAAGCCGGGGGGAATCTCACCAGTCTGGAAGTCCGCCATCAACGCTCCTTGTCCGCCACTGCCCCGATCCCCAGGGAGAGACACCCTGCCGCAGGCCTTCAGCCCACGGCGCGGTCCACGCTAGGGGCTCTGCAGCGCCCTTTCGCCACCTTCCAGGGCAAACCATCCATACAGGGATGGCGGCAGCTGAGCCGGTCCGTCCTCTGCTCTCCTGCGCCCCGGGTGCCCCCTGTCGTGCCCCGCGGTGGCTGACTCCTTCGGCTGCCGACCGGCTTCGGATCGGAATGCCGTTACTGGTGTCCAGTGCCAATCAACCCTGACCCGTTGCCACGGAAGTCCGACCGGCGTCGATAGCGCCACACGTGCACTCGGGCACCACGGAGACCGAGCCGATCCGCGATCAGATGCCCGCGTTGAGCAGGTCGGTCCTCAGCAAGGCGTCTCCGGCCCCGCGGCGAGCCTGCCCGGGACTTCTCCGGGAGCCGTTCACGCTCGCCACACATGCCGCCTTCCACACCCGGGTACACCGCATCACCCTGCCGCCCGCCCGCAGTCGGCATCGTCAGCGTCGCCCTCACCGACCTGCTTCAGGAACGAACGAAAACGACGTCACCAGCACTTCTCCCGACAACGACACCGGCTGAATCAAGCACCAGCACACACACTGGGTTGCGAAACCCAGTAGAGCCGGATAGGAATGGGTTGGCAAACCCAAAAAAGCTCGGCTGGGCGGGTGGCTCGGGACGCGAGCGCTGACGCACGGATGGGAGAGCGGTGATGGACAAGGACACGAAAGTCCTCGTGCTCGGTGGTGGCGGTGTCGCGGGTATCGCCTGGGAGACCGGGATCCTCGCGGGACTGGCTGACGCGGGTGTCTACGTGACCGACGCGGACCTGGTGGTCGGAACGTCTGCCGGTGCGACCGTCGCGGCACAGGCGACCAATTCCAAGCCTCCCAGTGCTCTCTACGACTGTCGGAGCGTCGTGCGCTCATCGAGGCCCGGCTCCCGGATCACCAGTGGCCCGCGCGGCGCCTCGCCATCACGACCGTCGACGCGGAGTCGGGCGAGTTCGTCGCGGGTGTGGCCGGCGGTCCCGATCCGCGGCCGCCGTCTCTTCGACGGCGGTATGCGCAGCGGGACCAACGCCGATGTCGCGAAGGACTACGGCAAGGTGCTGGTCCTCGACGTGATCGGTTTTCCGGAGACCACTGACGTGGAACCGGTTTCCGCGCCGCTGCTCACTGTCACACCGGGCGAGGCTTCCCAGGCCGGACTGCAGAACCTCCTCGACCCGGACTCCCGCGCCATCTGTGCACGAGCCGGATACGACCAGGGCCAGAGGATCGCGGCAGAGGTCAAGGCCTTCTGGGCCTGATCGGTGCTTCGGGCACACGTGGGCTTCGGGCCACACGTGGGCTCCGGCCACCAGACAGACAGCAAGAACACGACGAGCCTCGACTGTTCAACCAACCACGACAAGGAAAAGCTCATGAAGATCTTCATGACCGGTGCCACCGGTTACATCGGCAGCGTCATCACCGAGAAGTTGCTGCAAGCCGGACACCAGGTCGTCGGACTCGCCCGTTCCGATGCCTCCGCTCGAGCTCTGCAGGGGCTCGGCGCCGAGCCCCTCCGCGGAAGCCTCGGTGACACCCAGCTCCTGACCGACGCGGCTCGGGCCGCCGACGGAGTCATTCAGAACGCCTTCGACCTCGGCGCCGACTTCGCGACGGCCAGCGCTGAGGAAGCGAAGGCTGTCGACGCCTTGATCACCGCACTGCAAGGCAGTGGCAAGCCACTCGTCTACACCAGCGGCACGGGAGGCTTGGGAGACACCGGCTCCATCGTCTACGACGAGGAGACCCCCATCGCCGCATCGGAATCTCCTACCGTGCGGGCGCTTCAGCTGCGCTTCGAGACCGAGAAGGCCGTGACCAGTGCGACCGGTCTGCGTGGTGTCGCGCTGCGGCCACCGAACGTCTTCGGGCGTGGTGGCGGCCGCTCGGTCCTGTGGCTGATCGGAGCGGCGGGTCGGAAGCTGGGCGCCGTTCCCTACCCGATGGAGGCGGGCGACAACCTGTGGTCCCTGGTCCACGTCGACGATCTGGCGGACCTTTACGTTCTGGCCGTGGAGAAAGCGCCTGGCGGCGAGTTGTTCCACGCTGCATCCCGCAGTGGGCTTCGCACCCAGGACATCGCCGTCGCGATCAGTCGTGGCGCAGGGCTCGGAGGCAAGACCGTCGCGCTGGACAGGGACGAACTCGCCGAAGCTCTCGGCGCACCGCCGGTTGCGGACTACTGGTCCATCAACAGCCAGATCTCAGGGGAGAAGGCGCGTCGCGTGCTCGGCTGGGAACCGCGGCACCTCGACGTCCTCGGCGAACTGGGCCAGCCCGCGTACTGAACTCGCCGAACGACGGGCTACTGGTGTTCTGACAGGCGGGTGAAGGAACGCCGGTAGGCCGTGGGGGTCAGCCCGACCCGCCGGACCAGGTGCTGGCGCAACGAGTCCGCGCTGCCCAGCCCGCTGCGCGCGGCGACGACATCCATCGGCAGATCGGTGGATTCCAGCAGTTCCCTGGCTCGGATGATGCGCTGGTGCAGCAACCACTGCAGTGGGCTGAGCCCGGTCTCCTCTCGGAACCGGCGCGTCAGCGTCCGGACGCTGTTGTGGGCGTGCCGGGCCAGATCGGTGAGCGTGAGCTGCTGGTC
>NZ_JBEOTZ010000058.1:0-29489 GCF_040303825.1 Streptomyces sp. NPDC094143
GGCGAGCTCCCACAAGCCGTCCGGAACAATCCAACTCCACGTACCCCGCCCCATGAACGGACCAACGAGCGATCACCACATAGGACACCGTCTAATCAGGTCGGCACTGCGTCCACCTGATGTGACCCGGCGGGGGAGAGGCGGTCCCGAAGCCGAGCTTCGGCAGTCGGTGAGGACCTGAGACTTTTCTCGCCTTCCCTGTTGCCCGTGGACAGCAGCACCGAGAGCGCCGTTGCCCTGCCCTGGGGGGTGATGTCGATCTCGGCCAACAGCGGTCGTGATCGCGTCAGTGCGGCGTGTCGTCGATGCGTTCGACCGGCCGACAGATAGACCTTCTCTCGACCGCATGTTCGGATCACTGATCCGACTCGTTGAGCTCGGGGGTTTTCAATGCACATACCGTGGTTCAGGCGCGCCGTGAGACAGGCGCTCACTATGGCGACCGCGGTCGCCCTGCTGTCGGCCGTACCGACTGCGGCGCAGGCCGACGTGCCTTCTGATCTTGAGGTTGAGTCCTACGTCCTGCCGCTTGGCTCAGTGGCGCCGTCGCTCCAGGAGTTGCAGAGCGGGGACGGCATGAACCGTTTGCGGGACGTTGTTCGTAAGGCCGAGCCGATCGCGCAGTTGCCGCACGAGACGGTTGGTCCTGCGGCGTCGTACGCACGGCGGGCGACCCAGCCATCCCGCACCACACCTGTCGAATCGACCGCCTCGCCGGCGCCCCTGATCGCGGCTCCGGAACCGGCTCGCACGATGACGCTCGACGAGTGCAAGAAGGGCCTGGGCACCACCAAGAAGTTCTACTTCACGTCCCGGTTCGCGGCCTGTTCGGGCGCTTCGTTCGTGCAGACCTGGCTCGTCAACGGCAGGCCCTCCGGCGTGAGCATGTTCAACGTCCGGGTCGTGGGCACGATCGCCAAGAACAGCCGCACGATCAACTTCAAGTACCACTTCACCGAGATGGAGTCGCAGGGCACCACCGAGGCGCCTGCGATGAAGATCAACACCAAGGGCAAGATCCCCAACAGCTGGCCGTCCACGGTCCGCTACACCCGGGGCGGCAACATGCCCGGGACGAAGACCTTCGCCGAACTCAAGGTGCTGGGCTCGTTCAACGAGACCGTCAACGCCAAGCCCGGACAGGGCAGTCAAGGCACAACGGATCTGATCGCCGCCATCTACCAGCCGTCCATCACGATCACACCGCCGCCGAACGCCACGCTCACCGGCGACCTCAGGGGTGACCTGTTCTTCCTGCCGCCGCGCTGGGACGCCGCCAAGTACCTGGCGAACTCGACCGGCGGCGGCAATCCCGACAAGAGAGGCGCAGCCTCGTTCGCCTACATCGGGATGCTGAACTACAGCACGAAGGCCGGCGCCGAGGAGCGGGCCGCGGCTCAGCACATCAAGACTGCGTTCACAAAACCACAGGACACCAAGCCGTACATGTCGGCGAAGAAGGTGCCCGGTCAGACGCCCGACCAGCCGCTGCATCGAACGGTCAACAAGGCACGCAAGGACGACAACCGCAAGGCGGCGGTCAAGCAATGCAAGCGGTATTGGGGCGCCAACTACACGCACGGTGGCACGCGCGAGTGCGACGAGTACCCCTTCGCCACCACCTATGAGGGCGCCGCGGAGCACGACTACGACGCGGACGCGAAGAAGTTCAACTTCTCCGTGAAGCCGATCGCGAAGGAAGACAACGGTGCGGGCGGCAGCCTGCTGCTCAGTTTCTACGCCAAGAACCGGATCATCGACGGAATGGAAGACGGCTTCATCGTGAAGATCGTCTCCTGAGTACCGGAGGCGGGAGTGTCGCACTGTCGGCGCTCCCGCCCGCGGTCCGCGTTCAGGTCGTTGCGGGCCAGAACTGCACGAGGTACTTCTCCACGCCTTCGCCCGTACCTTCCTGCTCCGACAGTGCCGCAGCTTCGCTGCGCCCAGTACAGCTCACCCGCACTCGCCAGGAACCCCCCGAATCGGCAAGCGTGATCACGTCATCGGCGCGCCCCAGGCCCATGGACCACACGGCCACTTCACCACTGGTCGACTCGAAGTCGGCCTCAGCCTGCTCGTCCCACCGCGAAGAATCCTGCGCAGGCGGTTCACCGTCCCACACCTCCACGGTGACCGCAGCGGTATGCGTGTGGCCGCCACTGTAGATGTCGAGACGCCCCGGGAAGGCGTTCAGGAAGACCCCCTGCTCGAAGTCATCAGGGAACGGGACGGGCAGATCAGCGTCATGGGACTCCTGGAACCCGAAGCCGTGATACTCCACATCCGCATCAAGGTGTTGCTGCCGGATGAGCTCGGCCATAACAGCCCCTTCTACGGGAAGAACGACTGGTCATCCCCGTGATCCTAAAGCGGCCCCTTCCGGGGGCGCACTGACATCGCCAGGCCGGCGGGCGGCCGCTCCGCCACGATGCCTGATCTGATCCGACGGCAGGACTGCGTTCCGCACCCCGCACAGATGTCGGCTTCATCTTGATGTGGTTCTTTTTGATCACGTCCCGTGTCGCACGAGGCCTGATGTGGTTGGAAGCCCTCAGGCGCCGAATCCTCGCACGCTTCGGCGCATCAGGTCGCCGACGAGTGCCGGAACGCGAGATGGCCCCTTGGGAGCGCCCCTCAAGAGAATGGTCCTAGGAGGGGTCCGGCGGAGGCCAACCGGACGGCCGCATCTGTGGGATCCGCGTGTTGGCAGACTGATGGTCTTCCACCGAGACGCCGAGCCACACGGAGACCAGCCGGCCGGGGCATGAAGGGGGCGTTGTCAATTTCCTCCTGATCGCACCACAGTGTTCGGCGGCGGACCTGGTCAGGTCGACGCGGATGTCCCGGTCGGCCCACTTCGCCAGCCACGCTCGCTTCCTGAGACGCCGCTTGGTGAGGAGGAGGTAGGTTCGGAGCGGTGGGCGTAGCGACCGGAGACGTCGGCGCAAATCCAGTACATGACGGACCATAGGGCGGCCAGCTAGGTATTGGGACTTCGGGGTGGAAGGCGTCGCTCATGGAGTTCACGAAGATGCGGTCGCGGCGGGTGCGCCAGCGCAGCGGCTCTTTCAGGGCCCAGAGGGAGACGCTGAAGCCGGGGCCGGAGTTCTCCGCGCAGAGGACGGACGGGCCATCTGTGGGGCGGCCCGCCGTCGGCGACTGGGACAGCCCGGCGGCGGGCCGCGGGCGACCGCGCGGACGGGGCGTGCGGGCGGCCACGGCGGCTACCGGTGTCCGGTCGCCGGGCTCACAGGCGTCGGCCGACGGCGAGGTCCTCGTTGCCCGCCAGGCGCAGGATCGCCCGCACGATGATCGGCAAGCGGCGGTCGTCGAGATCCTCCGCGGAGGCGAGAGTGGTGATGCCGATGCCGACCATGGACAGGACCAGGTGCAGGAACGCACGCTGCTGCTCGTCGAGACCGAGCCCGTACTGAAGCCCGGACAGGCCTTCGAAGCACGCCGCCCGCCCCTTGCGGCTGTCGACGATCAGTGCGCGCTGCACGGCCGGTACGGACAGGACAGTGCGTTCCTCGACCATCGCTTGCACGGCGGCACGGTGACGACGGAACCTCGTATTGCGCAGCAGCTCAGTGCAGAGCTGCTCGTACTCCGCGTCGGGGTCGACGGTCTCAGGCGCGAGGGTCTCCGTCTCAGTGCCGGTCATGCCGGTGCCTCCGTGGTGTGTCGGTACCCGCCCGGGCCGAAGGCGGCGGCGAGTACGGCAGGGTCAGTGAGGTGGCCCGTCCCATCGGGGTCCCAAAGCCATTGCATGCGCTCCATCTCGCGGCCCGTCGGCGGGCAGCGCAGCGTCCAGCCTGTGTGCCGGACGTGGAGTTGCCGGACGTCGGCGAGTTCCTCCACGGCGTCGAGGGGCACCAGCCACCATGCCGCGTTCGCGTAGGGGTCCATGAGCACCGGCCCTCGCTGCTCCTCCCGGATCCGGGCCGCGGCGGGCAGGCCTTGGGTGACAGTGGACTCGGCGATCAGCCAGTGCGCGCCGCTCTGGATCTCGGCGAGGGTGCTGGCGTGCCACGCCTTCCACACGAGCGCCGGGTGCGTGTGGCAGTCGGCGAGCCACACGTCTCCGGCCTCGTATCGCTGGGCGATGCTCATCGGGTGGGCCATGAGCGGCACGTTATGCAGGTTGATTGCAGGCTTGCGGCCCGATTGCGCGGGATTGCGGACAGGGAGGGGAGGCTTGCGGCTGGTTGCTCAGGTGAGGTCGAGAGCGGCCCTCGCACGGCCGATCAGGCGCCGGGCTGGCGACCCGTACTCCGCGGACTCGGCGAGCCATTCCCACGCCCGCTCGTACAGCTGGACGTCGTCGTCACCGGTCAGCCACAGCTCCTCGCTGATGGTCTCGACGATGACGAGTCGCCGATCGTAGATCCAGAAGGCGTGCGGTGCTGTGCGGCGCAGCTGGGTGCCGAAGGGCAGGATGCCGAGTTCGATCCGGCGTTGCCCGACGAGGTTGTAGAGCCGGTCGAGTTGCTCCGCCATCACCTCGACGGGGCATGAGCGGTGATACAGGGCGGCTTCGCAGACGAGGAACCGGAACGTCTTCTCGGGGTCGTACAGCGCTTCCTGGCGACGCATACGCCTCTCGATGGCGTCCTCGGTGGTGGGCGGAATCCCACGGAACTCGGCGTTGGTGTCGAAGATGACCCGCGCGTACTCCGGCGTCTGGAACAGGCCAGGAATGCGGGAGACCTCAAGGCCCCGCAGCAGTGTCGTGTGCTCCATCTGCCGGACGGCGATCTCCTGCCGGCCGCGATGCCCGCCCGCGAGCTGCCGCCGCCACGAGCGGTGCCGCTGCTTAAGGTCCAAGCCCGCCAAGAGGCCGTGCAGTTCGGGCTCGGCGTCCGGGCGGCCGACGGCATTCGCCCATGCCGTGAGGTCGTCGCGGGTCGGGGTCTGCTTGCCGTTCTGCAGCCGAGAGACCTTGGACGTCTGCCAGCCGAGCTTGTGGGCGATGTCCTTGCCTTCCAGACCGGCCTCGACGCGCAACTCCCGCAGGCGCGCGCCGAGGGCCTCGCGTGCGGTCTGGAAGTCGGTGGTCACTCGGTTGAAGCTACCCGCTTTGCGAACTCGGCTGTAGGGATGGCGTGGTGCCAGGCGGCGTCTCGGGCCTGGCAGGCGGCAAGCACTTCGGCGGGGTCCTCGGTGACGTACACGCCGAGGGTGGTGTCGTCCTCGTCGAATGCGAAGCGGGCCACGATCTTCGAGTCGAACAGCCAGAAGTCGCAATCCGGGAGCCGTAGCTGTTCGGCCTCGGCGCGGGTGAGGTTGCGGATGTCCTCGCCGGCGGTCACGTTGCCCGGGGCGGTGGCCAGCAGGTAGTGCTGGCCTTGTGTAAGCGGCTCGTCGACGAGGCGGACCCGCCCGAACCGCTTGCCCTGCGCGGTCTGCTCCCGCACGTTCGCCCGCCACGCGTTGTCCGGGTCATGGCCGACGTCCTCGCCAGCGAGGAAGCGCTGCCACTTCGGGCTGTGCCGGTCGGTGGCGTAGCCGCGGCGGGTCTCCAGCCGCCACGCGGTGTGCCGGAACTCCCGAAAGAGGTGGGAGACGGCTGAGAACGGCTGGAGTTCGGGCACCGGGGTGCTGGGTGCGTAGCGGGTGAGCAGCTCGCGCGGCACACGGACGAAGGTCTCGGACGGCTTGACGTCCCGCAGCTGCACGAGGTGCTGCGGGTCGGTCTCGCGGTCGCCTTGGACGAGGATCTCGTCCGTGCCCTCGATCTCGTACAGAGTGGGGCAGTCGCCGTCTTCGCTAGTCGTGCCGAGGAACCTGAGCGCCATGTCGCCTCCACGTCCTGGTCGTGTCGAGATTTAGGATGCGGGGTGGTCGCTCGGTGGCGCTCACGGATTGCCACAGATTGCTGGCTTAAGGCGCCGGCCGCGGATTGCTCGCAAGTTGTGTCGCGACGGGGATCACCGCAGCTCAGGACGCAGCCACGAATCCAGCGGCGGGCGCCTGCTGGTGGGAGAACCACGGCATGCCGGTCAGGGTGGGGACGACGGCGAGGCCAGCGGTGACGACTGGGGCTAACACGCGAACGCTCCTCGGTGAAGAGGGAGGGTGAGAAGCGCCGGGCCCCGGCCTCCTGGTCGGGGCCCGGCGCTGTGGGGTGTCGTGTTGTGTGTCAGGAGGCCGTGGCCGCGTTGAGGATGGCGGCGTGGTCGAACGCCAGCGGTGGCAGGTCGTTCAGGGGCCACAAGCGGGCGGTGCGGGCATCGTCCCCGGCGGTGATCACGGTGCCGGTGGAGACGACGACCGTGTAGGCGACGGTGACGTACCGGCCGCGCGGGTCGCGGTCGGGAGCGTCCCAGACGCCGATCTGGCGCAGGGCGTCGGTGGGGACGGTGACGCCGGTTTCCTCCGCCAGCTCGCGGGCCGCGGCCGCGCGGCTGGTTTCTCCGGGGTCGACGTGGCCGCCGGGGAGCGCCCAGGCGCCCTCGTGCGGCGGCCAGCGCCGCTGAATGAGCAGGACCTCCCGGGCGGGAGTCAGGGCGACGACGTCGGCGGTGTAGCGGATCGCCTCGATCTCGGTTTCGGTTTCGGTCATGTGCACCTCTCTGGGGGCGTGGTTGGTGGTCATGGGTCGGTGTCCTCGGGGGCGGGGATGTCACCGAACATGTCGTCCATGGCCTGGGTGACGGCAGGTCGGTGTTCGGGCCGGGTGGCGCTGAGGACTGTGCTGGTGAGAGCGGTCAGGTCGATGTCGTCGAACAGGTCGGTCAGGTCCGCGATGGTCTCCGGGTCCAGGACGACGCCGTCGGGGCGTTCGCTGTCCAGGTGGCAGCTCATGGCGTCGATGTAGTTGGCGAGCCGGTGGGCCACGTCCGGGGTGATGTCGACGCTGTGGCAGTACTCCAGGCCCGAACCGAGGGTCCCGGTGGGGCTGATGTGGATGCGGATGCTCTGCTCGGGGCCGGGCTCCGCCTGACCGAGGCCGGTGAGGGCCTCGGCGAGCGCAGCGATGGCCCTGTTCCGGTCGGCGTCGGTGTCCGTCACGGTCGCGGTGTCGGCGTCCTCCTCGCCTTCCAGCAGCGGTGCTGCCCAGAGCACTTCGAGGCTTTCGGCGTGCAGCCGGATGACTCCGTCGGCGGTGTCGGGGAGGGTGAGGTGGCCGATGACGCGCAGCAGGTCGCCGGGCTGGTGCTCGGTGAGCATGGCGTGGGCGATCTCCGGCTCCATGGTCGTGCAGGGGATGACCGCTTCGTCGATCAGGTGGTCGGTGCCGGCGGAGCAGGTCAGGCGCCAGCAGGCGGTGCCCTCACGGTCACCGGGTTCAGCGTCGGCCGCCAGGAAGCCGTCCAGGGCGAGCGGGATGGCGTCCATCAGCTCGCCTCCGCCGAAGCGTTGGTGCGGTGGGCGGCGTCGTAGGCGTCCAGGACGGCCTTGGCCGGGGTGCCCCGGTCGGCGATCTGGTGGCCGTGGGCGCGCGCCCACGTCCGGATCGCGGCCAGCTCCGCCTTGCTGCGCTTGCCGGCCGCGGCCGGGGTGGGAGCCGGGGGAGTGGCGTTGTGTACCGATGTGGCGGGACGGCCGCCGGTCTTCACCGCGCGCAGCTGCGCCTGCGCGGCCTCGAGTTCGGCCTTGGCCTTGGCCACTCGCTCCTCAGCCTGGCGCTGGGCGGCGTCGGCGGCGCGGCGCTCGGTCAGCTCGGTGAGGTCGGCGCGGACGCGAGCGGCTCGGTTGCGGATGCTGGCGGCGGTGTGGTTCTCCGCCCACACGAGCAGGGCATCGATCCCGTCGGCGCCCCTCGTGCTGTCGGGCGCCGTAGTGGTCGGCTCCGGGGTGCGGGTGCTGCCCTCCGTGTCCGCATCGGCGGCGGCAAGTCCGGCGTGCTGGAGGGCATCGGCGAGTTCGCCCCCCGACAGTCCGAGGGTGTCACGCACGTGCTCGGGGCTGTCGCCGTTCTTCAGCATGGAGGCGGCTGTGGCGGTGAAGGCGTTGACGGTTTGAGTGGTCATCGTGTCTCCGGTCGGGGAGTCAGCGGGGGTGGTGAGGTGCGGGAGAAGGCCTACGAGGTCGTCCTCGCCGCAGGGCAGTCCGAGCGCGCCCAGCAGGTCGGCGAGGTCGTCCTTGCCGCGGGCGTGGTGGGCCACCACCAGGGAGGCGGCGCTGCGCTGGTCGCTGCCGAGCGGGGTGAGTTCGAGGTCCTCGGCTGCGAGGGCCTCTTTCATGTCGGTGAACATCGGCTGGCCCTCCTACGCGGCCCTGGTGCGGGGCTTGCGCTGAGCGATGTCCAGCAGTTCGCGGTTGCGTTTGCGCTGGGCGTCGGTGAGCGGCCGGGCCTTCGCGCCGTGGCGGTGCCAGAGAGGGGAGGCGGGCGGCTCGGGGTAGGCGCGGGCGTGGTTGACGTCGCGGTCGGTGCTGCTCATGGGTTCCTCCAGGTGGAGGTCAGGCGTGGTCGCCTTGGCCCTTGTCCTTGGGCTTCGGCGCGAGGTCGGAGGCGAACCGCCCGCGGCGGGCCTCAACGGGGTGGGCGGTGATCCAGTCCTCGGCGCATGCCTTGTGCACGGGCTCGCCGGAGTGGGAGCGCATGGGCGTGGGCTGGCCGCACAGCGTGCAGAGGAGGTCCTGCCAGTGGTCGAAGTGCTGGCCGTCGCGCCAGACGAGAAGCTCGCCGGGAGCCGGGATCAGGCCCGGCTCGAACGGCGGCTTCTCCTTCGTGCGTCGCGCGCGGGTCACGGCCGGAAGGCGGGCAGCTGCTGGAACACGCGATCCAGCAGGTCCTCGGTCGGCTTCCAGGGCCCTAGCTGCCCGGCAGCGGGGACCGGCAGCGGCAGCTCCTGGACGTCCTGGAGGACCAGGTGCCAGGCGCCGGCCTGCGCCCACGGCGTGCAGGGCTCGGAGCCTTCGTCGTCCTGATGGCAGTCGACCAGGCGCGCGATGCCGATCACGGCTCCGGTGGTCAGCTCCCGGCCGCGGATGGTGCGCGCGATCAGCGGGACCCGCAGGGCGGGCCGGTCGATCCGGTGGCCTGCGTGCAGGAGCATCCAGCCACGCCAGCTCCAGGGCTGGGGGCGGTTCTCGATGCCCTTGGCGCCGGTCAGGATGCAGGTGGCGTGCGGCTGCTGGACGCTGATGCCGCGGATCCAGTCGCCCTGCGGGAGGGGCGCGGCGCTCATGCTGCCTGCCCCCATACGGCCGTTCCCGGGCGCCCGGCGCGGCGGCCGTTGACGGACGGCATCGTGGTGTGCGCGGGCGAGGCGACGACGGCGCGGCCGGAGTGCTTGCCGTCGTACAGGGCCGCGTCGGCAGCCCGCTGCAGCACGGTCAGGTCGCGGGAGCCGACCGTGGACGGGGTCGTGGCGCCAACCGAGGCGGCGACATCGACGGTGCGGCCGTCGTCCAGGACGACCGGCGTGTGCAGCATCCGCACCAGATGCTCCAGGCGCTGCTCCAGGCGCGCGGCGGGCAGCTCCAGGACGACGGCGAACTCATCGCCTCCGAGCCTGCCCACGGCCGCTCGCGGGCCCGCCCACGCGACGAGCCGGGCACCGAACGCGGCCAGGACGGTGTCGCCGGCCTCATGGCCGAGCGTGTCGTTGATCCGCTTGAAGTGATCGGCGTCGACCAGGATCACGGCCGTGTCGTCGCCGTGCCGGGCCAGGAGTCGGCAGGCGCGGGCGGTATAGGAGTCGCGGCGCAGCAGACCGGTCAGCGGATCCTTCCGGGTGGCGGCGAGCTGCCTGTGCAGGGTGACGGCGTGGACGGCCCAGCCGGTCAATGGCAGGGCTGCGGTGGTCAGTAAGAGCGCGCGTTGCCCGATTCGGGCCTGCACGCGAACGACGGAGCCCATACTGGTGATCTCCCTCTCGTCTCGTACGGGTTGGGGCCCGGGATGGGCGATGGTTTGTGAGGCCTTGCGCCTGTCCCGGGATCTTCTGCAGGTCGTGGCTGGCGCTGGCCGCGCAGGCCAGGACAGCGCACAGGCCCGACCGCGACGCCGACCACCGGCCCCGACCAGGGATCACGAACCGGTCACTTCGGTCGTCTGCCGCTGGTTGGTGCTGCGGGCGACCGGCTAGCTGGGGTGGACGGGCTGGTGCGGCTGTGGGGGTCGTGGCTGGAGCGGGCCCAGCCTGCGCGGTTAGAGCGCCTTTCAGGGCCGCTTCAGCAGGGCTTGCTGCTGTACTCGTGGAAGGTCAGGCCACGCTCCTACTGCGGTCCTGCAGTTGCCGCGGAGCGTGGTCGTCGTCGCCCTCCTAGTCGATGGTGTCGACGTCGCCGTGGACGGTGCAGACGATGTCGTCGCCGTCGTCCAGGTCGCCGCTGAGAGCTCGGAACAGGCAGGTGACGCTGTAGGCGGGCGCCCAGGCGTAGCCGGTGCATTCCTCGTCGTGCGGGCACGGAAGCATCACGTCGAAGCCGAGCTCGCCCTCGCCGTCCACGTTGGTGCGCAGGGCGAGGGTGAGGTACTGCTGACCGAGGCGGATCTCAGCGACGCGGTCGCCGCTGGCGATGTCCGAGCCGGGCTTCCAACGCCACAGGGGCAGGACATCCTCACCGAACACCCGGGACACGAGGTTCAGGTCACCGAGGCCCGCGCCGCCGTCCATGCCGAGGCGGGCCTGCCGGATCTCGCTCAGGCGCTGCAGGAACGGCAGCAGCCGGTACGTGGAATCGGCGAAGACGACGGTGTTGAAGCCCTCGCCGGCCAGCCTCTGGTGCGAGTGGACCATCGCTTGGTGCTGGGCCCGCACGACGTCGTCGGGCACGCGCCGGTTGTCCGGCCGCGGGCGCTGCCGCTCCAAGCAGACGGGCAGCGGCGTGGCGACGATGACCGCGACGGTCGGCATGCTGTGCCGCTTGGCGGCCATCACCAGTTCCGACCTCACGGACTGCTCGACGTTGGTCGCGTCGATCACCGTGTTGAGCTTGCGGGCCATCCGGTGCTCCAGCACCAGCTTGAGGACGTCGGCGGCATCGGCCGTGGCGTCCTGCCGACCGGGGTCGTCGCTGACCATGCCGCGCAGGCCGTCAAGGGAGAGGATCTGGGAGGCCGGCCAGGTGCGGGCCAGCGTGGACTTGCCCGCGCCGGACGCGCCGATCAGCACGATCAGGGCGTTCTCGGGCAGGTCCGGGTACAGCACCGAAGTCATGCGCCGTCTCCTTTCGGGTCGAGGGAGCGGGCAGCCCAGTTCAGGCGCTGCCCGGCGTTGTCGGTGATCAGGGCGGCGGCCTCGTGCAGCGGGCAGGAGGCGTCGCCGTCGCGGTCCGGCTCGATCTGCTCCGCCCGGCGCGCTGCGGTGCTGACCACCTGCGCGAGCATCGGTAAGAGGCCGCCGGGGACGTCGACGTCCTCTTGGAGCTCGCGCAGGATCGCGGCGAGCTCGGGGGCGTCGACGTCGTCGGCGTTCAGGTCGTCCTGCACCTGCTGGAGGGCGAGCTGGGAGATGCCGAGCGAGGCACGCACCCGGTCCAAGCGCGTGCGGGAACGGCCGGTCATCGGGTGGTCGCCTTGGTGGTGGCGGCCAGGGCCGCGACCGTTTCCCAGCCGTGGTGCCAGGCGGAGTCGAGGTGGAAGGCGCCGTTCATGCCGAAGTCGGCCAGCTTGTAGAAGCCGCCCTTGCCAGTCTTGGTGGCGATCCGCTCCAGCAGACCCTTGCCCGGGACGCGTCGGTCCGCCGCGTAGTGGGTCGTGAAGGAGATGGCGAGCGCGGCCGCGGCGGCGGCCGGGTGGACCCTGATTCCGAGCGCGCGGGCGCCGGCCCCGGCGACGATCGCCTGCGTAGCCGTGTAGGTCAGGCAGTGCTTCAGGCACGCCTGACGGCCGTCGGCTGTGCCGTGGGTCGTCTTCTCCTCGGTGACCGGGTCGACGTAGGTGACCGGGTGGTCGTCGGAGGCACCCTTCACGCGGGCACAGAAGTCCGACTGGACCCAGAAGTCTCCGATCGCGCTCCCGGCGCGGGTGAGTCCGAGCAGGGCGGCGAAGACGGCGGGACGGTGAGCATGCATGCTGGGGTTCTCCTGATCTCGAAGGTGAGGGAGCGGGCGGTCGGCCTGTTGCCGGTGCTGCGGCCGCCCGGGTGGGCCCCGTCCCGGCCAGTGCGGCTGGGACGGGGTTCGCGCTATGCAGCCAGCCGGCGGACGACCGGGGCCGGGGACGCCATGTAGGTATCGGGGCTGGGCTCGTAGCCCTTGTCGCAGGGGTCGCACACGCCCTGGGTGCGCAGCGGGAGGCAGAAGTAGTACCTCCGGCGGCATCGGGGGCACGTGGACCTCGCGGCCATCGCCCGGTCAGCGCCTCTTCCTGCGCGAGCGTCGGCACCCGCTTCGGTCGGGCGAGCTCCACGCTGTAGAGCCAGGCCCGGGTGGGATGGATGCATGACTGGTCGGGCCGGTAGGCGCACGCCTTGCAGCGCAGCACCGCGACCGGGCCGTGCCCGCCTGGGCTCAGTCCTCGCTCGCGTAACTGCCGCCGGGTGACCAGGCCCTCGGGACAAGCGCGTCGGTCGAACTCCGAAACCAGCGGGTTCGGAGGATCTGAACGGTGGTCCGGCGAGAACCCGCTGGGTGTGGTAGTTCTGGGCGGGGATACCGCGCGGGTTCCGCTTCGCCGTGAGGGTCAAGATGGGGCCTCCGATCTGGAGGGGGCTTTGGGATGGGCTACGACCTGCGAGCAGTGATCGCTGATGGAGAGGCGTTGCGCGGCGCGGCGCGGGACCTGCCTGCCGCCCGACTGGCGTCGATCGGACAGGGCCTGTCGCTGTTGCCGATGACGGACGCACTGTTCGATTCGGTCGCCGACGGCAGCTCTGTCAGCACGTTGGGGTTCTGGGGGTTGCCAGGAGGGTTCGAGAAGACCCTCGCTGCCTGGTCAGCCGGTGGGCCGGTGGCCTACGTGGAAGCTGAGTACTTCGGCGGCGTAGGCGAGCAGCGAGCTGCCGTGTGGAACGGCGGCAGCATCGTGCTGGGACCGCTCCACGTGGAGGAGGGGCAGCCCTTTCCTCCTGCTGGCAGCCCGATCTCTCAAGCGCTGCGGCGGTTGGGTGCAGTAGCAAGCGCCGGCGAGGACGAGTTCTCAGCAGTGGGGTTGGACCGGCATCGACACGGTGAGGCATGGATTGCCTGACACGCGACTTCCGATTTTCCGTACGCACGGGCAAGTTCCTGGCTCCGCTCGCGGAATCTGCCCGTGAGTGCGAGAACCTCGCACGCTCGCTGACTCGCCCTGTGCAGGGTGGTCACCTGCGGACTTGCGCTGATGCGACCGAGGTACGTCAGTGGGAACCCGCGTGAACTCCAATTGGCAGCGTCGCGTCGCTGCGCGGCACCCGATTCACCTCGCGGCGGCGCTTCTCCTCGGACGCGGCATCACCTGCTCCAGGCGCCGGGCAGCCGGCCGGGACGCTGTGGGCGGGACGGGCCGGGGCGGCGGCGCAGGCGGGGGATAAGCACGAGTGATCTCCTCAAGTCGTCGGTGGGCAGCGCTGCGCCCCGCTGGCGCAGGGCTGGTGTCGGCGGGGTGCTCCGGGGCGGTGGGCTGGGCCGGGCGGCCTGTCCGGCCCTCGCCCGCCCGGGAGTGGGTGGGCGAGGGCCAGGCAGAGCGTCAGGTCTCGGTGGTGTGAGGCGGTGTCGTGGGTCAGCGGCGGTGCTGGATGTTGCCGGAGTCGGCGTCGAAGTAGGGCGTGGGCTGCGGCGGCAGGTAGAACGCGGGGTAGATGTTGACCTGCGGCGTTATGGGAGCCGGGTCGTCCAGGCGCCGCGGGCTGAGGCCGCGCAGGGCGACGATGCTGGCAAGGGCCCACATGAGGGTGGCGGTTCCGGTGGCGATGGTGCGGCTGCCGTCGGGGGCCGCGGACCACACCATGGCGGCGCTGGCGAGGCCCCACCCGGTCCACAGCAGGCGCGCGCCGGTGCTGCCGGCGGCTCCGCCGAGCAGGCCGATGAGGCCGGTGAATTGCCAGAGGGTGTAGATGGCGGAGCCGGGGGCGGGGAGGTGGGTGCTGTGCTGCGCGATGTAGGAACGGATCGGGTTGTCGATGACGCCCCACAGGCCGCTGGTGGTATCGGTTCCGGGCGTCGCGGTCACCGTGCCGGTGGCGGACAGGCGATGCAGCACGGCGCTGACGATGTCGCTGGCGGTGTCCAGCAGGATGATGACCGCGCAGACCCCGGCCAAGACGAGGACGGCCTTGATCCAGTTGGCGATGTCGTGCCATCCGGCGTGGCGGGCCTGGGCCAGGTCCTCCCACCGCTGATGCAGGAAGCCGCCCTCCTCCCACGCGGCGTGCCACTGGTTGCGTAAGGCCTGGAGTCGGCTCGGGGCCGGCTTCTCCGCAGTCGGTTCGGCGGGTTCGGTTCGGTCGTGGGCAGCCATGGTCGAACGGCTCCTTCAGCAATGAGTCGGGAGGTGTCTGTGGCCTGCCCCGCGCCGCCAGAAGGGGCAGGTGGGCAGGCCGGAGGGGTGCCTGGGTGGCGGATCGGAGGGCCTGGACAGCGCCCAGCCGATGTCCCCGTGGGCGCGACACGGGTGATCCGGGATCTGGTGTGAGGGTTGCCTGTGCGTCAGGCTGGGAGCGACGGCGTGGGCAAAGTGATGGGCTTGTTCAGCAGTGAGCCGCCTGTGGTGGATTTCGAGGCCGTCATCGACACGGACGGGGTGACGTGGCAGGCATTCACCGACGAGGACGGTGTGCTGGTCATCGACACGGACGCTGAGGTCGAGGTGTTCGTCAACCGGGCCATCGTCGGCGGGTTTGTGTATCCGGCCTGGGTCGATGACTATGGGCGGCTGATCATCGAGCTGGACGGCTGACCGCCTCAGTGCCCGGATAGATCAGAGGCTCTTTGCGTCAGCGAGCGAAGCGGCCTCGCCCAGCATGCGCGCTGGGATGTGGCCGGAGCCGTGCGCGTCGTTGAAGGCCGGCACGGAGTCGGTGTCGTCGCCGAACCGGCGGCGGATGGCGTCCAGGACGAGGGAAGCTGCGTCGGTCTCCAGGGCGCGGTCGCCGCGGGCCTCCTTGCGGATGGCTCCGATGAGGCAGACCGCGCCGGTTTTGTCGGTCATGGCGCCAGCGCACCATCCGTCTGTCTCCATCCGGCGGTGGGCGCGTTCGAGGAGCGCGGCCACCGGGGTGGTGTAGGTCGGCGGCGGTGCGGCCGGGGATGTCGGGGTGAGTGGGACTCTCACGACCTCGGTGAGGTTGACAGGGGTGGTGGCCAGGTGCGCGGTGCGTACCTCGTGGGCGACAGCGGCTTCGTCGAGCCTGACGGTCATGGCCGCCTCGACAGCGGCCAGCCGTGCTTCCAGGCTCAGGCCGGCACCGCCGGGCCGGGACGCTGCCTGCGAGGGCTGGTCTTCCTGTAGGGCGGGCGTGGGGTGCAGTGAGGCGGCCAAGGGAGTGCTCCTGTCAGTGCAGCGAGGCCAGGCCTGCAAGGCCGTTGAGCATCCCGGTGATGACGGGGGCGACGCCGGTGGAGGCCAGGCAGAAGCCGAAGGCGGCACAGGCGATGGCCGCCCTGAGACGTACGGCGCCGGAGCGGATCAGCAGGATGACGACCACGGCCAGGAGGACCACGGCGGAGACATTGACGATCACGGGGGTTTCCCTTCCAGGGAGTGGGTGCTGGTAGGCGGGTGCGTATGGGTGGGGCCCCGGCGGGTGCCGGGGCCCCAGGGGTGGAGGGGGTGGTCAGTCGTCGGCGGCGAGGGCGAAGTCGGCGCGCAGTTCGCGGACGACGTCGTCGTGAGCCTCGGGGGTGACCAGGACCGTGCGGGCCTTGCTGCCGTCGGAGGGTCCGACGATGCCGCGGTCCTCCAGGACGTCCATGAGGCGTCCGGCGAGGGCGAAGCCGACGCGCAGCTTGCGCTGGAGCATCGATGGGGAGCCGTACTGGCAGGTGATGATGAGGCTGGCCGCCTCCGCCACCAGGGCGCCGTCGAGGTCCGGCGCCTGTTCACCGATGCTGGGCCCGTCCTGCACGCTGAGGGCTTCGGTGGTGCCGGTTCCGACGGGCGCGTATACGCCGTGGTCGACTTGGCGCAGGCGTCCGTCGGCGACCAGGTCGCTCAGGGCGTTGCGGATGGTGCCGGCGGCGGCGTCGACCTCGGAGCGAATCTCCTTGGCGGTCATCTGCCGGTCGACCGCGTCGAGAATCTTGTCTTTGACGGTGCGGGGCTTGGACTTGACGGTGGGCGCGGCGAACGAGCCGATGGCGCCGAACTGCAGGAGCAGCGTGTCGTCTTCGCTGTCGTCTTTGCTGTTCTTGGAGGGCGGCGGCGTGGTCCAGTCGTGCCAGAGCCCCAGCTCGGTCAGGGCCTGAAGCTCCCGGTCGGTCAGCGTGTTGATGGCGCCGCCTTCCGGGAAGATGTCGTCCAGGCCGTCGCGGGAGCCGTCTTTGGGCAGGTGGACGTACAGGGTGCGCATCATGACCGCTCCGGAGCCGGTGACGGTGTGACCGACGCCCTGGGTGGTTTCGCCGGGTGTGTCGTCGATGGTGCCGTGCATCCGGTCCATCAGGGAGGTGGCGGCGTTGAACCGGTCGGGGATGGCGGCCAGATCAGCGTCGCCGGCGAGTCCGCCGGTGGCCTGGCGGGCGGCGATGCCGCCGGAGGAGCCGGCGATGCGCAGCACGACACCGATACCGCCTTGAACCTGGTCGCGCAGGGAGGCTTCGCCTCCGAGTTTGGACAGGTTCAGCGATTGGCCGGCGAAGACGATCCCGATGCCGAACTTGCGGCCCTCACGGGCCAGCACGTCGGTCATGTGGGCGATGTCGTCACCGAGGGCCTCGTCGCCGACGAGGGAGTTGAACTCGTCGAGGACCAGGACCAGGCCCGGGTAGGGGGAGTGGGCGGAGAAGTCGTGCCCGACTTCGGCGTTCATTTCGCCGCGGATGTCCATCAGCGCGATCGCGCTCTTGAGCATCCACCAGGTGAAGATCGCGCCTGAGCCCTGCCGGTCGATGTGCCGGCCGACGGCGCTCATCTGCGCGTCCGGGCGGGCAGAGGTGACCCAGTTCGTCAGACCGGCCAGTGCCCATGCCGCGCACATCAGGGCGAGCGCGACGGTCTTACCGGATCCGGTGACCCCGACGAGGAAGCCGTGCAGGGTGCCGGCCGCGGACTGCATGTGCACCTTGGCGTCGGAGCCGTCGTGGGCGGTGCCGATGGTGTACCGGCCGTAGGCGTCCAGGGTGAGCAGCTCACGCGTGGCGCGGCGGGAGGCCTTCAGAGGCGCCGACTCATACAGGGTGACCAGCACTTCGCGGCCGCGTGCTTCGGCGACCAGGCGCAGTTCTTCGGACTCCACGCCGAACGCGGAGCAGAGTTGGCCGTGGTTGACGCGGGCGACCTTGCCGGCGTCGACCTGGGCGAGGACCATGCCGCGGGTGGGGAGGTCACCGCGGGCGGGGAACTGCTCGACGCGGACGATGTGGCTGCCGGGGATGGCTCCGTCCGGGCGGGCGACCCGCTCGGCCCACAGGTCCTCGATGCTGCCGGCGCCGCGGCGGCTGGTCGGGGCGACGGTGAGCCGCATCCGGCCCGGGCCGGTGCCGGGGATGTCGCCGATGCTGACGCAGCCGACGGGTTCGCCGAACGCGGCCGCGACGTCGATCAGGTCCAGGCGTGGGACGGGCTTGCCGGCGGGGGCGACGATGTCGGCGGTGAAGTCCGGGTGCTGGGGGGAGACGATCTGGGTGATGTTCTCCAGGTGCGTGTCGGGGGCGACTTCGGCGTCGTCCCACAGGCGCATGACCAGCCCCGGGAAGCCGGGTGGGTAGGACAAGTTGTCCTCGAGCTGGGAAGTCCAGGTGGAGCGGGTGATGGGCAGCGCAGCCGCCATCAGAGCGCCCCAGCCGAGCGCGGCGGCTGGCTCCCACCACGGGCGGCCCGGCACGATCGCGGCGGCCGCGTAGACGGCACCGCCGGTCACCGGTCCCAGCACCCGCTGGGCGGTACGCAGGGTGCGGTGGAAGTCGCGGGTTTTGACCTTGCGGTACAGCCACCACACGCAGCTACCGCTGATCGCGGCAGCGGTGGCGTGTGCGGGCAGCGACTGCATGGACGGGACGTAGGCCAAGGTGGCGGCGGATGCCCCGTAGGCGACCATCTCCGCTTTGGCCCGCGCGGGCATCTGCCTCATGGTGCGTCTCCTTTCGTGCGGTGGGTGGGGTTCGTTGATCGTGCTGGACGCCGCACCGCGCCCCGGGGGGGGGGAGCGGTGCGGCGTCCATCAGGTCCAGGTGTGGTGAGGCGACGGCTGGTTGGGCCGTGGCCGGGCAGGGGGCGGGGCCCGGGCATGGGGCGGGGCCGCGCCCCGGCTTCCGGGTGCGGCCCCGCTGAGAACGCGATGGGGGGTGTGGTCAGGTGGCTCGGTAGAAGCCCGGCTTGGCCTGGCTGACCCGGGATGAGGCGGCGGCGTCACGGATGCCGCCGTACTCGGCCCGGTGCACGGCCTTGGCGTTGGCGACCGCCTGGTGGACCCGGTCGAACGCACCGGCCAGCTGACTGGCCAGGCCCGCCGATGCGGCGAAGTCCAGGCTGATGTCGCGGATCGCCCCGAGGTGCGGCGGGGCAACCTCGGCGGCGGCGGACAGGTCGCCGAGCTGGTCGGCGGCCTTGCTGACGTTGCGCATGCGCAGCCTCACGACTTGGCTGTGCTCCACGCAGGCGCCTACGGCCTGCTGCAGCACTGACAGTTTGGCCTGCAGGGCGGCGAAGCCGTTGCCCTCGCCGTCCGCGCTCACGGCCGGAAGATTGCTCATGGGGTCCCTTCCCCTCAGTTCTCGTTGTGGATGCGGGCGCTGGGCGTGGCCAGGCCGGCGTCGGCTGTCGCGGCCTGCACGGGCCGGTAGTCCCGCTTCATTTCGATCTCTTCCGCTTCGGCAGCTTCAGCAGCCTCATGGGTCCGCTTGGCCAGACGCTGCGCCACGCGCACCACCTCGGCGACGCCTTCCATCACCGCTTCCAGGGCGCCCGTGGTCCTGCCCTGCACGTTGTGCGCAGACGCAAGGTCCTGGACGATTTCCTCGACAGCGCCCACCAGCCGGTTGGACTGGGTGGCCAACTGCGCAACGTCGTCCGACGTCTCCATGCCGATGGTCACCAGCTTCGTCAGGGCCTTCAGCGCGTCGTCCAGGGTGATGTCGGTGGCGTGCTGACCGGCCGTGACTGGCACGGATCCGCGGCGTGCGGGGGATGCGGGCATGGGGATGGGGTCCCTTCTGCGGGTGGTGCCGGGGCGCTTGCCGGCCGAGCGTTGCGGAGCCCGGGGCAGTGCGGGCTGGCTCTGTGCCGGCACGCCGCGCGGCGCTTCACTGATCTGGGCGGGCTCCCAGCGTTTGGCGTGCGTACCGGGCGGGTCGACCTGCTCCACCGTGATGGTCACCGGCTCGTCAGCGTCTTGGTCGAACGGTGAGGTACGCGCCTGCCCATAGCCGTTCGGACCCGGCCTGGTCCGCCCCGCGCCGTCGCCCGAGGCGCCCTCGCGTGGCCGCTGACGCCGGCGGCGGTCCGAGTCGTTCCCGGAGGGTTTGGTCCGGCGGCGGCGCGGGCCTGAGTTGTCCTTCCAGCCCTCGCGGCGCTTCTTCCAGCGGTCGTTGACCGTTTCGAAGAGTGCGTCCTTCAGATGCACCCGCTCCCCGGAAGAACCGTCACCGGCCGGTCCTTGCGTACCGGCTTCGAACGGGCCCTTCGAGGTGTCGGCTCCGGACGGCATCCTGGGTGCCTTCACGCCGGTGTTGGGCGGAACGCCGCGGATCCGTCCGGTCTTGAAGCAGCCACCACCGACACGGTTCTTGAGGTCGTCCCACAGCGTCGGCCCGCCCTTCACCCGTACGCCCGGCGCGGCCTTCGGGCCCGCGCCGCCGCGGGGGGTCTTCGGGCCGGCATTCCCAGAGGGCTTCGTACCTGGGACCGTGGAGTCGCCGGGCGGCCTGCGGCCTTTGCTCCACCAGTCCGCGACGGCCTGGCGGGCTGAGCGCCGCCCGGACCCCCCAGCGCCCCCAGCCGGGCCGCCGGGTCCCTTGGGGCCACCGCTTGAGCCGCCGGGCCCGTTTCGGCTGCGCCCCGCTCCGTTTCGGGACGAACCGGCTCCGTTTCGCCCCCACCCGCTGCTGCTTCGCTCCGAGGCGGAGCCGGTTCGGCCGCTGCCCACGCCGGGCCGTCCTCCCGTCGTGCTGTTTCGCCCCGGGGAGCCGCCACTCCGGCCGAGCCCGGTACCGCTGCCCGCCGAGCCGTTGACGTTGCGGCCGGAGGTGGACCGGCCCGGGCCTGCGGCGCCCCGGCCGCCGCCAAGTCCCGTTGAGCGGTGCTGCGCTGAGCCGCTGGACGGCCCTGTACGGCCCGTTCCGGGCCGCCCCGACCCGATGCCGCCCCCGCCGCGTCCCGTGCCGCCCAAGCCACGCCCGAGGGCGCTGCGGCCGTAGTCGTGACTGGAGGGAACCCGGCCGGCTCGTGCGTGTTCCCGATCGGCTTCCGCGCGGTGCCGGGTGGCGTCCGCGTTGGCCTTGGCGGCGAGCAGTTCCAGCTCCCGCTGGTGGGCGGCGGCCTCAGCGCGGCGTGGGCCAGACTCCTGGATCCAGGTCTGCAGGCCCTCGAAAGCCGCGAGCGCGATGGCGAGGATCGCCGCCATCGACAGCGTCCCAGTGCGCGGCGGCAGTGCGTGCGCGTCCGGGCCGCCATCGAGCCCGCCGCTGCGAAGGGCCGCCGGAACGCTGCTCGTGGACTGCGGAGCGTGCGGCACCCGCGGGGCGTCGAACGGGGAAATTCGAACAGTTCCGGGCTCCGAATCGGGGGCGTTGCGCTCGCCGTCCAGCACCGGGGCCGGCGGGACGGGTGGTGGCGGCGGAGACCCGAGGCGGGGCAGCTGACGCACATTGTCCGGGCTGTCGTCGTCGGACACGCGCCCTCCCTTCTGGTGACTGCCAGTAGCGGGGAGGGGGTCGCCTCGCACGCGTACGCGTACGCGTGGTTGGGACCCCCGTCAACCCTTGTTCTGGCGGTGTGATGATGACGATGACGATTACTGGCAGTGCTCGCGGTAGATCCGCTCCAGCTCCGCCGACAGGGCGTTGAAGGTGCTGTGATCACCGCTCACGCGGACCTTCTGGATAGCGGAGACCTTCACCAGATCCAGCCATGCGCGGAAGAACTCCTCGGGTCCCTTCTCACCTGCCGCCCGGGCCTGTTCGAATCTGGCGTTCCAGTGCGCGGCCTTGCGCGGTGACATCTGCGGTGCCATCAGGCACCCCGACGCTGCTTCGGGCCGAAGAAGTCACCGATCACCTTGGCCTCGCCCGCCGGCTCGTCATCACCGTCGGCGGGCGCGAGCCTGCGCAGCGTCTGCTGGGCGCTGTTGTGCGCGGTGACCTGCAGCTGCTTCTTGCGCTGGCTCTTGCGCAGGGCCTTGTCCTCTCGGCGCTTGAGGACCACCTCCGGCTGGGTCTCTTCGTAGGCGGCGACCGTGCCGTTGATGGCCCTGGCGGCCTGCCGCATGGCCTTGGCGGCGTCCCGCAGCGGCTTGACCCGCTTACGGGCCCGGGCCGCGGCCGAGATGCCCCACGGCAGATCACCGTCCAGGCGGCGGGCCTTGAGGTCGGCCTGGATGGCGTCAGCGAGGGCGTCGTAGGTCTGCGCGTCGTTCAGCAGGGAGCCTCGGTGCTGCGCCTGCCAGCCCTCGCGCTCACCGGGGAGCGCGAGGGCCTGCACGCCGGTGGTGACGCGAGTGGCGATGTCCTTACTCATCAGGCGTTTTCTCCTCGGGGTGGTGGTGTGATCAGGATCGGTGGAAAGCTGCAGGTGGCGCTTCGGCGCCTTCACCGCGCTCCCGAGGCGCTGTCTTCGTCTCGGGGGCCGGTGGAACCGTCGAAACAGCTCGTTCGTGCAGGTCACTGCTCCGGGCGGTAGCCGCCGGCGAGCAACTCGGATGCCTCCTGGCGGTACTCCGAGGCGGTGCCGGGCGAGGTGACCGCCAGCTCGCGCTGGATGTCGGCGAGCGGCAGCCGGTCGGCGTCGCCGCCGACGGCGAGGATCATCCGGGCGACCCTGCGGACCGCGCGCTCGCGCGGCTTGAGCTTCGCGATGTCCTCGGCTTCGACCGCGGCACGCTCGATTTCGGCAGCAGCCCGCCGTGTTTCGACAGCAGCCCGCTCGGCTTCGGCGGCCTCCTTCTTGGCGCGCGCGATGTCGGCGAGAGCGGCTTCCCGACGGCGGTCCTCCTCCGCCTTCTTGCGGTCGGCTTCGGCAGCAGCGCGCCGCGTTTCGGCAGCGGCCTTCTCCGTTTCGGCAGCACGCCGGTCGGCTTCGGCAGCGGCCTTGCGGGCTTCGGCCATGGTCTGGGTCTCGATGGCCTGAGCCTCCGCCGCGGCCACCCGGTCGGCCTCCGCCGCTTCCTTCCGCTTCTGCGCGGCCTGGCGCTCCAGCTCGGCCGCCTCCAGCTTCGCGGCAGCCGCCGTCCGGCGTGCCAGCGCGATCCGCTCGGTCTCGATCGCGCCGGCCTCCGCAGCCGCGACCTTGTCGGCCTCGGCCGCCGCCCTGCGCTGCTCAGCCGCCTTCCGCTCGAGCTCGGCCTTCTCCAGGTCGGCGGTGGCCGCCGCCTTGCGCTCCTGGGCCGCCTTGCGCTCCGCCTCCGCCTCACGGGCTCGGGCTTCGGCGACCACGGCGTCGTCGAGAGCCTGCTGCTCCAGCTCAGCGGCCCGCTCTGCGGCGCTGACCTGGGCTCGGGCGTGGGCGCGGGCCTGACCGGTCTGGCCATCGACCTCCGCCCGGACCGCCTCCACCTTGCCCTTGGCGCGCACCCGCTCCGCCTCGGACTCCGCCTTGGCGACCTCGCTGCGCGTCTCCGCGTCCAGGCGCCGACGCTCGGCCTCCTCCGCGCGCTCCTGAGCTGCCTGGTCCTGCTCGTCGGGCATGGCCAGGGCCTGGGCGACCGTGTAGCCGTAGGGGGCCATCTTCATCGGCAGCAGCTCATCCTCGCTGGCCTCGGAAATGTCGCCCTCGTACTTGCGCTTGAGCCACTGCTCGTAGGCGATGAGCTCCTGATCGCGGCGGATCATCTCCGGGTAAGAGGTGACACCCCACAGCCGCATCCGGCGGAAGATCCGGGCCGTCGCCACCGGGGCGAGCACCCACCGCAGCCACGGGATCGAGTCGCGTTCGGCCTGGTCAGGCCGGACGACCCGGTCGATCGACGTGCGGCCCAGCTCCACCACCATGATGAAGAGCACCGGGACGACACCGTGGGCGCCGGCGGCGACGTAGTCCAGCAGCTCCCACGCCCGGCCCTTGGGGGCGCCGGAGGCGGCGTTGAGGACAACGGTCGCGGCCGTCAGCAGCCACACCGGATAGCGGATCCAGCTGATGGGGCGCTTGAGCCAGGCCATCAGCAGGTCGACCGCGATCATCACCATGATGCCGACGTCGACACCGACGGCGAACAGCTGGCCCTTGCCCAGCGAGCCGAAGCGGAGCTCCTTGAAGGCGAACTGGGCGACGTGCTCGAAGGACAGGTACAGGCCGATGCCCGCGAGGGCGAGCGCGGCGACGACGATCGCTCCGGCCGTCCACTTCTGGGTACCGGTCAGCTTCGCCGGGGAGCGGTCCGTTCCGGTTCCGCTTTCCGTCTCCGAAACGAACTCCGGCGCATCCGAAACGGTGCCGGTCGTCCGCGAAACCGGCTGAGGCGTTCCCGAAACGGCGGCCGGTGCGCCCGTCTCGGGGTCGGGTTCGGCCGCGGTTCGCGGCCAGTCAGTGATTGCCATGAGGGCCTCCAGAGGGGGTCGTGCAGGCGTGCGCGAAACGGCGGGGGCTGCTCCCGAAACGCGGCGGCGCGTGCCCGAAACGGCGGTCAATGTGGTCGGTTGATCACGAAACTGGCACCGGCCCTGCCTGCTCCGGGCACACGAAAATGCCGGCCGCCCACGGTGCGGGTGGCGGGCCGGGGGAGTGCTGGCCGGCTGGCTCGAAACTGTCCGGGACTCCCGCCGGGCGAGAGCGAAACGGGACTGTCCGACTCCCCGTCACCGCCCGACCCAGCTGCGCTGTTGCTGGCGGCCGATGCGGGCGGATCAGGCAGCCGTCAGGCCATGTCCGTGAGGGGACGGTGCGGAGCGATGACCCGGCCGTCAGGGAGCAGGTCGCCGGTGTCGTCGAAGACCACCACGGCGTTGCACAGCAGGCTCCAGCCCTGCTCCGAGTGGCTGGCGATGATGTGCGCGGCCTCCCGGTCCGGGCTGTCGGCACTCGGGCAGGTCGGCGTGTGCCTGCACAGGGAGCCCGGCAGCCGGGAGGTGTTGGTGGCGGTCGTCGCGGTGTTGAGCTGTGCAGTCGTCGTGCTCATCAGGGCCTCCCTGGGCTGTCGGTCCGGTCTGTCCGGCTCCCCTTCACCGCCCGCACCGGCCGCCGTGGTTCAGCGGTCGGTGCGGGCGGATCAGGCAACCGCCAGGGCGGATCAGGCAGCGGCGCGCTCGCGGGCGGCCCGGCGCCTCAAGTGGCGGCGCTCGTCCTCGCTCATGCCGCCCCACACTCCGTGGGTCTCACCCATCTCCAGCGCCCAGGAGGCGCAGCGCTCGAGGACCGGGCACCTGCGGCACACCGACTTGGCCTCCTCGATCTGCAGGAGTGCCGGGCCGGTGTCGCCGATGGGGAAGAACAGCTCGGGGTCCTCCCGCGTGCAGGCGCCGGCCTCACGCCAGTTGGTGTTGACCGGCAAGTCGGCGTCGGGGGCGTAGCTGGTGCGTACGATGGAGTCGCGATTCATCAGGGCCTCCCAGAAGGTCCAGAGCAAGAAGTCAGCCCCGGGGTGGCCGCCCCGGGGCTGTTGCGTGTTGTGGTGGCCGGACGGCCCGGAGCGGGCGGGAGCTCCCGGCGCTCTCCGTCGGCCCCGGCCGGGAAGGCGCGGGGACGACGGGCAGGGCCGGGGGTCAGCGCTGCTGCTTCTGGCGTGCGGTGTAGGCGTCCTGGAGGCGGGCGAACCGCTCGTGGATCGGCGCCCCTTGCGCACACGGCGTCTCGCCCTGGCAGGCCGGGCAGGCGGCGGTGTGCTCGGTGGAGTCCTGGAACGCGCGCATGTAGCGGACGAACAGGTCGTCGGTCGGGCGGGCGGTCATCGGCGGTTGGCCTCCGACCTCTTATTCTGCTCCTTGTTCTTCTGCGAGAGCGCCTCGCGTTCGGCGTCGGTGAGGCTGGTGATCACGCCGCCACCTCCCAGTCGGTCGCCACCGGCGCGGTGATGGGAGCGAGGACCAGGGCGACGTCGACGCGGGCGGCGTCCTCGGGCTCGTAGCCCTTGGCGTCGTCCTCGCGCTCGATGTCGTCGATGATCCCGGCCCGCGGCTGCGGTGCGGTGCATGCCATGCTGTTCCCCATCAGGTCCTCCGATTCAGGTCCTGGACAGCCCCGGGGGGTTCCAAGTCACCGAGGCTGTCGCGCTGTTCAGGCTGTTCGTACGAGCAGCCAAGGCCCCGGCCACCCTTCTTGCGGGGTGGCCGGGGCCTTCGTCGTTCGTCCGGAGCGGGTCAGCTCGCGCGGCGCTCGGGGTGCAGCGTCTTGAGCGGCACCGGCGGCGCGCCCAGCGGCGCGTCCCCGTCGGGCAGCTGCGCGCGGCGGGTGTCGGCGTTGCGAACCGCGGACTCGGTCGCCGCCCACTGCATCTCGCGCAGCAGCCACAGAGGCCGGTCGCTGCCGTGCTCGCCATTTGCCGGCGTCTGCTTCTGCGCCGCGATCTGGCTGACGGCCGGGGCGACCGCGACCTTGGGCTTGCGCAGCACGGTGGTCGGGCGGCGGTGGCCGGTCTCAGCGTGGCCGTCCTCGAGGCGCTCCTGCCACTTCTTGACCGTGACGTCGACGGTGACAAGGCGGTTACTGCCCAGGCGGCAGCGGACGGAAGCGTCCTTGCCCGCGCGGCCGGTGTCGTGCGGCACGACCTTGGGGCTCCTGGTCTGGAAGCCGGTGATTGGCACCCACGTCCTGCAGTCGGGGCAGATCAGCGATGTGCAGGCGGGGCGCAGGTCGTACTGGTGAGGTCGGAGGGTGGACAGGGCGAGCGCCGGGCGGCTGTTGACGGTGCGGGAACGGGTCCGGCTCCGGCGGGGACGGGCGGTGTGCTCAAGGGTCGAAGTAGACATCGGAACTCCTCACGGGCGGAGCGGCTGGGGCGCGGGTCGCGATGCTCTCTCCGCCCTCCGGGCCGCACGGCACAAGGCCGGCGTCCCGCAGGACAGACAGCGCACAGCGCTGCGACGTGCACACAGTGGTCGCGGCCGTCAGGCTCCGGGGGAGTTCGATGGTGCTCTCAACCCCGGCCGCCCCGAAGGGCGGACGACTACCTGGGCAACTTCGATATCGAAGTTGCAGTACGATGGTGCGCGATCTCTCTATCGATGTCAAGCACTTCGATAGAGATGTCCCCGCGCTATGTAAGTCGCGAGCCGTAGCTGACGCTAAGCATCGAAGCCCTTAGGATCGCTAGCGAAGTTAGGAGACACATGGCAGGCGGAAAAGGCTCTGAACAGCCCAGATACCTCCAGATCGCTGACGAGCTGAAGGCCGCGATCGAGCGAGGGGACTACCGACCCGGTGATCGACTGCCGGGGGAGAACGCCCTTGCGCCGCAGTACGGCGTCGCTGTGATGACCGCTCGGCGAGCGCTGCGCGCACTCACCAACGAAGGACTCGCCGAGGCTCGGAAGGGCGCGGGGGTGTTCGTCCAGGCTTTCCGCCCTATCCGGCGACGCGGCATCCAGCGTCTGGCACAGGACCAATGGGGTGCCGGGAAGTCGATCTGGTCGGCTGACGAAGACCGGCCCCTGACGGTCGACCAGGTGTCCGTACAGGAGGTCGTTCCGCCAGCGCACATTGCCGAGATACTCAACCTGGACGCTGGAGAGACCGCTTGCGCCAGGTCCCGGCGCTTCGTCCTCGATGGTCGGCCGGTCATGCTCGCCACCTCGTACTTGCCCTATGCCCTGGTGGAAGGATCTGCGATCACCCAGGCCGACACCGGGCCGGGAGGAACCTACGCTCGCCTCGCTGACCTCGGACACGGCCCGGTTCGCTTCCGAGAGGAGATCCGCGGACGGCTGCCCACTGCTGAGGAAGCGGCCACCTTGAGCATGTCCCCTGAGCGCCCTGTCCTGAAGATTTGTCGGACAGCCTTCGACGCCCACCAGCGAGTTGTTGAGGTCAACGAGATGACCCTCGACTCCGCCTCGTACGTCCTGGACTACGAGTTCGATGCCTGACGGCAAGTAGGAGTCGATGCGGGCACGGCACTGGGGTGTGCCCGGGATCGCCATGGTTCCTCCGGCCGGGATTGCGGGTGTGAATCAACAAGAAACAGCATCCGCAGCAGGGGCCTTGAGCGAGATGTCCGGCCGTGGAAGTGGTGTAGCAATAGCGTGGCAATAGCGCCGTTGATACCTGGAAGGTGACCACCAAGGGGGTGTGTAGTGATCGCTGTGGACAGGTGGACAGGCGAGGAGGCGCTGCTGTTGCGGTCGGTGATGCGAGCGTCTGTGCGCGAGTTCGCCGGTCGCCTTGGCATCAGCCCCCGGACCGTCTCGAACTGGCAGCGGAACAAGACGAGCGTCTGTCGTCCCCAGATGGCGCAGATCCTGGACACGGCTCTCCTCCAGTGCACCCCGGCTGAGCAGGAGGCGTTCAGCCTCCGTTTGGCAGCGCTGCGTGGAACGCCAGCTCCCCCCAACGGGGAGTCAGCAGCACGTCCGGCACCATGCGCAGTCGTTTCCCACAAGTTCTTGCCGGTGTACCTCGGTGAGTGCAGTACACCTCTCTACGCTGCGGGTTCGCCAAGCGAGCCTGGACCAGGCGGCTTGGACCAGCGAGTCCTGCCGGTTGACCATCACTCCGCGCAGTCGTCGACGGTTCACATATACGCCTGCGGTGTCGCTGTGGTGCATCTCGAGGAGCACCACCGTCTCAAGTCGTTGACCGAGCTGGCGTTGTGGCGTTACCGCACGTACCTGAAGGAGCCGGGCTGGGTGGGTGAGTGGATGGCTCGCCTGCTGATCCGCCACGGCGCCGACAAGGGCCAGAGCGCCCAGTCGCTCGCTCCGCAGTACGTGCTGTCGGCCTACGAACTGCGCACACATTCCTGGTCAAGGGCTGGCCTGGATACGGCTCTCCAGCTGCTCGCGACGCCATCGGTGCTGGTCAATCGGCAGAATCCAGCAGATGTGGTGCCGCTCGGGCCGGGGGTAGAGGAAGCAAAGTTCCGTGAGGGCTGGGCTCACCCCGAGGCCGTGACGTTCGACGGCGGGGTCTCCCGCGGCGTCGTCAGCTGGTCCGGTGTCGCCTATCACCCGCAGCCGGACGAGCGAGCTCTGACCATGAGCCAGATCGTGGCTCTTGAACTCGACGTGCAGGCCCTTTGGGCCCTCTCGTCGCACATCCTGCACACGATCGAAGACGGCCGGGATCCGGTGATGCCGGCTGCCTACGGCTGGCGCTTTCTGCGCAGCGCCTACTTCCGGCTCACTACCGCGCGCCCCACTGAGACCGCTCAACACCGTGTGATGCGCGAGGCCATTCTGGCCACCAGCGAACTTCCTGATCGGCTGCGCGCCGCCCAGGACGCTCTCCGAGACAGCAATCCGTGATGGCGATGTGGAAGGCGGAGTGGGTGGACCCTCGATCGACGGCGCTGCTGGTCATTGATGTGCAGCAGGGCTTTGTCAACCAGCACAGTCGCGGAATCATCCCTGCGGTTGTTCGGCTGGTGGAAGGCTGGCAAGCAGCTGGCGCTCCCGTGGTGCTGTCGCGGTTCCACAATGAGCCCGGGTCACCGTACGAGACGATCACGGGATGGACGCGATTGCGTACTCCTGAAGAACAAGCCCTCGTCGCTGACCTGGTCCCCTTTGCTGCCAGCGCCGCCGCAATCATCGACAAGCACCAGTCATCGGTGTTCACCCCTGAGGCCGCCCGGACCATCCACGAGGCGAGCTGGACCGATCTGGTGCTGTGCGGCATCGACACAGACGCGTGCGTATACGACTCCGCTGTCGCCGCCTATCAGGCCGGATACCGCCCGTGGATCGTCACCGATGCTTGTGCCTCCACCGGCGGAGTTCGCTACCACGACGCCGCGCTCCTGCTCGCCTCCCGAAACATCGGCGCTGAGCAACTAGTCACGAGCGAGGTTGCCTTGTCCCGCATCAGTGGAACGCAGGGAGCCCACACATGAACAAACCGTATAAGACAGATGTGCTGGTAGTCGGCGCGGGGCCGTCCGGCGTGGCGGCCGCGGTGATGGCAGCCAGCCTGAATCTTCGAACGGTCGTCGTGGAGGCTGGTGCAGTAGGCGGCAAGCTGCATGCTATCGGGGCGCTGGAAAACGTCCCTGGCAACTGGTCGACCGGTTCCCGGTTTGCTGAAGCCCTTGCCGCCGACCTGAATCGCCTACAGCAGGGTGCCCGATGCTCCGTCATGCAGGCCCGTGCGGCGAGCGTCAGCGGCTACGACGACCGGGCGGAGCTCGTACTCGAGGACGGGCGCACACTGAGCGCAC
>NZ_JBEOTZ010000059.1:0-28600 GCF_040303825.1 Streptomyces sp. NPDC094143
GGCTTTCCTCCGGGCGCTTCCCTTCGGTCTTGCGTTTCCGACTCTATCAGATCTTTTCTCGACCCGATTTCCTCGGTGCTTTCCAGGTTTCCGCTCCCGCGTTTCCCTTTCCGGCGGTTCCGACTCTATCAGAGGTTTCTGAGTCGGATTTCCCGCCCGGCCGGACTGTCCCGGTGCCTGAGTTGGCCCGGGTGCCCCGTCGGGAGGAGTTGTAAACCTACTGGAGCGGGGCGCCCCGATGCAAATCGAGGCGCCCCGCTGCCAGTTGGCACTGGCTCAGACCCGACGGGCCGTCAGACCTCCACCACCACGGGCAGGATCATCGGCCGGCGCCGGTAGGTGTCCGAGACCCACTTGCCGAGCGTGCGGCGGATGAGCTGCTGCAGCTGGTGGGGTTCGACCACGCCGTCCTGCGCGGAACGTTCGAGTACCTCGGTGATCCGGGGGATCACATCGCCGAAGGCGGAGTCCTCGATGCCGGAGCCGCGGGCCTGGACGTGCGGGCCGCCGGTGATCTTCCCGGTGGACGAGTCGATGACCACGAACACCGAGATGATGCCCTCGTCGCCCAGGATTTTCCGGTCCTTCAGGGCCGGCTCGCCGACGTCACCGACCGAGAGGCCGTCGACGTAGACGTAGCCCGCCTGGACCTTGCCGGAGATCTTGGCCTTGCCTTCGACGAGGTCGACGGCGACGCCGTCCTCGGCGATGACGATGCGGTCGTGCGGGACGCCGGTCAGGGCACCCAGCTCGGCGTTGGCGCGCAGGTGGCGCCATTCGCCGTGCACCGGCATCAGGTTCCTCGGGCGGCAGATGTTGTAGAAGTACAGCAGCTCGCCGGCCGATGCGTGGCCGGAGACGTGGACCTTGGCGTTGCCCTTGTGGATCACGTTGGCGCCCCAGCGGGTCAGGCCGTTGATCACGCGGTAGACCGCGTTCTCGTTGCCGGGGATGAGGGACGACGCCAGGATCACCGTGTCGCCCTGGACGATGCGGATCTGGTGGTCGCGATTGGCCATGCGGGACAGGGCCGCCATCGGTTCGCCCTGGGAGCCCGTGCAGACCAGGACCACCTCGCTGTCCGGGAGGTCGTCGAGCGTCTTGACGTCCACCACCAGCCCCGGCGGGACCTTCAGGTAGCCGAGGTCCCGGGCGATGCCCATGTTGCGGACCATGGACCGGCCGACGAAGGCGACCCGGCGGCCGTACTCGTGAGCCGCGTCCAGGATCTGCTGGATGCGGTGCACATGGCTGGCGAAGCTCGCGACGATGATGCGCTTGCGGGCGCCGGCGAAGACCTGCCGCAGGACGTTGGAGATCTCCCGCTCGGGCGGGACGAACCCCGGAACCTCGGCGTTCGTCGAGTCCGACAGGAGGAGGTCGATGCCCTCCTCGCTCAGGCGTGCGAAGGCGTGGAGGTCGGTGAGGCGGCTGTCCAGCGGGAGCTGGTCCATCTTGAAGTCGCCGGTGTGGACCACCATGCCCGCGGGGGTGCGGATGGCCACGGCCAGGGCGTCCGGGATGGAGTGGTTGACAGCGACGAACTCGCAGTCGAAGGGGCCGATGCGCTCGCGGTGCCCCTCCGCCACCTCAAGGGTGTAGGGGCGGATGCGGTGCTCCTGGAGCTTGGCCTCGATGAGGGCGAGGGTCAGCTTGGAGCCGATCAGCGGGATGTCCGGCTTCTCGCGCAGGAGATAGGGGACGCCGCCGATGTGGTCCTCGTGACCGTGCGTGAGGACGATGCCCTCGATGTCGTCGAGGCGGTCCCTGATGGACGAGAAGTCCGGCAGGATCAGGTCGATTCCGGGCTGCTCCTCCTCGGGGAAGAGCACTCCGCAGTCGACGATCAGCAGACGGCCGCCGTACTCGAAGACCGTCATGTTGCGGCCGATCTCGCCGAGACCGCCGAGTGGGGTGACCCGCAGGCCGCCTTCGGGGAGCGGCGGGGGCGCGCTGAGTTCGGGATGCGGATGACTCAAAAGACTCTCCTCACCACGCGCGCCACGTACCGGTCGGGCACGTGGCGCGCGTGACGTTCGTGCAATAGCAGTTGTCGTTGAAGGGTGGTGCGGGCACCGGTGGCCCGCCTATTCAGTTGTGAAGCACATACGCGGGGAGCCGCGCGAAGTCTGATGTCAGAGCTGTACCCCACCGGCGGCAAGATCGATCTTGAGTTGCTCGATCTCCTCGGGCGCGCACTCGACCATGGGGGCGCGCAGGGGCCCGGAGGGCAGACCCTTGAGGGCGAGCGCCGCCTTGGTGGTCATCACGCCCTGGGTGCGGAACATGCCCGTGTAGACGGGGAGCAGCTTCTGGTGGATCTCCGTGGCCTTCTGCACGTCGCCGGAGGTGTACGCCTCGACCAGGGCGCGCAGTTCGGGGGTGACCACGTGGCCGACGACGGAGACGAAGCCGACCGCGCCGACGGAGAGCAGGGGGAGGTTCAGCATGTCGTCGCCGGAGTACCAGGCGAGGCCGGAGCGGGCGATGGCCCAGCTGGCGCGGCCGAGGTCGCCCTTGGCGTCCTTGTTGGCGACGATCCGCGGGTGCTCGGCGAGGCGGACGAGCGTCTCGGTGTTGATCGGGACGCCGCTGCGGCCGGGGATGTCGTAGAGCATGACCGGCAGGCCGGTGGCGTCGGCGACGGCCGTGAAGTGCCGGTAGAGGCCCTCCTGCGGGGGCTTGTTGTAGTACGGCGTCACGACGAGCAGGCCATGGGCGCCGGCGCGCTCCGCCGCGCGGGCGAGTTCGATGCTGTGGTGGGTGTCGTTGGTGCCGACTCCGGCCACGACGTGGGCGCGGTCGCCGACGGCTTCCAGGACGGCCCGTACGAGATCCGCTTTCTCCGCGTCGCTGGTGGTCGGGGACTCGCCGGTGGTGCCGTTGATGATCAGGCCGTCGTTGCCTGCGTCCACCAGGTGGGCGGCGAGCCGCTGCGCGCCGTCGAGGTCGAGTGCGCCGTCCGCCGTGAAGGGCGTGACCATGGCGGTGAGGACCCGCCCGAAGGGGGTCTGCGGAGTCGAGGTCGGAGCCATGGGTTACACGCTACTCGTTGCTCAGGAGCGGGTCTGCCCTAGGGGCAGGCGACAGGTCGTGACAAAGGTGGAGCCCGGCACTGCCTGCTCGGGGGTTCAAGCAGTGCCGGACCCGTTTGATCAGGCTAGATGAACTTCGCGAAATGCCGCAATACGGACACTTCGCACGGCTGAACCGTACATCTGTGCCTGACCGGGGAAGCGGGCGGCGCTACGGCGCCACGCGTCCGTTGGCGTTGAAGGCGGCGTACGTGAGCGGCATGAGCCGGGCCCACTCGGCCTCCATCTTCTCGCCGACCATCTCGATCTCGCGCTGCGGGAAGGACGGCACCTTCGCCAGCTCGTGCTGAGTGCGCAGGCCGAGGAAGTGCATCAGCGAGCGGGCGTTGCAGGTGGCGTACATCGAGGAGTAGAGGCCGACCGGGAGGACCGCGCGGGCGACCTCGCGGGCGACGCCGGCGGCGAGCATCTGCTGGTACCTCTCGTAGGCCTGGCGGTAGGAGGCCTCCATGGCCTCGCCGACCAGCCGGTGCTGCTCGGGGGTGCCCTCGACGAACTCGTACTTGCCCGGACGGCCCTGCTGGATCAGCTTCCGGGAGGTGTCCGGCACGTAGAAGACCGGCTGGAGCTCACGGTAGCGGCCGCTCTCCTCGTTGTACGACCAGCCGACCCGGTGCCGCATGAACTCACGGAAGACGAAGATCGGGGCGCTGATCAGGAAGGTCATCGAGTTGTGCTCGAAGGGGCTGCCGTGCCGGTCCCGCATCAGGTAGTTGATCAGGCCCTTGGAGCGCTCGGGGTCCTTCTTCAGCTCGTCCAGGGACTGCTCCCCCAAGGTCGAAACCCGGGCGGCGAACAGCACGTCGGCGTCGGCCGCGCTGTGTTTCACCAGCTCAACGGTGACATCGCTGCGCAAGTCGATCTTGAAGTCGTCGTCGGGGGTCTCGGTCACGGTTCGCAGGGCCTTCCCATCGCGTCTCTTGGCGACGCCACTCTACGTTCAGTGACGTGTCGCGATGAAGTTGGTGAAACAGGGCACCTGCGAGGGAGTTCGTTCGTCACTACAGATGACAGTGATCCGTTCCACCCTCGAAGGGAGACGCACCCCTGATGTCAGGTCGGCGTGAACCCGTACCGTTCGCCTTCGTCGCAGAGGCCGACAGGTTCCGCAGCAATGTCACTCCCCCACCGCGTGAGCGGCTGTCCGTCGGCCAGATGGCCGGCCGATGGCTCATGGGGCTCACCATCGTGGCGGGACTCGTGGGGTCCCTGGTCATCGGGACGCCCGCGCTGTCGCCCGACCACTCGGCCGGCCAGCCTCAGCAGTCCCAGGCGTCCGAGAGGCGCTGAACCGCCCCCGACGGGCGGTGACTCCATCCGGCCCCCCGCCAGTGGTGACCGGGGACACAGATCGGTAGCCTCACCGGGCACAGCCCGCGCATGGATCGAGTGAGGACCCGCCGTGCCCCTGCCCTTCCTGACGGCCGACCGCGTTTTCGAGGCGGCGGACGACGTTCCGCTCCCTTACGACGACCGTGACCGGTGGCGGCGGCCGTACCGGCCCGGGCCCTGGCGGGTGGCGGCCGCGGCGCTCGCGCTGCTGCTCGCCTCGTTCGTGCTGTTCGCGGCCGTCGTCATCGCGGCGACGGCCGAACCGGCCTCGGCCGGGCTGGTCTTCGGCCTCGCGCTGCTCGTCATCGCCGGGGCGCTGCGGCTGCTGCGGGTGGGCGTCTGGGTGAGCGCGCGCGGCCTGCGCCAGGTGGCCTTCTTCACGACCCGTACGGCGCCCTGGGAGCGAGTCGTCTCGGTGCGCACGGCACAGCAGCCGGTGCGCTGGCTGGGGTTGCCCCGGACCGTGCAGGGCCAGGCGCTGCTGCTGGAGCGGCAGGGGCGGGCGGCGCACGGCGTGCCACCGCTGATGTCCACGCACAACCTGGACTTTTTGGGCCGTACGGTGGCCTTCGACCGGGCGGCCGACTCGGTGGAGGCCTGGGCGGACGAGTACCGCCCGCACTGACCTTCTCCTGGTACGCCGATGGGGCCGGACCGTGGAAACGGTCCGGCCCCATCGGCATGCGGAGGCCGGCGTTCAGGCCGTCTCGGGCTGTCTGCCGTCGTGCAGGGCGATGGCGCGCTGCATCGCCTTGCGGGCGCGCGGGGTGTCGCGGGCGTCGTGGTAGGCCACGGCGAGGCGGAACCAGGTGCGCCAGTCGTCGGGGGCAGCCTCCGTCTCGGCCTTGCGCCGGGCGAAGACCTCGTCGGCCGAGTCCCGGTCGATGCGCCCGCTGGGGGTGCGCTTCAACTCGTCGACGGGCAGACCGCCCTCGGCGTCGAGCTCGGCGGCGAGGGCGTTGGCCCTGCGGACGAACTGGGTGTTCTTCCACAGGAACCACAGGCCGATGGCGGGCAGGATCAGCACCGCCACGCCGAAGGTGACGGTGAGGGGCGTGCCGGTCTCGATGAGCAGGACGCCCCGGCTGCCGACCAGGACGAAGTAGACGACCAGGACGGCGGCCGTGAGGGCGTAGGTGAGCTTCGCGCGCATGACGGTCAGGGGCTCAGTTCAGGTCCAGGAAGTGTTCCAGGCCGAAGGTCAGGCCCGGGGTGCTCACCACGCGGCGGGCGCCGAGCAGGATGCCCGGCATGAAGCTGCTGTGGTGGAGCGAGTCGTGCCGGACGGTGAGGGTCTCGCCCTCGCCGCCGAGCAGGACCTCCTGGTGGGCGAGGAGTCCGCGCAGCCGGACCGCGTGGACCGGGACGCCGTCGACGTCGGCGCCGCGGGCACCGTCGAGCGCGGTGGCCGTGGCGTCGGGGGCCGGGGCGGTGCCGGCGGCACGGCGGGCCTCGGCGATGAGCTGAGCGGTGCGCGTGGCGGTGCCGGAGGGGGCGTCCACCTTGTTCGGGTGGTGCAGCTCGACGACCTCGACGGACTCGAAGTAGGGGGCCGCCATCTGCGCGAACTTCATGGTGAGGACGGCCCCGATGGAGAAGTTCGGCGCGATGAGCACGCCCGTCTCCGGGGACTTCGCCAGCCAGCCGTTCAGCTGCGCGAGACGCTCCTCGGTCCAGCCGGTCGTGCCGACGACCGCGTGGATGCCGTGGCCGACGAGGAAGTCGAGGTTGGCCATGACCGAGTCCGGCGTGGTCAGCTCGACCGCGACCTGGGCGCCGGCTTCGGTCAGCGTCTCCAGCTTGTCGCCCCGGCCGAGGGCGGCGACCAGCTCCATGTCCTCGGCGGCCTCGACGGCCCGTACGGCTTCGGAGCCGATCCGGCCCTTGGCGCCGAGGACCGCCACGCGCAGCTTGCTCATCTCTTGTGCTTCTTTCACCAGGGGTTGGTCAGGCGACGGCGTCGTGCAGGCGGGCCGCCTGTTTGTCCTTCAGCGGGCCGATGACCGACAGGGAGGGCTTGCGTCCCAGGATCTCCCCGGCGACCGCCCGGACGTCGTCCGGGGTGACCGACGCTATCCGGGACAGCATGTCGTCGACGGACATCTGCTCGCCCCAGCACAGCTCGCTCTTGCCGATACGGTTCATCAGCGCGCCGGTGTCCTCCAGGCCGAGGACCGTGGAGCCCTGGAGCTGGCCGATGGCCCGTGCGAGCTCGTCGTCGGTGAGGCCGTGCTCGGCGACGTGGTCGAGTTCGTCGCGGCAGATCTTCAGCACGTCGTGCACCTGGGAGGGCCGGCAGCCGGCGTAGACGCCGAAGAGGCCGCAGTCGGCGAAGCCGGAGGTGTACGAGTACACGCTGTAGGCCAGGCCGCGCTTCTCCCGGACCTCCTGGAAGAGGCGGGAGGACATGCCGCCGCCGAGGGCGGTGTTCAGCACCCCGAGGGCCCAGCGGCGTTCGTCGGTGCGGGACAGGCCCGGCATGCCGAGCACGACGTGGGCCTGCTCGGTCCTGCGGTCGACCAGCTCGACGCGGCCGGCCGTGCGCAGGGCGCGGGTGCCGCCGCGCGGGGCGACGGGCTCGGCGGTGAGGTCCTTGAAGGCGTCGGCCTTCTCGAAGGCGGCGCGGACCTGACGGACGACCTTGGCGTGGTCGATGTTGCCGGCGCAGGCGACGACCAGGTGGGTCGGGTCGTAGTGCTTCTTGTAGAAGCGGCGGATGCGGTCGGCGGTGAGGGCGTTGACCGTGTCGACCGTGCCGAGGACCGGGCGGCCGAGGGGGTTGTCGCCGAACATCGTGTGCGCGAACAGGTCGTGCACGCAGTCGCCCGGGTCGTCCTCGGTCATGGCGATCTCTTCGAGGATGGCGCCGCGCTCGACGTCGACGTCCTCTTCGAGGATGAGCGAGCCGGTCAGCATGTCGCAGACGACGTCGATGGCGAGCGGCAGGTCGCTGTCGAGCACGCGTGCGTAGTAGCACGTGTACTCCTTCGCCGTGAACGCGTTCATCTCGCCGCCGACCGCGTCGATGGCGGAGGAGATGTCCAGGGCGGACCTGCGGTTCGTGCCCTTGAAGAGCAGGTGCTCCAGGTAGTGGGTGGCGCCGTTCAGCGCCGGGGTCTCGTCGCGGGAGCCGACGTGCGCCCAGATGCCGAAGGTCGCGGAGCGGACCGAGGGCAGGGTCTCGGTGACGATGCGCAGGCCGCCCGGGAGGGTGGTCTTGCGGACCGTGCCGATGCCGTTCTCGCCCTTGATGAGGGTTTGGGTACGGGCGACGGCCCGCGCCTCCGAGGAGGTGCGGGCCGTCGCCTTCGAGCCACGGGACGTCACTGGTCGGCGTCGTCCTTCTGCTCGTCCGAACCGTCCTCGCCCTCGATCACGGGGATCAGGGAGAGCTTGCCGCGGGAGTCGATCTCGGCGATCTCGACCTGGACCTTGGCACCCACGCCGAGGACGTCCTCGACGTTCTCCACGCGCTTGCCGCCGGCCAGCTTGCGGATCTGCGAGATGTGCAGCAGACCGTCCTTGCCGGGGAGCAGCGAGACGAACGCGCCGAAGGTGGTCGTCTTCACGACCGTGCCCAGGTAGCGCTCGCCGACCTCGGGCATCGTCGGGTTGGCGATGCCGTTGATCGTGGCCCGGGCGGCCTCGGCGGCGGGGCCGTCGGCGGCACCGATGTAGATCGTGCCGTCGTCCTCGATCGTGATCTCGGCGCCCGTGTCCTCCTGGATCTGGTTGATCATCTTGCCCTTGGGGCCGATGACCTCGCCGATCTTGTCCACGGGGATCTTGACGGTGATGATCCGCGGGGCGTTCGGGGACATCTCGTCCGGGGTGTCGATCGCTTCCATCATCACGTCGAGGATGTGGAGGCGGGCGTCACGGGCCTGCTTCAGGGCCGCGCCCAGGACGGAGGCGGGGATGCCGTCCAGCTTGGTGTCGAGCTGGAGGGCGGTGACGAACTCCTTGGTGCCGGCGACCTTGAAGTCCATGTCGCCGAAGGCGTCCTCCGCACCGAGGATGTCGGTGAGGGTGACGTAGTGCGTCTCGCCCTCGATCTCCTGGGAGATCAGGCCCATGGCGATACCGGCGACCGGGGCCTTCAGGGGCACACCGGCGTTCAGCAGCGACATGGTGGAGGCGCAGACCGAGCCCATGGACGTCGAGCCGTTCGAGCTGAGCGCCTCGGAGACCTGGCGGATCGCGTAGGGGAACTCCTCGCGCGTCGGCAGGACCGGGATCAGGGCGCGCTCGGCGAGGGCGCCGTGGCCGATCTCGCGACGCTTCGGGGAACCGACGCGGCCGGTCTCGCCGGTGGAGTACGGCGGGAAGTTGTAGTTGTGCATGTAGCGCTTGCGCGTCACCGGCGACAGCGTGTCCAGCTGCTGCTCCATGCGGAGCATGTTCAGCGTGGTGACACCCAGGATCTGGGTCTCGCCACGCTCGAACACGGCCGAGCCGTGGACGCGCGGGATGGCCTCGACCTCGGCGGCCAGGGTGCGGATGTCGGTGAGTCCGCGCCCGTCGATGCGCTTCTTCTCCTTGATCACGCGCTCGCGGACCAGCTGCTTGGTGAGCGAGCGGTACGCGGCGGAGATCTCCTTCTCGCGGCCCTCGAACTCCGGCAGGAGCTTCTCGGCGGCGAGCTGCTTGACGCGGTCCAGCTCGGCCTCGCGCTCCTGCTTGCCGGCGATGGTGAGCGCCTGGGCGAGCTCGGGCTTGACGGCGGCCGTCAGCGCCTCCAGAACGTCGTCCTGGTAGTCGAGGAAGATCGGGAACTCGGCGGTCGGCTTGGCGGCCTTCGACGCGAGGTCGGCCTGGGCCTTGCAGAGCACCTTGATGAAGGGCTTCGCGGCTTCCAGACCGGCGGCGACGACCTCCTCGGTCGGGGCCTCGGCGCCGCCCTTGACCAGCTGGATGGTCTTCTCGGTGGCCTCGGCCTCGACCATCATGATCGCGACGTCGCCGTCCTCCAGGGTGCGGCCCGCGACGACCATGTCGAAGACGGCGTCCTCGAGCTCGGTGTGCGTCGGGAAGGCCACCCACTGGCCGTTGATCAGCGCGACTCGGACGCCGCCGATCGGGCCGGAGAAGGGCAGGCCGGCCAGCTGCGTGGACGCGGAGGCGGCGTTGATCGCCACGACGTCGTACAGGTGGTCGGGGTTGAGCGCCATGATCGTGGCGACGACCTGGATCTCGTTGCGCAGGCCCTTCTTGAAGGACGGGCGCAGCGGGCGGTCGATCAGGCGGCAGGTGAGGATGGCGTCCTCGGAGGGACGGCCCTCACGGCGGAAGAAGCTGCCGGGGATCTTGCCGGCGGCGTACATCCGCTCCTCGACGTCCACCGTGAGCGGGAAGAAGTCGAGCTGGTCCTTGGGGTTCTTGGAAGCGGTGGTGGCCGACAGCACCATGGTGTCGTCGTCCAGGTACGCCACGGCGGATCCGGCGGCCTGCTTGGCCAGGCGGCCCGTCTCGAAGCGGATGGTGCGGGTGCCGAAGGTGCCGTTGTCGATGACGGCCTCGGCGTAGTGGGTCTCGTTCTCCACTAGCGATCTCTCCGTTTGCTTGTCGTCTTTCGTCCCTCGTCTGCCCGTGTGGCAGGGGGACATTCCGGAGATGCGCGCCGTGCTGTGCGGGCCGGTCTTCGATCGAAGCACCCGGGGCTTTCTTTCCCCGGGGGCCACTACCGAGGACCGGCGGCGGCTTGGTGCGCCTCTCCGTCTCCTCTTGTCGTGCTGGTCGTGCGTCGTGCTGTGTCGTGCTGTGTCGTGCGTTGTGCTACCACACTACAAAGGGGTGGTGACACTCCGCACGTACAGTTGCGCGCGTACAGCAAAGGGAGCGGCCCCGATTCTGCCGGGAACCGCTCCCTTCACGGCGTCTTACTTGGCGCCCGCCGCACCGCGGCGGATGCCGAGGCGGTCGACCAGCGCACGGAAGCGCTGGATGTCCTTCTTCGCCAGGTACTGGAGAAGACGGCGGCGCTGACCCACCAGGATCAGCAGGCCACGACGGGAGTGGTGGTCGTGCTTGTGGGTCTTGAGGTGCTCGGTCAGGTCGGAGATCCGACGGGACAGCAGAGCGACCTGGACCTCGGGGGAGCCGGTGTCGCCCTCCTTGGTACCGAACTCGGACATGATCTGCTTCTTCGTAGCGGCGTCGAGCGACACGCGTACTCCTCATTGGTCTGCGATGGCCACCGAGTGCCCCCGGTCTGCTTCTCGGGGGAGCTTCCGTGACTCGGAAGGCGGGGATCCGCTGGGCGCGGCCTCCAGAACGGCTGGTTCCGGGGGTGCGTACACAAACGGCCGTCGACCAGAGTACCAGGTGGTCGGGGGCCTTTTTGCCCTGGTCCCCGAAGCTCCCGGCCGG
The DNA here is from genome assembly GCF_040303825.1 of Streptomyces sp. NPDC094143. Lineage (NCBI taxonomy): Bacteria > Bacillati > Actinomycetota > Actinomycetes > Kitasatosporales > Streptomycetaceae > Streptomyces > Streptomyces sp. NPDC094143. The sequence goes on from NZ_JBEOTZ010000059.1 coordinate 10,797, forward strand.
AGCGGTGGGGGCCACTAGGGTGGGCGGGCTCGGGATCGTTCGTACGTCGGGAAGGGGTCGCTGCGGCATGGCGGAGACGGCTGAGGAGATCAAGGCACGCAAGGAGCGGGAGCGGGACGAGCTCTACGCCCTCGACATCTCCGGTGTGGAGTGGCACTGCGCGCCGGGCACCGAGGAGCACGAGGAGCGGGTCGAGATCGCGTACCTGCCCGAGGGGGCCGTCGCGATGCGGTCCTCCCTCGATCCGGACACGGTGCTGCGGTACACGGAGGCGGAGTGGCGGGCCTTCGTGCTGGGAGCGCGGGACGGGGAGTTCGACCTGGAGCCGCGGCAGCGCGAGGGAGGGTCCCCGGCCGGGCAGTAGGCGCGGGAACGCACGACGAGGGGCGAGCCGGTGGACGGCCGCCCCTCGTCGGGTTTCGCAGGGGGGTTGGTGACGACGCTTGGGCGAGGAGGTCCGGGTTCTTCACGTCTGTCGCCCCCTTTTGTTCCTCAACGTGTGTGCCGCGTACGTCACTTCGGGGCACCTTCTGGGCAGGTTGTGACGCGGCGGACGGATGCTCGGGGGTGGACGGGCCTGCCGGGGCGGGGCTTGTGGTGATTAGGCTGGGACGGGGCGCTGCGCCGGAAACGGTGGAGCGGGCGCCGGTGCCCCAGGGGGAACACGGGGGAGTTTGTGGATCGGACTGCCTCGGACGACCTCGATACGCCTCATACGACTTCGCACGGCTTCGCACGACGTCGGACGACAAGCAAGGGTCGCCCCAGCACGGCATGAGGGTGCTCGACCACACCAGGAGGAACACTGTGAGCAGCGATCGGGACGGGATCCGCGGGGGCTGGGCGACACCCGGCGATGACCAGCCCGACGCGGAGTCCGCGGCAGAGGTGACGGGCGAGTTCACCATCGACTACGCGCCGCCCGCCTGGTACACGCAGAACGCCTCGGGGAGTTCGGGGTCGAACTCCGGGGCGCCGTCCGGGGAGTCGAGCGCTTCGGGAGCCGCCGGTGGGGGTGGGGGTGCTGCCGCCGGTGGGGGTGCGGGTGCTGGTGCTGGTGCGCCGAAGGGGCCGGTTCCGCCGCTGCCCGGTCTGACTCCGCCGCCGCACGCGAATCCCTCCGGGGGTTACGCGTATCCGCCTGTTCCTTCTGCGGGGCCGTCGGCTTCCGGTGGTCCGTCGGGTTCCGGTGGTCCGTCGCACTCACCCCTTCCGGGGCCGGCTCCGGCGCCCGGGGCGCCCTTCACACCGCCTGCGCCTCCGCCCGCTCCCGGCGCCCCGTTCACGCCTCCCGCGCCCGCTCCGGGTGCGCCCTTCACGCCTCCCGCGCCATCTGTCGGGGGGCCGTCCGGCGTTCCCAGGCTTCCGATGGGGTTCGAGCCGCAGGGGGCCCAGTCCGGCTCGTCCGACGGGCGGACGGAGGAACCCGCTGCCGAACCGGCCTCTCCTACGGCTGTGCCGCACATCCCGGTCGGTGGGTACCAGGGGCAGTGGACGCCGCCCGCTCCGCCAAAGACGCCTCCGGCTGCTCCCGCAACTCCGGCCTCCGATGACACTGAGTCCGCTGAGTCCGGCGAGTCCGGCGAGTCCGGCGACGGTGACCTGGAGAGCGGTGCCACCATGCGCTTCTCCGCCGTCGCGCTGAAGCGGGAGATCGCGGAGCGCGCCGCTGCGGCCGAGTCGCCGTCGGACTCGGCCGACGAGGGCCGGGCCGCGGAGACCGTTTCCGCCACGGACGAGGGCGTTGTGTCCGGCGGCGCGGAGGAAACGGCGGATGCCGTGGACGTGTCCGGCGCGGGCGACCCTGCGGACAGCGCGGATTCCGGTGATGCCGGCTCGGAGGACGCGGAACCAGCGGTGACCGGCCCGGCGGACGACACCGCGGATGAGGACGTCCCGGGGGCGGAGAGCGACGAGCCGACCTCGGAGAACGCCGAGCTTCAGGTCGCCGAGCCTCAAGACGCCCTCCCGGAGGAGACGGTGGCGACGGACGCGGTGCCGGTCGACGCCGTTCCCGAGGACGCTGTTCCTGCGGACACTGTTCCCGAGGACGCCGCGCCCGCGGACGCTGTTCCTGCGGACGCCGCGCCCGCAAACGCCGCGTCCGCAGACCCCCTTCCCGCAGACGCCGTTCCCGCAGAGAGTGGTGCGGATGACGCGGGCCCGGCCGATGCCGTGCCTGCGGATGCGCCCCCCGCTGCCGCCGACGCGGCCGACGTCCAGGACGCCGGCCCCTCCGACTCCGGCGGCGCCGAGCCTTCGGACGCCGCGCCCGCCGAGGCCGCTCCCGCTTCCGAGGTCGAGGACAAGGACGGCGACGGCGAAGGCGCGCCGCAGGACGCCGCAGGGGCGGAGCCGTCCGGCTCCCAGCCGGCGTGGACTCCCCCGGCCCCGCAAGGTGTGCCGCCGCTGCCGCCGTCGTACCAGCCGGCCGCTCCGGCACCGGCGAGCGAGTGGCCGGCCCAACCTCAGCAGCAGCCGCAGCCGCCGGCCCAGCCCACGGACGCGCGGCCCCAGCCCCAGCCGACCGCGGCTCAGGGACAGGGTCCGGTGCCGCCTCAGCCGTCGGTGCCCGCCCAGCAGCCGCCGTTCCAGCCGCATGCGCCGCAGCCCGCGCCCGCCGCCTGGAACCAGCCGGGCACGCCCGCACCGCCGAGCCAGCCGCCCGCTCAGCCCGCCCCCCAGCCCGGCGCATACGGCTTCCCGCACCCGGGAGCACCCGCCCCGGCCGCCCCGCACGCCCAGGCCGGCTACGGCTTCCCGCACCCCGGCGCTCCCGCCAGCCCGCAGCCCCAGCCGCAGCCGCAGCCGCAGCCGCAGCCGCCGGGCATGCCCCCGGCCCAGCAGTCGGACACCCCGCCCGCCCCCAGCCCCGTGCCCGACGCGCACGGCGGATACGGGTTCCCGCAGCCCGGCCCCGGTGCTCCCGCCCCGGCGGCGCCGCACCCCCAGGGCGGCTACGGCTTCCCCCAGCCCCCGGCTCAGCAGCCGCACCCCCGGCCCGCCGTGCCCCCGCAGGCCCAGCCTCCGCACCCCGGTGCCCAGCAGCCGCCGGTTCAGCCCGGGCAGCCCGGGCAGCCCCAGCCCCCCGTCGATCCCCGCACCGGTGCCGCCTGGCCGCAGCCCATCCAGCACGATCAGCGGCAGCCCACCAACCCCGGGGCCGCGCCGCTCGGTTACACCGCTGCCGTGGAGTTGTCCTCCGACCGGCTGCTCAACAGCAAGAAGCAGAAGGCGAAGAGCAGCCGTCCGGCCGCCGGTGGCGGGCGGTTCAAGATCGGCGGCAAGAAGGAGGAGGCCGAGCGGCAGCGCAAGCTCGAGCTGATCCGCACGCCGGTGCTGTCCTGCTACCGGATCGCGGTGATCAGCCTCAAGGGCGGTGTCGGCAAGACGACCACCACCACCGCGCTCGGCTCCACGCTCGCCACCGAGCGGCAGGACAAGATCCTCGCGATCGACGCCAACCCGGACGCGGGCACCCTCGGGCGCCGGGTCCGCCGGGAGACCGGGGCGACCATCCGTGACCTCGTCCAGGCGATCCCGTACCTCAACTCGTACATGGACATCCGGCGGTTCACGTCCCAGGCGCCGTCCGGGCTGGAGATCATCGCCAACGACGTCGACCCGGCCGTGTCCACGACGTTCAACGACGAGGACTACCGGCGCGCGATCGACGTGCTGGGCAAGCAGTACCCGATCATCCTGACCGACTCCGGTACCGGTCTGCTCTACAGCGCCATGCGCGGGGTCCTCGACCTCGCGGACCAGCTCATCATCATCTCCACGCCGTCCGTGGACGGGGCGAGCAGCGCGAGCACCACGCTGGACTGGCTGTCGGCGCACGGGTACGCCGACCTCGTCTCGCGGTCCCTCACCGTCATCTCCGGGGTCCGCGAGACCGGCAAGATGATCAAGGTCGAGGACATCGTGGCGCACTTCGAGACGCGCTGCCGGGGCGTCATCGTCGTGCCGTTCGACGAGCACCTCGCCGCCGGTGCGGAGGTCGACCTCGACATGATGCGGCCGAAGGTGCGGGAGGCGTACTTCAACCTCGCGGCGATGGTCGCCGAGGACTTCGTCCGCCACCAGCAGTCGCACGGGCTGTGGACCTCCGACGGCAACCCGCCGCCGGTCGCCGCCCCGCCGCTGCCGGGCCAGCACCTGCCCGGCCAGCCTCCGTACCCGGGACAGCAGCAGCCGGGCCCGTACCCGCACCAGCAGTTCCAGCAGCCGGGACAGCCGTACCCCCAGCCCGGGCAGCCCTACCCCCAGCCGGGACAACAGCCGTACCCGCAGGCCGCGGGCCGGCCGCCCTACCCGCAGCCGGGACAGCCCGGTCAGCCCCCGGCCGTCCCTCCGCAGCCGGGCTACGGCTACCCGCAGCCGGGGCAGCCCGGTCATCCCGGGCAGCCCGACCCGCAGGGGCAGACCGCGCCGCCCCCTCCCCCGACGCAGTAATCGCCTCACCCGGTCGGCCCCTTTCGAGGGGCCGGTCCCGTCTCCGGCCCGCGCCGCTCGCACTCGGCGCGGGCCGGCGCGCGTTCCGGGGCCGACGAGGGCGAAATCCGTTGCCAGGCCCTGGCCAGGGGCGCGTCAGTGGTCTCCACCAATGGGCGCGGAAAGCTCGCCAATTTGTTATTTCCGCAGGCCACAAGGGGTGAACGTGCCGTTGACGGGTGGAGACGGCCGCTGATACACACTCAGCATCCACTGACAGCTGATCAACCCGTCCTTCCCGTCCGAGCGATGACGCGAGGTCCGACCATGGGCACGAACGATCAGACACACAGCCTCCCGCGCGGCCTCAGGCTCGTCGCCGTGGCCGGGGCGGCCGCGCTCACCCTCACCGCCGGGCTCGCGACCCCGCTCGACCCGGCGCCCCGGCAGGCCCGGGCGGCCGACGGCGGCAAGAAGGTGCTGACCGTCGCGGTCGCGCAGAGCGTGGACTCGCTCAGCCCGTTCCTGGCGGTCCGGCTGCTCAGCACGAGCATCCACCGGCTCATGTACGAGTACCTGACGAACTACGACCCCAAGGACAACCACGCGGTACCGGGCCTGGCCACCAAGTGGGAGGCGTCGCCGGACAAGCTCACCTGGACGTACACGATCCGCTCGAACTCGAAGTGGTCGGACGGCGTCCAGGCCACCGCCGAGGACGCGGCCTGGACGTTCAACAAGATGATGACGGACGACGGCGCGGCCACCGCGAACGGCAGCTATGTCGGGAACTTCGAGAAGGTGACGGCGCCGAGCCCCACCAAGCTGGTCATCGAGCTGAAGAAGCCGCAGGCCACGATGACCGCGCTCGACGTGCCGATCGTGCCGAAGCACGTGTGGGAGAAGGTCTCGGACTTCTCCGAGTTCAACAACGACAAGAGCTTCCCTGTGGTGGGCAACGGGCCGTTCGTGCTGACCGGGTACAAGGCCGACAGCTACGTCCGTCTCAAGGCCAACAAGACGTTCTGGCGCGGGGCGCCGAAGTTCGACGAGCTGGTCTTCCGCTACTACAAGGACCAGGACGCGGCCGTCTCGGCGCTGCGCAAGGGCGAGGTGTCGTTCGTCGCCGGGTCGCCGTCCCTGACGCCCGCCCAGGCTGAGTCCCTCGAGGGCGCGGAGAACATCCGGGTGAACGACGCGCCCGGCCGCCGCTTCTACGCCCTCGCCACCAACCCGGGCGCGAAGGCCAGGAACGGTGAGAAGTTCGGCGACGGACACCCGTCCCTGCTGGACCGGCGGGTGCGCAACGCGCTGTTCATGGCCGTCGACCGCGAGGCCGTCATCGACAAGGTGTTCCGGGGCCACGCCGTCGAGGGCGAGGGCTACATCCCGCCGCGCTTCCAGGACTACTTCTGGAAACCGTCCGCGAGCCAGAAGCTGGCCTACGACCCGGCGAAGGCGGCCCAGCTGCTCGACCGGGCCGGCTACCGGAAGAACGGCGACGGCAAGCGCGTCGGCAAGGACGGCAAGCCCCTCACGTACCGGGTGCTGTGCCACGCCACCGACCCCAACGACAAGGCGGTCGGCAAGTACCTCCAGGAGTGGTGGGGCAAGCTCGGCATCGGCGTCCGGCTCAACTGCCTGGACAACGTGACCGACCCCTGGCTCGCCGGCACCTACGACCTGGCCTTCGACGGCTGGTCGGTCAACCCGGACCCGGACTTCGTGCTCTCCATCCACACCTGCGGCGCGCTCCCGGCGACCCCCGAGGACACCGGCGCCACCGACAACTTCATCTGCGACAAGAAGTACGACGAGCTCTACGCCCGCCAGCTCGCCGAGTACGACCCCGCCAAACGGGCGGACATCGTCAAGCAGATGGAGTCGCGGCTGTACGACCTCGGGTACATGAACGTCATGGCGTACCCGAACGCGGTCGAGGCCTACCGGACGGACCAGATCGAGTCGATCACGACGATGCCGGCGAAGGCGGGGAACATCTACGGTCAGGACGGCTACTGGAGCTGGTGGTCGGCGGTCCCGGCGGAGACCGGCGACTCCTCCGGCGGTTCGTCCACGGCCGTCGTGGCCGTCGTCGCCACGAGCCTCGTCCTGCTGATCGGCCTCGGCACGGTCGTGGCGGTGCGCCGCCGGGCCGGTGCCGACGACCGTGAGTGACCGGGCGCTCATGACCGCCGACACGACGCCCGCGCTGGTCGAGGACAGGCAGCCGGCGCCGGGGCCGCGGGTGCGCAAGCGCTCCGCGTACCCGCGGTACCTGGCCGGCAAGGTGGCCGGCGCGGCCGTGTCGCTGCTGGCCGTCCTCGTCACCAGCTTCTTCCTCTTCCGGCTGATCCCCGGTGACCCGGTGAAGACCATGACCGGCGGCCGCCAGGTCTCGGCCGAGCAGCTGGCCGCCTACCGTGAGGAGTTCGGCCTCGACCTGCCCCTGTGGCGGCAGTTCACCGACTACTGCGGCAAGGCGCTCACCGGCGACTTCGGCACGTCGTACCAGTTCCGCGCGCCCGTGGTCGACAAGATCACCGAGGCGCTGTCCAACACCCTGCTGCTCACCGGCACGGCCTTCGTCCTGTACACCGTGCTCGGCATCTTCCTGGGCACGCGCTCGGCATGGCGGCGCGGTGGACTCGGCGACCGGGTCAACACCGGCCTCGCCCTGACCCTGTACTCGATCCCGTCCTTCTGGCTGGGGCTGCTGCTGATCATCGTGCTGTCGGTGGGCATCGGTCCACTGCCGGGCCTGTTCCCGACCGGCGGCATGGAGTCGGGCGGCGAGGAGGGCTTCGCCTACCTCCTGGACGTGGCGCACCATCTGGTGCTGCCGGTGGTGACGCTGGTGGCGGTGGAGTACGGGCAGACGCTGCTGGTCACGCGGTCGGCGCTGCTGGACGAGATGGGCAGCGACTATCTGACGACCGCGCGGGCCAAGGGCCTGCGGGACGACCTCGTACGCCGTCGGCACGCCGTGCCGAACGCGCTGCTGCCGACCGTGACGCTGATCTTCATCAACCTCGGACGGACGGTGGCGGGCGTGATCCTGGTGGAGACCGTGTTCTCCTGGCCGGGCCTGGGCGGGCTGTTCTACCAGGCGCTGAGCGTGCCCGACCTGCCGCTGGTGCAGGGCCTGTTCTTCGTGTTCGCCGCCGCGGTGATCCTCATGAACACCCTCGCCGACCTGGTCTATCCGCTGCTCGACCCCCGGGTGGCCCGATGACGACGTCGACCGGCACGGCCCCGAGCCCGCGCGCCCTGGCCCGGCAGCGCCGCCGGGCCTCGGTCGCCCGCTTCTGGCGGCGGTACCGTGCCGAACGGGCGGGGCTGTACGGCCTGGCCGTGCTCGCCCTGTGCGCGCTGCTGGCGCTGTTGGCACCGCTGTTCGTGGGCTCCGACGTGAGCAGCGTGACGGAGGCTCCCGGTCGTCCGATGCAGAGCCCGAGCACCGAGTTCCCGCTCGGCACCGACCAGTTCGGGCGGGACCTGCTGGGCCTGGTGATCTGGGGCGCGCGGGTGTCGCTGCTGGTGGGGCTGCTCGCGGCCGTGCTGTCGGTGGCGATCGGCACGCTGATCGGGGTCACGGCCGGGCATTTCAAGGGCTGGTACGCGACGGTGCTGATGCGGGTGACCGACTGGTTCCTGGTCATGCCGACGCTGGTGCTCGCGATCGCCCTGGCGACCGTCATGTCCCGCTCGCTGACCACGATCGTCGTCGCGATCGGCGTCACCACCTGGCCGACCACAGCCCGTCTGGTGCGCGCGCAGACCCTCGCCGTGGAGACCCGGCCGTACATCGAACGGGCGAAGGCGCTCGGCGGCGGCCACTGGCACGTCATGTCCCGGCACGTCCTGCCCAACGTGATGCCGCTGGTGCTGGCCCAGACGACCCTGATCATCTCCTCGGCCATCCTCGCCGAGGCGACGCTGGCCTTCCTCGGCCTCGGCGATCCGACGGTCGTCTCGTGGGGCGGTCTGCTCCAGGACGCCCGGGAGGCGGGCGCGGTCAGTGCCGGGGACTGGTGGTACCTGGTGCCGCCGGGCATCGCCATCGCCGTGGTGGCGCTGGCGTTCACGCTGTGCGGACGGGCCGTGGAGTCCGTCCTCAACCCCAGGCTGGGGGTGTCGCGTTGAGTCTGCTCGACGTCAGGAACCTGACCGTGACGTATCCGGGCGGCGCGGCCGCCGTGCGCGGGGTGGACCTGCGCCTGGACGCGGGCCGCAAGCTCGGCCTGGCCGGGGAGTCCGGCTGCGGCAAGTCGACGCTGGCGCTGGCCCTGCTGCGGCTGCTGCCGGCCGGGACCCGCGTCACCGGGGAGGTCCTGCTCGACGGCGAGGACGTGCTGACCATGAAGTGGGGCCGGGTGCGGGCGGTGCGCTGGGCCGGGGCCTCCGTCGTCTTCCAGGGCGCGATGCACTCCCTGAACGCCGTGCACCGCATCGGCGACCAGATCGCCGAGCCGATCCTGCTGCACCGGAAGGCGACCCGGGCCGGGGCGAAGACGAGGACCGGCGAGCTGCTGGAGCAGGTCGGCCTGCCCGCGGCCCGCGCCGACGCCTACCCGCACGAGCTGTCCGGCGGCCAGCGCCAGCGCGTCATGATCGCCATGGCCCTGGCCTGCGACCCGCGCCTGGTCATCGCCGACGAGCCGACCACCGCGCTCGACGTGATGATCCAGGCCCAGATCCTGCGGCTCATCGAGCAGCTGGTCGCGGACCAGGACCTGGGCCTGATCATGATCAGCCACGACCTGGCCGTCCTGGCCGACACCTGCGACCGGCTGGCGGTGATGTACGCGGGCCGGGTGGTCGAGGAGGGCCCGGCGGCCCAGGTGTACGAGGACGCCCGGCACCCGTACGCCAGGGCCCTGTCGGCCGCGTTCCCGCGCATCGGCGACCCGGCCTCCCGGTTCGCGCCGCAGGGGCTGGCGGGCGACCCGCCCGACCCGGCCGCGCTGCCGTCCGGGTGCACGTTCCACCCGCGCTGCCCGGTGGCGCTGGAGTCGTGCGCCGAGCAGGACCCGGTGCTGCGGGAGGCGGGGCCGGAGCGCCGGGCGGCGTGCGTGCTGGTCGGGCCGCCGGACGAGTCTCAGGCGGAGCAGGATCCGGAAGCGCTGCAGGAAGCGAGGCCCGGCACGCCATGACCCTCTCCCCCACGGCCCCCGAGGTCACCACGGCCCCGCTGCTGAGCGCCCAGGGCCTGCACGTCGCCTTCCCCGGCCGGCACGGCGGCCCCCGGGCCCGCGCGGTGGACGGCGTCGACCTCGACATCCGCCCCGGCGAGATCGTCGCGCTCGTCGGCGAGTCCGGCTGCGGCAAGACGACCCTGGCCCGCAGTCTGCTGGGCCTGGTGAAACCCACGGCGGGCCGGGTGGCCTTCGACGGCCGCCCCCTGGAGTACTCGAGCCGCTCCCTGAAGGCCTACCGCAAGCGTGTCCAGCTGGTCCTGCAGGACCCGAGCGGCTCCCTCAACCCCCGGCACACGGTGTACGACGCCGTCGCCGAGGGTCTGCGCATCCACGGCTTCCCGGGCGACGAACGCACGGCGGTCGCCGAGGCCCTGTCCCGGGCCGGCCTGCGTCCCCCGGAGCGCTTCTTCCTGCGCTACCCGCACGAACTGTCCGGCGGGCAGCGCCAGCGGGTCGTCATCGCGGGCGCACTCGTCCTGGGACCCGAACTCCTCGTCGCGGACGAGCCGGTGGCCTCCCTCGACGCCTCGGTACGCGGCGAGATCCTCGCCCTGCTGCTCCGGCTGCGCACGGAGCTGGGTCTGTCCGCGCTGGTCGTCACGCACGATCTGGGCCTGGCCTGGAACATCGCCGACCGGGTGGCCGTGATGTACCTGGGCCGGATCGTGGAGACGGGGGCGGTGGAACAGGTCCTGACGGCCCCCCGGCACCCCTACACCCAGGCCCTGCTGTCGGTCCTCCCGGAGGCCCCGGGCGCCCCGGTGATCCTCACCGGCGAACCCCCGGATCCGTCGCGCGTGCCGTCCGGCTGCCGCTTCCACGCCCGCTGCCAGATCCTGGCGAGCGGCGAGGCGGAGCGGGCGGGCGTGTCGGACGCGTGCAGACATCAGGACCTGGAGGTGCTGAGCGGGGGCGGAGAGTCACAGGTCGCCTGCCACTGGGCGACGTCCCTCAGTGGCGCGGGCAACTGCGCGACCAGCCCTCACGGACCCGCAGACGACCCACGAGCGAACTAGGCAACCTCGTCGGCCGCCACCAGCTCCCTGCACTTCTGCACGTCCCGCCCCATCTGCTCCAGCAGCGCGTCCAGCGTGTCGAACTTGGCCTGCCCTCGCACGAACGCCAGGAAGTCGACCGCGACATGCAGCCCGTACAGATCCAGCCCGACCCGGTCGATGGCATACGCCTCCACCGTCCGCTCGGTCCCCTCGAACTGCGGGTTCGTGCCGACGGAGATCGCCGCCGGCATCACTTCGCCCTGCGCGTGCAGCCAGCCCGCGTACACGCCGTCGGCCGGGATGGCGGTGTGCGGCAGCGTCTCCACGTTGGCCGTGGGGAAGCCCAGTTCGCGCCCGCGCTGGGCGCCCCGGACGACGACGCCCTCCACCCGGTGCGGCCGGCCCAGGATCTCCGCCGCGCCCTGGACGTCGCCCTCGGCGACCAGACGCCGCGTCAGCGTGGAGGAGAACGGCTCCCCGCCGCCCGCCTCACCCGTCACGTACAGGTCGACGACCTCGACCTCGAAGTCGTAGGTCTTGCCCTGCGTGGCGAGGAACTCCACGTTGCCGGCGGCCTTGTGGCCGAAGCGGAAGTTGGGGCCCTCGACGACCGCCTTGGCGTGCAGCTTGTCGACGAGCACCTTGACGACGAAGTCGGCCGGGGACAGCTTCGAGAACTCGGTCGTGAAGGGGAGGATGAGCACCGCGTCCACGCCGAGGTCCGCCATGAGTTCGGCGCGGCGGTGGTGCGGGGCGAGCAGCGGCGGGTGGCTGCCGGGGCGGACCACTTCGCTGGGGTGCGGGTCGAAGGTGACGACGACGGCGGGCACGCCCAGCTCCCGGGCGCGGTCCACGGCATGCCGGATGATCAGCTGGTGTCCGCGGTGGACTCCGTCGTAGGAGCCGATGGTGACGACGCTGCGCCCCCAGTCCTGGGGGATGTCCTCCAAGCCACGCCAGCGCTGCACTGTGCCTGCTCCTTGTCGAAAAGCTCGTCGAACCCGTGTCCGGTCGGTTGTCCGTGGTGACGCGTACGCAGGTCTAAGGGTGCCATGCCGGGTCGCCGCCGCCCGCATCGGCATGGGGGCTGTGACCGGGCGCACGGCACCCGCCGGTCAGGCCGGGACGCGGACGCCCGCCAGGTTCTCGATCGTCCGGTGGGAGCTCGGCCCGACCAGGGCCGCCCACTCGTCCGGCGCGTCGGCGAGCCAGCCGGCCACGCGGACGGCGAAGCCGGGCACGTGCCGTCCGAGGTCGACCAGGGCGCGGTCGAAGCGGCCCGCGCCCTCGGGGGTGCGGCCCAGGAGCAGGCCGATGCGGTGGACCAGGTCGCGCAGGTCGTCGCCGCCGTTGCGGGCGGCGGCCTGCAGCAGCGCGTCCAGGACGTCGGTGTCGTGTTCGCGGGCCAGGAGTGCCTCGCGCAGTTCCCGGCGCAGCGGGCGGGAGGCGGGGATGCCGGGCGGCGTGAGGACGCCGGCGAGGGCGCAGCGCAGCCGCACGGGGCCGCCCTCCAGCAGACCGGTGACCAGGGGCAGGAGCACGGCCCGGGCGGCGGGGCCGCGGTCGAGCCGCTGGTCCACGTAGGCGGCGACCGGCCCGGCCAGTTCCGGTCGCCGTTGCGCCGCCTGCCGGACGAGCGCGGCGACGGGCCGGGCCAGCCCGGGCGGGGTGGCGTCGGCGAGCGCCCGCAGCGCCTCGTCCGCGTCCGGCCGCTCCAGACGTGCCGCGAAGGCGCCGAGCACCGGTTCGGGGTGGGTGAGCAGGGCCCCGGCGAGCGCGTCCGGCGGGAGGTGCGGGTCGCCCGCCGCGAAGTGCTCCAGCGCCCGGGGCAGGTAGCGGACCCGGGTGTGCGGGTCCTGGACGAGGAGCGCGAGGGCACCGCCGTGCAGGGCGCGGTCGGCCGGGCGGGCGAGTAGGGTGAGGGCCGCGTAGCGCAGCAGGGCGCGGTCGCCCCCGGTGGTGACGTGGGGGGCGACGCGCAGCCCGTGGGCCATCGCCGCGGCGCGCCGGTCCGGCCGCTCGTCGCGTGCCCACCGGTCGGTGGCGCGGCACAGCGCCGACGGTTCCTCCTCGGCCAGTACCGCGAGCAGTTCGTCGGCCCGCCGGTGCGCACGGTCGACGAGCACGTCCACCAGTTCGTCCAGGGCGCGGTGGCGGTGGGTGTGCAGCAGCGCCTGCGCGGCCAGGGCCACGGTCGCGTGCGGGGTGGCGGGCAGCGGCTGCTCGTCGTCGAACCAGCGGACGAGCTGCGGCTGTACGGTGACGGGGTCGGCGGACAGCAGCCGTGCGACGGCGTCCAGGAAGCGGGGGCCGGCCTCGCACGGCGGTCCGTCGGCGTGCACCAGCCGTCCGAGCAGCCCGAACCGGGCGCCTTCGGCCAGCCGGAGGCCGGTCCAGAAGTCCGGCCCGAGCACGTCCGGCACGGGCCGCTCCTGCCGCCGCCAGGCCACGACCCGGTCGGCGAGCAGCCGCAGCACGTCGGTGTACGGCGTGGCGTCCGGCACCGCCGCCAGCGTCCCGGCCAGCAGCCGGGCGGCCCACCAGGACTCCGGGTCGGCGTCCAGGGCGTGCACCAGGCCGGCCAGGCGGGATGCCAGCGGTCCGGTGCCCTGCTGCCGTTCGAGGCAGAGCAGGGCCTGGACGACGGGTCCGATGCGGTGGTGCGGGACGGGGTGGGACGGCTTGTCCCGGCGGCGGCGTTGGACGAGGGCGTGCAGGGCCTCGTCGAGGTCGAGGTGCAGGCCGTGGAGCCAGTCGGCGAGCTCCTCGTGGGCGAAGCGGTAGCCCGGCCCGGAGGGTACGAGCAGGCCCTCGGCGAGCACGGCCGAAGCCCAGCCGGTGCCGCCGCCGAGACGCTCCGGGGCGGTTCCCCAGGGGAACACGGCCTCGAACGCCTCCGGGTCCAGGTCCCCGAGCCCCGGGCCGAGACTGCGCCGGGCGGCCTCGTGCACCTGCCCGGCGACCTTCGCGGCCAGCCGGCGTACGGCGGTGCCGCGCAGGCCGTTGCCGGCGGCCAGGCGCGTGGCGATCCGCAGGGCCATCAGGTCCACGTAGGCGGCGAAGACGTCGTTCCGGTCGAGCGTGGCGGCGGGCCGCTCCGGGGCGTCATCGAGCGCGGCCCGGATCTCGGCGAGCAGACGGAGCGTGAGGGGATGCCGGGCGTCCGTGCCGGCCAGGGCGCTCCGCGGGATGCCGAGGCGCTCGCCGGCCTCCCGGGCCTCGTCCTCGGTGAGATCGCCGAGCGGCACGCACGCGGGCCGGTGCAGCGGGTCCAAGACCTCCTCCCAGTACTCCGCCCGGCACGCCACCACCAGCCGCACACCCGTCTCGCGCAGCCACCGCAGCGTCCCGTCCGCCCAGTCGGCGAACCGGCGGGCCAGGGCCGGCGGCATCTCCTCGGGACCGTCGAGCAGGAGCAGCAGGGGCCGGCCGAGAGAGGCAGCGCGGTGGGCGAGACGCTCAGGCGAGAGGTCACCGGGACCGGCCGGGGACGCAGCCGACGCGACGGCGACCGGAGACTCAACCCGCGCGGCAGCTGACGCCGGAGACGCAGCCCGCGCGGCGCCCACAGCCGGGACGGTTGCGGACGAGCCCCGCGCCACGGCCGGGACGGACGGAGACGAGCCCCGTGTGGCAGCCGCCGCAGCCGAGGCAGCCCAAGACAAGCCCCATGCGGCGACCACGGCCGAGGCAGCCGGGGCCTCAGCCTGAGCTGCAGCCGCAGCCGAGGCGGCCGAAGACGCAACCCGCGCGGCGCCCACAGCCGGGACGGTTGCCGACGAGCCGCGCGCCACGGCCGGGACGGACGGAAAGGAACCCCGCGCCGCGGCCGGGGCGGTCGAAGACGAGCCCCACGCGGCAGCCGCACCCGAGGCGGCCGGGGACTCAGCCTGAGCCACAGCGGCAGCCGGAGACGCAGCCCTGGCGGCAGCTACACCCGAGGCGGCCGGAGACGCAACCCGCGCGGCGCCCACCACCGGGGCGGCCCGGGTCAGTGCCCGGCGGGCCGCGTCCGCCACCGACGTGTCGTCCTCCCGCAGGTCGCAGCCGCGCAGCCACAGCGTGGGATGTCCGCCGCGTGCGCGCCGGGCCGCGAGCGCCGCGAGTTCCGTCGTACGGCCGCTGCCGGGCGCCCCGACCAGACCGAGGACGGACTCCGGTCCCGACGCGAAGGCGCTGAACTCCGCTGCCACCGCCGCCCGTTCGACCGGTTCCGGGAGGCCGGGAGACTGGGGCGGGCCGTCCAGGCACACCGAGACGCCGGTCAGCTCCAGCACTCCGGCCAGGTTGAGGTCGTCCCCGTACGCGGGGACCGTCGCCGCGTTCTCGGCGAGCAGGTCGGCCAGCGGGCCCGCCACCCCGGGGACCCCCGGATGCAGGGGCACGGCGAACCCGACGTCTCGGTGGTCGGAGCGGAGCGCGGTGCCGAGGACGGCGACGACGGCTCCTGTCACGGCGTCCACCACCGGACCACCGGCCGCTCCCCCGCCCAGCCGCAGCGCGTCCCGCCCCGCCGTGCCGACCGCCAGCTCCAGCGCGCCGTCGATGTGGTGGAAGCGGTCCGTGGCCGCGTACGTCACGCCGGTCGCGCCCAGGACCCGCGCCTCGCGCCAGCCGCCGGCGGCGATCCGCACATAGGTGCCGGTCCCGGCCCCGTGCCGGGCGGTGACGGGCAGCGGCGGCACGCCGAGGCCCTCGGTCCGGACGAGGGCCAGTCCGAGCGCGGGCAGTGGCGTGATCGCGTCGGCGGTCACGACCCGGCGGCGGTCGCCCGCCCCGTACAGCACGAGCCGGGGCAGGCCGTCGACGGCCTCGTGGCTGGTGACGAGCGTGCCGTGGTGGTCGGCCAGGAAGCCGGTGCCCCGCGGGCGGCCCGCCAGGTCGTGGATACGCACGAGCGCCTCGTCCGGAGGTGCCTGGTCCGCGCACTCCCCCGGTCCGGGGTGGCCCGGGGAGTCCGGTGCGCTGTCGTCCGTCTCCCGGGACCGGTTCCGCGACGTCATCGTCGAGCCTCCCCGCCGTACACCCGTGCCCTGGTGTTCGACGTTAGGGGCGGGATGATCAGCGGGACAGATCGCCTCGCGAAAGCGCCCCCTTCCGCTCCCCCGGTTCACTCCGAGCGCCCGCACGGACGGGTGAACGGACGGGGGCGGCTGGATACACCCTAGGGGTGGGGGAACCGAGGGGGGACCGTGGAGCGGCGGCAGTGGAGGTACCCCGTGACCGCCGCTCCACGGGCGGACCGCCCGGGGCGGGCCGTCAGCCGAAGACGGCCAGGCTCTTCGCCTTGCCCTTCTGCTCCTCGACGAGGGCGAGGAAGCGGCCCTCCGGGTCGAAGACGGCGACCGGGCCGGAGCCCGCGTACTGGTCGGGCATCTCCAGCCGCACGCCGTTGGTCAGCAGCTTGGCACGGCGCGCGTCGACGTCCCAGCGGGAGAACGCGGCCGCGGCGGCCTCGGCGACCGGCATCACGGTCAGCTCCTGCTGGAGCTGGTCCAGGGTGCGGGCCGCGTCCAGCTTGTAGGGGCCGACGCGGGTGCGGCGCAGGGCGGTGAGGTGACCGCCGACACCGAGGTCGGCGCCCAGGTCACGGGCGAGGGCCCGGATGTACGTACCGGAGGAGCAGACGACCGACACGACCAGGTCGAGCACGGGCGTGCCGTCCTCGGCGACGGCGTCCCGGACGTCGTACACGCCGAAGGAGGAGACCGTCACGGGCCGGGCGGGGATCTCGAACTCCTCGCCCTCCCTGGCGCGCTTGTAGGAGCGCACGCCGTTGATCTTGATGGCGCTGACCTTGGACGGCACCTGCATGATGTCGCCGGTCAGCTTGGCGATGCCGGCGTCGATGGCCTCGCGGGTCACCTCGGAGGCATCGGTGGAGGAGGTGATTTCCCCCTCGGCGTCGTCCGTGAGGGTGTTCTGCCCGAGCCGGATGGTGCCCAGGTACTCCTTCTCGGTCAGCGCGAGGTGGCCGAGGAGCTTGGTGGCCCTCTCGACGCCGAGGACGAGGACGCCCGTCGCCATCGGGTCGAGGGTGCCGGCGTGCCCGACGCGTCGTGTCCGGGCGATGCCGCGCATCTTGGCGACGACGTCGTGCGAAGTGAAGCCCGACGGCTTGTCGACGATGACGAGGCCGTCGGGCGTGGAGTGCTTCTGGGTCATTCGGCGGTGTCGTCCGTCTCGTCGTCCTCGTCCGGCTTGCGGTACGGGTCGGCGTCACCGGCGTACTTCGCCCCGGCGGACGCCTCGCGCACCTTCTCGTCGGACTGGCGCGCCTTGTTGAGGAGGTCCTCGATGTTCCGGGCGGTGTCCGGGAGGGCGTCCATGACGAAGGTCAGGGTCGGCGTGAACTTCACCCCGGCGGCCCGGCCCACCTCGGAGCGCAGGACGCCCTTGGCGCTCTCCAGGCCGGCGGCGGCCGCCGCGCGCTCCTCGTCGTCCCCGTACACGGTGTAGAAGACGGTCGCCTCCCTGAGGTCACCCGTGACCCGGGTGTCCGTGATGGTGACGTGCGAGCCGAGCCGCGGGTCCTTGATCCCGCGCTGCAGCTTCTGGGCCACCACCTCTCGGATGAGGTCCGCCAGCCTCTTAGCCCGCGCGTTGTCGGCCACTGGTCCGTCTCCCGTTCTTTCCTGTCCGGTTCGTTCTCGGTTCGTCAGTCGTCTTCGCCGTGGAAGCGCCGCCTGACGGACAGCAGCTCCACTTCGGGGCGGGCGGCGACCAGCCGTTCGCACCGGTCGAGTACCTCGCTCAGGTGCCCCGCGTCACCGGACACCAACGCGAGGCCGATGACCGCCCTGCGGTGGAGGTCCATGTGGTCCACCTCGGCCGCGCTCACCGCGTACTTGCGCTGGAGCTCGGCGACGATGGGACGGACGACGGAGCGCTTCTCCTTCAGCGACCGTACGTCGCCGAGAAGCAGGTCGAAGGACAGAGTCCCCACGTACATGTGTGTCCGGATGACCCGCCGGTACGGGATCGATGGCCCTGCGCTGTCAATACGGCAGGAACACCAGGAACGTTACCGCGAACGGGCCGGGGGCTCGATCGGGTTTTCCGGTGCGCACCGCGCACCAACGGCCGGCCGGCCGACGCGGCGGGCCGGGCGTGAAGATCACCGATGTCCGGATCGACGGCACCAACAACGGCTCCGGCATCCTCGCCA
>NZ_JBEOTZ010000060.1:0-26100 GCF_040303825.1 Streptomyces sp. NPDC094143
TGGCGTGGTGTTCGCCCTTGCCGACGTCCAGGCCGAGGAAGACGTCGATGTCGCCGGTGTCGATCACGTGCAGGCCCCTCCATCACGCTTTCGTCCGGCCTTGCCTGGGCACCGAGCTGCCACATCCACGTTACGGAGAGCTCTTCCGGTTCGGGTGAAGCCGGCGCTCAAGCCCCTCATCAGCGGTCCGTCGATGCCTCCGGGGCCGGTGACGCCACCCCCCGGATCATGAACAACAAGGGGGGGAAGTCATGCCGGACCCGAAGGCCGGGAGCCCCATTGCGGAGCCACGAAAAAGGTAACGGGGGGGGGGAGGCTGTAGCCGGTCTCCCGGGCGGATCACACCGTGGCGATGCCGGGGCGAACTCTCGTCCTGTTGCCGACCTGGCCGGGTGGGCGGCGGACCTGGTCGATCCGGTCCAGCCGAAGCTGCGTGGCTGGCTCCACGCCGCGATGGTCCCTGCCTCGCTGAGTGCCGGCATGTCGGCTGCGAGGAAGAGCCCGGCTGGTCAGCGCGGATGGTCGCCGCCGCTGGTGGCTCAATAGTTGTCCTGCGCAGCGACGGCGGCGTCGAGCTGCTCGGCCTCGGCCCAGGTGCCGTGAAGGCGAAGGGCACGCGAAGGGGGAGCTTTACTCGGGCCAGCGGCTCGCGACTGAACTCGGTGGTCTCGTGAACGAGGAGTTCGGACAGCCCGGTCGCCGGGTTCCACCACAGCGACAGCAGATAGCCGTCATTCTCCTCACTCGCGCTCTATGCCATGCAGGTCGACGACGAAGCCGGTGGGCGTCTCGTAGGCGTTGAAGAAGTGGGTCGGCGCGAGCATGACGCCGGTGTCGTACCAGGTCACCTCGTGGGTACGGCGGTCGAGGACCGCGAAGGGGGAGCCGTCGGGCACCGCGTCGGTGTCCCACAGCACACCGGGGCGGCCCTCCATGACTCGGTCGATCCGGAACTGAGTCGGGGACATCAAGTAAAGCGCGTGGTGCTCGCTGACGATGCAGTCGTGGACCATCGCCGGGCACCCCATCGAGAAGGTGAAGGTGTCGACGACCTGCCCCGTCCTGGCGTCGGCCTGGTACCAGGTCAGGTTCGGTCCGATGGCGGCGAAGAACAGCAGGCCACCGGTCTTCGGGTCGATTTTGTGGTGTGCTGTGCACAGTATGTCGATGCCGCCGTGGAAGTCGAAGGCGCCTTTGGTGTCGAGAGTGCCCGGGTACATCTCGGTGGGAAGCCCGCCCTCGAAGTAGACCAGCAGGTGGTCGGCGAAGATACCGACGTTGGTGTTGGCGACATTCTTGGCGGGTGGCGCACCCGGCGGCAGGGGCCGCGGGGCTCCCGTTGACGTAGCCGGGGTAGACCGCCTCACCGGCCTCGACCTCCACCTTCATGGTGTCGGTCATGACCCACTTCATCGGGAACGACGCCTTGCCGTCGCGGATGTAGGTGGCGGCTGCGCCGCCGTCGCCCTCCCACCAGTGGTACCGGTCGAGGTCGAGCGGCGTGAAGCGCGGGTTGTTGGCGATGCGGAACAGGGCGCCCGCCAGATCGTCGGGGAGCTTGCCGACGACCGGCAGGTCGAACGTTTCGGTCTCCTCGTGCCAGGGGGCGAAACCCGCAGGAACGGCTGAAGAAGGAGATCCGCCGCCGCACCGACGTGGTCGGCATCTTCCCCGACCGCACCGCCGTCATCCGGCTGGTCGAGGCGGTCCTGGCCGAGCAGAACGACGAATGGACCGAAGGCCGCCGCTACATGGGCCGCGAACTCCTCGCCAAGGCCCGACTCCACCCGATCGAGTCAGAGATCGACGACCCGGCCCTGCCCACCGAACTCACCGCATAGCCTCAGACCGAGATCACCGAGTGGCCGTCGATACACCACTCCAGCGGACGTGACCCGGCCCACCGGTCAGCGCTTTCCCATGGGGGCCGGCAAGGTGGCAGTTGAGCCAAGACATCGCAGGTTTACCGCACGGTCCTGGCATAGCCACCTGCGCTCATGCCGAACTCCCGCCGAAAGTGCCGGTTGAGCTGGCTCTGGTCACAGTAACCAAGCTCGGCGGCGGCCTCTGCCACGGATCGTCCCGCTGCCAGCATGGACTTGGCGCCGGCCAAGCGCAACAGGGTCCGGTAATGGTGTGGTGGAACCCCGTAGGCCTGCCGGAAACTCCTGATCAAATGGCGTTTGCTGCAACCGGCGACTGCCGCGAGGTCGTCGAGCTTGATGTTAGAGTTCAGTTGGCTGTGGAGCATCTCCCGTACTTGACGAAGCGCTCGAGGACGAAGTGTCGGACTCGCTGCGCCGGGAGCATCCGCATGCCTGGCGAGCAGGACACTCAGCAAGCGGATCAGCGACGACTCGAGATCCAACTCGTCCTCGCCGTGCGCCAAACCCCTGTGTAGCGCAGCAATGCCGTTGAAGAGGCTGCGGTCTGAGTAGGTCGTCTTGTGAAAGCGCGGCCGGTCTGTGCCGACTGGCATGAGATCGGCGTCAAGGAACATCAGTTGCAAGATGGCCTGGCCGTCAGCGGCGGCTTTGTACTGATCGAGGCAGCTCACGACCTCATGGGGCTCGACCACCGTCACCGTGCCAGGAACAGGGGGGCCCTGGGTTCGCCCGAGGTACTGAAAAGGGGGCGCAGAACCGCCATGCGTGATCTTGATAGTGAACCCGCCGTGCACAGCGGTCGGGAAGTCATGATCGGCAACCCGTACAACTAGGCTCTCGACTCCGAACCGCACTCTCCTGCGGCGCGCATCGATTGCGGACTCAGTCATGTCACTTTCGCCCTAGTTCGGTTTGTTCGGTTGATCTTACAGTTCCCGGCAAGACAAGTGCATCCGTCGGGCTAGGGAGGCATGACAGTCGATGGTTGAGCCAGTCGCCCTCCCCTGCCGTCAGACCGCGGGACGAACACCTGACGAGATCTGTGCACCGCTGCGGAGATCACCGTCCACACCAACGCAGGTGGCCGGGCGGCCGTTCCTGGCACAGCAGGCTCGCGGCCACGACCGCCAGTTACGACAGGCGCTATGTCAACACCGATCTCGAAAGGGCTCCGATGAGCAAGCCGTACAGCGACGCCGCCAACATCCCGGTCAACGCGTCGCAACCCGTCCTCACCTACCACCCGATCACCCTCGACGTTCCCGGCCGGCCCGTGCCGCTGGAGGTCAAGGTGTCGATCCCCGCGACCGGCACCGACCTGCCGCTCATCCTCCTGTCCCACGGGCACGGGCTGGCGAACTTTCTGTCCTCCTACAACGGCTACGGGCCGCTGGCGAACTTCTTCGCCGCCCACGGGTTCGCGGTCATCCAGCCGACCCACCTGGACTCGACGGCCCTCGGTCTGCGCGACACCGACCTCAAGGACGCGCCCCTGTTCTGGCGTGACCGCGCTACCGACATGCACAACATCCTCGACCGCCTCGACGACATCGAGGCCGCCGTCCCTGGTCTTGCCGAACGGCGGATCGACAGGGACCGTGTCGGTGCCGTAGGACACTCCCTGGGCGGCAACACCGTCTCCCTCCTCCTCGGAGCCCAGATGCTGGACCCGGACGACGACCGGCCGAAGGACCTCTCCGACTCTCGTGTCAAGGCGGGAGTGCTCATCGGAGCTCCAGGCATCGGCAACGACGAGCACTTCGCCGAGTGGGCCAAGACGAACTACCCGGTGCTGTATTACACCGACTTCGAGCAGATGACAGGCACCGGCCTGATCATCGTGGGCGATCAGGACCTCAACCCCAACTTCTCCAATCGGCTCAGCTACCGTGCTGACGCTTACTCGGCTAGCCCCGGCGGCAACAAAACCATGGTGACCATGTACGGCGCTGGTCACATCTTCGGTGGCATATCCGGATACGACGCGGCAGAGACGGACGACGAAAATCCCGAGCGCGTGGCGACTCTGCGGGCTCTCGTGTGGGCCTACTTGCGCAGCCAGCTCTACTCGGCCGACTCGTCCTGGAAGAACGCGCTGAACGCCCTGGAAAACGGTGAAGACCCGATGGCCAAGGTCGAAACGAGGTAGTTCCGCGAGGTGGGCGGCGGCGCGCGACGGCCGCCGCCCACCGCACTGCATCGCACCGAGACCTTTCACCCCAGCACGGATCGCACGGGAGCAACCGCCATGTGGACCACGTTCGCTGCAACCGTCGGCGGAAGCGCCACCGGCCTCACCGGCCTCACCTTCATCGTTGTCGCCTTCCGCTTCGACGTCGTCGCCACCTCCCAGGAATACCGCAACCGCGCCGTGCGAACCGTCTCCCTGTTCCTGACAACCACAGTCACCGCATCGCTGGTCACCCTGCCGCAACCGACCTGGGCGTTCGGGCTCGAACTGTTGGTCGCCGCAGCAGCAAGCGCAAGTCTGCTCTCGGTGCTCGACCACGCAGCCCGCCGTGGCACGTCCCAGCATGCGCGGCCCATCCTCGTCGTGCTCGTCGTGTTCGCGGCAGGTATCGCTGCC
Source organism: Streptomyces sp. NPDC094143 (assembly GCF_040303825.1). NCBI lineage: Bacteria > Bacillati > Actinomycetota > Actinomycetes > Kitasatosporales > Streptomycetaceae > Streptomyces > Streptomyces sp. NPDC094143. The sequence continues at coordinate 4,474 of NZ_JBEOTZ010000060.1, forward strand.
GCCGGACTGTTCGCCACCGTCGGCTCCACCAACGGAATGGGCTTCTACGCGGCGAGTTCGCTGCTCGGCCTCATGTGGGCCGTCTACGGGACGTGGGTCTTCCTCACCCAGGCGGGCACAGATCAGATCAACGCGGTAGCAAACGTGCATGACCAGCCCGGCACCGTGCCGACCGCCTGACCGGCCCCACACAGTGAGGCGGTGCGGGACTGTGACGGTGAGTGCTCGCCTGTGATCATTGAGCATGCATGATGCGAACACGCTTGTGGGACGGTGCTTTCGGGGTTGTCGGCGTTGGTCATCGAGGATGTGGCGGACGGCGGCGAGATAGTCCGGGTTTCGGCTCGGGCCCCGGGATGTTCCCGTTCCCCCGTCCGGTGCGCGGGGTGGTGACGGGCCGGGTCCACGGGTATCCCGGCCGGACGGTGCGGGATGTGCCGGTCGACGGCCGGCAGGTCGTGGTCCGGGTGAGGATACGACGGCTGGTCGGTCATGTCCCTTGTCGTGGTGTAGGCGATCAGCCGTCCGACGTGGCGGGTAGGACGGTCGGGGCATCAAGGTAGAGGGCGTCCACGCTCTCGTTGGAGAGGTGGCGGCGGGGGAAGGCGATCCATTCGTCGTGGAGTTCGGCGAGGACCGCGGTGGCCAGGCGGAGGACCGCTGGCGGGTTCGGGAAGACGTGGACGACGTCGGTGCGGCGTGTGATCTCCCGGTTCAGCCGCTCGAGCGGGTTGGTGGACTGGATCTTCTTCCAGTGCTGGTGGGGGAAGTCCGCGCACGCGGTCAGGTCTTCCTTGGCCTCCAGCAGCATCTCTTGGACCTTGGGGGACTGCCGGCCGAGCATGTCGGCGACGGTGTCGAGCTGGGTGCGGACCGCGTCCGCGGTGGGCTGGGCGAAGACGGTGCGGATCGTCGCCGCGTCCCTCTCTGTCGAGCCTTTCGGGATCACGGCGAAGACGTTGCGGGCGTAGTGAAGCTGTAAAGAATCAAGCTGGTGTGCCGTGACGAACTTGAGTACCTCGGTGGCTGCGGTGAAGCGCCGTCCTGCAGGTGTCACGACGCTTTGGTCCTGGTCAAGGAGTGGACGGGCGTCGTCGATGGCGTTGCGGATGGTGCCGCGGCTGACGCCTAACAGGTCGGCGAGGGTCTGCTGGTCGCATAGGCCGCGTTGCGAGAGAACGGTTGCCAGGATTCGGTCTGCGTCGGTGATTTTTTGGCGGAAGAGGCCGCCGCGGGCTCCGGGGCGCCGGTCACCTCCCCGCTGGCGGTGCCGGCGTTCTTCCAGCGCGGCCTGGTAAGGCACGGTGATCCGGTTGATCAGCGCCTGGAAGTCCGTTCGGGCTTGCCGGTGAGAGCTGGGTCACGCTGACGGAGTCGATCGCGCACCGCGAACAGTCCAGATCGCCGCGGGCACCAAGTCCGTCGAGGACCAGGCGGTGAAGCTTGGCCCACACCCGGGCCTCCGTCCACTCAGCGAACCGGCGGAAGGCCGCCCGACAGCCCGAAACTTGGTGGGAGTTGGTTTCAGGTACAGCCTGAGGTGGCCACGAAGATGATGGCAGCCAGCACCTCGCGGTCCCTTCGCCGCCGGTGCCCTCGACCCTGAGGGCGGATTGGCGCCGGCGGGTCCACCCGCTGGTACAACGTCCACAGCTCTTCGGGCGCCATCCGCTCGACAAGCGCAGCAGTCATCACCCCAGACTGCCGCAAGATCACACCAACTGAATTGGCGACGCCTAAACAGAAGCCCGAACCCGCGTCATACAGCCCACGGCATGGGAGACCCAAGTGACTCTCTACGTATGCTCGTTGAAAACCGACGCTCCGCAGTCGATCCCCGCCGACGGTGCCTACCACATCGTGCGCTTCCCGTTCGGCTCCGGTGAGTCGTACGATGCGCACAATATGCACCAGGCCGCCCAGCCGGACGGCTACACCGTCACCAACTGGGCCACGGACGACCGCGCCGGCCTGATCTGGCCCTCCACCGCGGGCTGGGGCCAGCTGTACGCGATGATCCAGTGGGCGGACGGCTCCTACACTGAGCTGCGGGACCGTTTCGTCCGCGATCCGCTGAACCTGTCTACTGGCTATGACTCGACGGCCACCGACCACCGTCCGCCGTCGCCCGGCATGCAGTGTTTCACCAAGGGCCACGGCCTGTTCACCGCCGCCGGCACGCCGCTCGCGCTGCTCGTCTCTCACAACGACAGCGCCACCCGCAATCTCGTGCTCGCCGAATTCAAGCTCGCCATCCACACCTGACCGGAGGGCCAACGGGACTTTCCCATGTGGCTGCGTGCGACCCAGCCCGGAAGATCGTTCGGTTGCAGCCCTGCAGAGCCTTTCGCCTCGTAGGCGACCGCCCTTCGCGACCGCGCATGCTGATCAGCCCCTCCCGGTGATGCTTGCCGGCGGGGCTGACTGCTGGATATGTATCGGGCGCCTTGCGGTGGGTGGGGGAGGGTCAGCCGCAGTCGTTGCGGTTGATTTTCAGGGAGCGAGTCTGGTCGTTGAGGTTGTAGCCGCGCAGGTCGTGGATGGAGCCGCCGCTGCGGGTGATGCACACGTGCCGGCCGCTGTGGTTGCGCTTCTCATATACGCGGGCGGTGCGGTCGGAGTTGTTGCGGATCGAGCTGCCGCGGTCACGGATCGCGGAGGGCAGGTCCTTGACGCTGCCGTCCACGGCACGCCGCACCCACGGCTGGCCGCCGAAGTTGATCTCTGGGTAGATGCACACGTAGCCGGAGGGGCAGTCGATTGCTGCCTTCACCGCGCTGGGGGTGCTGGAGGCGGAGGCGGGAACGGCCATCGGGGCGAGGGCCAGTGCGGCGATCGCCGCGGCACGCGTCAGGTTTTTGATCACGCATTACACCTACTGGACACTGAGGGCCGGCACGGCATGGTGCGCCGCGAGTTCACTCCACTGGGCGACCGGTGCGCCGGTTGGCGGCCCTGGCACTCGCCGGGGCTCCCACTCCTTGGGTGCGGGAGCCCCAGCCGACTGGGCCAGGGGACGGGGTTGACGGTGACCTCCGTGCCGGGGCACTCGGCGGCGCCGAGGGTCAGCGTGTCCTGCTCGGCTGGGTCGACGGTCAGGCCCTACTGCAGTCTCACGGCCGTCCAGTTGGCCAGGTAGTGGCAGCGTTCGGCGGGGTTGTCGGGCACGAGCCAGGTGGCCGGGTCCTGGTCGGCTCTTTGCCGGTTGGAGCGGGCGCTGACCGCCTCAATGTGGCGTGCGTCGTCGAGGTAGTTGGCGTAGGTGACGCGGCGTTGCCTCAGGCGGAGGCGCCGGAGTCCCACGCTTCGGCGAGCGGGACCAGGTGGTCGATGTCGATGCCGCGGGGGCCGTCGATCCGCGTGGCGTCGTACCAGGAGTACCAGCGGCCCCCGGACAGGGTGCACCGGCCGGATCTCCAGGGTCAGCAGGCACGGGCCAGGAGCATACTTGCGGGCATTGGTGACCATCTCGCTGACGACCAGCTGCACCATGCCCATCGCCCGGGCGGACACCGGGAAGCCGTGCACGGCCTGCACATCGGTCAAGAAGGAGCGGGCCAGGTCACGGGCGTGAGCGATCTCCTCACTGCCCTCGAAAGCGGCCGAGACCGATATCGGACGGTCCACGAGCGACCGCTGGCCCTCGTCTTGCCCAACGGGGTTCATGCAGACTGCCTCACGTTCCGAAGCGCCGATCAACGCCCAGGACGGATACCCCCGAAACCTCCCCGCACACTCTCTCCACAGACCGACATCCGGCACGGCTTCGTCGGGCGAGGGTGACGGGTCGCCGCATGCTCACACCCGACCGACGGCACCAAACCGCCACCTAACACGAACAGAACCCGTCAACAGCGATGAACAGTCTTCCGGCGACCTGCGGGGACATCGAACCACGCCCGCCAACAATCGTGAGCGGTCACAGGTGTGGCGCGCGATAGTTGGCCTCTTTGCACGGTGGTTGGCGCTCGTGAGTAGCCCGCCATGTATCGCGCAACGTCACAGCCGACGCCTGCGTTGCCCCTTGTCCAGTTCCGCTACCTGCGACATTCCACCCATTCCGGTGGGGGAAATCTCCGTCCCGGCACACTGCGCGACGGCCGAAAGAAGAGCCGCTGCCGTCCGGGGCGTGCCGCTGGGAGACTTCGGGGATGACCACGCAGCGGCTGCCGTTCCCGGTCCCGGACGAACGCGCCCACCTCTTCGTCGACAACTACGCCGACATGCACGACCTCGTTGAGGACCTGGTCGTGCCCGCCGGCGCTCCCGAGGCCGCAGCGACCGTCCTGCGTACGGCCCGCGAGCTGCTGCGCCAGTCGTGCTACTGCTACGAGTTCTCCACTGTGGCGGTCATGCACTCCCTGATCGCGGTGGAGATCGTGCTGCGCGACCGCATCCCGGACGCGGGCAACAAGCCGCTGCATCAGCTCATCAAGCAAGGTGCTGCGGACGGGATCCTGACGGCCCGGCAGGCGGAGTACCTCGACTACGGTCGGCAGATCCGCAACGGCATGGCGCACGGCCAGACCACGCACGCGGTGATGCCACCGGCCATGGCGGTGCCGATGGTGACGACCTCGTTCACGATCGTCTCCGAGCTCTGCGCCGCACTCCTCTGACACCGAAGCTTGACCGATTGCCACTCAAGTTTGACCGGGCGGGTTCAGGCGGGTTGCCCGGCTCCCACGGAGTGGCAGCAGCGGAGCGGGCCGCGCTGGTGTGAGGTTGCGGCCCGCTCTCGGAGTCTGCGACTCAGGCGTTGAGGTTGACCGTCGTGGGCAGCTGGAGCAGCGATGCGCGGATCTGGTCGGGTGAGCCGATGATCGCGAAGACGGGCTGCTGGAGCTGGTACATCGCATGCTGGGGGGAAAGGGGGTGAGATGGTCATTGAGCATGGTGGCCGTCTGGGGGTTGGACAGAACCCGCGGGCTCCACTGGACTTTTTCCATCGAGACGACCCCCGACGGGGTTATCGGCTTCGAGATGAACGCCGACCACCCCCAGCTCGGCAGGGTCACCCTCTCCCAGGCCGACTTCAACACCACGCCAGCTCAGCTCGCTCGAGCTCCGCAGCACCATGCCCCTGACCTTCCGCAGCACCTTCCTCCCGTTCCTGCTCGGTGACGGGGCCGAGGCCGGCCAGCTCGGATCTGTTCGGGGGTGGGGTCCACGGTGATCCTTTCCTGCCGATGAGCGGGTTACGCAGTCCGGTTGGCCATGGGCCTTGCTGCCGCTCTGCTGACGCCTTTGATGAGGGGCGGCGCATACCTGTCACGGCTGGACTCGCCGTTGCCTCGATGCCGCAGGACGTGCCGGAGGTGTAGGGGATCACCAAACGTTGGGAGTGACGGGCACCGTCCAGAGCTCGTCGTTGGTGTGCTGGGGGTTCTCTAGGCTCAGCGCGTTCCAGGTACCGCCGTCACCGACGGTGCTGGTCTGCCTCAGGACGGTGGAGATGTCGTCCCGGGGGTGGATGGAGACCGTCCCGTGCGGCGCAGGGTAGGACTTCGACCGCAGCTGGAACTGCTGGTTCGTGGCGTTCGGGCTGCACGGCGCCAGGGTGACCACCCATGGGCCGTATCGGTCCCAGTCGCCACCGGCTGCCGGCCTCGGGCTGCGGGTCCAGCAGGTTCCCTTGGTGGTGCTCTGGATGCTGTAGTACCTGCCGTGCTCGCGAGGAGTGAAATTCCAGCTCCTGTCGGACGAGCCCGGCCAGTTCGCATCGGTGAACGCGGCAAGCACCTGACCGTAGTTGCCGTAGGTTCCGATGTGCCGGCCGGTGCTGGCGTTGCGGGCTTCTCCGGTGCCGCCGGACACCTCAGCCGCTGCGGATGTGGCAGTGCCCAGCACGCCACCCAGCGCGGCACACACCGCGGCCGCAGCGACAGCCGTACGGCGCCACCGCTGGCGGCTCGGGCAGGCGGCAGTCCTACTGGCGGTCACTGTCATAGATCGGCGTACACGCATGATGTGCTCCTTCGCAAAGGACGAATGGGACGTCCGCAACCTGTCCCGCTCCACCTTCGTGACACGCCTCAACGCGGCAACCATCCGATCGAGCGATCACTTTCCCGCCACTCATGCGGGCCAGTTGGTCGAGGCCACCGCCGGGCGCTTGTGCGCGAGGCGACGAACGGGGGCGGGAAAGGGTCCCCGCGGAAGTGGAAGGCCTCGTTGAGGCTGGACCGGACACCACGACGGGGGAAGTCTTTGCTCCCGTTCGGTGGTCATGCTGGCGTGAGGACTACCGGCGGTGGGGGCTAGCAGGGGGGCGTAGAGCTGGCGACCGCGTCGGCTTGACGATGTCTCAATTCACCAATGACTACCATTAGTAGCATTGCCGCTACTTTAGGTCGCTGGAATGCTGGTTATGACTTCGCGGGTCGCAGGTGTCGTTGGCTCTCCCACGTCCCCGGAAGGTACGCGTGCCGTGTTGCCCCTTCGCGTACGGGCCGCATCAGTGCTGCCGTCGGCCCCGCCGCCCCCTCCACTACAGGAAAGCAGGATGACGCTGACCATGCAGACTCCAGTCCGCCTCGCGGCAAGCATCGCGCTCACCGCCGCCGCCATGCTGATGGCAGCCGCCCCCGCCTCCGCCGACGCCTCGATCATCCGAGGCCAGGGCCGCGACGCATGCACTCGCAACTACGTCTGCCTCTACGACAACTGGGACTACAACGCCCCCACAAACGCCCGCATCCTGCGAACCACCGAGGACATCACGCACCTCAACGACTACAACTTCAACGATGTCACCAGCTCCGCCGTCAACAACAGCCGCTTCCTCGTCCGGATCTACCCCGAATACGACTTCAAGGGAGTGCCCGTGACACTCCTGCCCGGCGAGTCCATCAGCTTCAACCGGGGCAACGGCTTCAATGACGTGGCCTCCTCCGTCCAGTTCCTCCCCTACACCATCGGATAGCCAACAGCCGCACCGATCGAGCGCGCCCGGGGAGGGCGACTGCTGTCACTGCGGCGGGACCGGCCTGGCCCGCCCGCTGTGGAAGCCGTCGTTCTCAGCCGGCCACGACATCGCGTAGTTCCCGTACGGCGCGTTCGTGGTGGTGCTGGGCGGGGATCGCTTGGTACAGGTTCAGGGCGCGGCGGCGGACCAGGCCGGTGCGGTAGTCCGCCGGCAGCGCTGTCAGGGCGGCGATCGTACGGCGGCACGCCTGTTCGGTGTCTCCGTCGTGATGGGAATACGCCGCCGCGTCGATGTTCAGCAGGGTGCGCGTCATGGTGCTGGTCGGCGCGGACAGCTCCAGGGCGCGCTCCTGGCTGACGTGGGCGAGGCGGGTGTCCCCGAGCGTGGTGAACGCGTGGCTGAGGTGGACTGGTCCTCAAACCGGGCGACGTGCTGTACGTGCCGCGCGGCGTGTGGCACGCGGTCTCCGCCGACCAAGGCGTCCGCTCGCTGCAGGTCACCTGCGGCCTGCAGACCCACACCGCGACGGACCTGATGGCGTGGGTGTCCGAGCAGCTGCTCACGCACGAGGACTGGCGCCGCGATCTGCCGCTGCTTAGCACCCCGGACGTCAGGCCGACGCCGTGGACGGGATGCGCAAGCGGCTCGCCGAACTGCTGGACGACCCGACGCTGCTCGCCCGCTACCGGGCCGCGATGGACGGCCAGGCCGTCGGCCGGATGGTGCCGAGCCTGCCGTACATCGACGGCGTTCCCGCCGACTCGGGCCTGCGGGTGCGGCTGACGACCACCCGCGCCGTGCTGGAGGTCGGCGAGAACGTGGTGATGCTGTCCGCTGCCGGGAGCACGTTCGAGTTCGCCCCTGCAGCGGAGGCCGTGCTGCGCCCGCTGGTCGACGGCCGCACCATCGACCTGGCCACGCTCGCCGACACGGCCGGCCTCGCTTTGGAGGGTGTCGCCGGGCTGGTCCAGGAGCTCGTTGCCGGGCAGGCCGCGACGGTGGGGAGCCTGCTGTGACAGCGGAGCTCGCTCTGGGCACCTACCGGTGCCAGGCGATCCCGGAGGCGGCCGTCCGTGCGGCCGCCTCCGGCGTGGATCGACACCGCCCTCAACTACGCCGCCGGCCGTGCCAGGACTTACTGGCCCCGGCCCTGGCCGCCCACCCGGCCCTGCGGATCGCGACGAAGGCCGGCTACTTCACCGCGGCCACCGGTGCCGATGCCGTGAACGCTGGGGTCCTCACCGAGGACCAGGCCGTGGTCGGGCACAGCCTTGCCCCGGACTACGTGCGCTGGCAGATGGGCCGCAACCGTGAGCAGCTCGGGCGCGAGCGGCTGGACCTGGTCCTGCTGCACAACCCGGAGCGCGCCCACCCCGGCGACCGCCTGGCCCTGCACCGCGCGATGCGGGAGGCGTTCGTCGTCCTCGAGAAAGCCGTAGCAGCCGGGCACGTGGCCGGGTACGGCACTGCCACGTGGGCGGGCCTGGAAGAGGAAGCGTTCACGGTGGGGGAGCTGCTCACCCTGGCCGCCGAAGCCGCGGGCGGCCGGCACCACCTGGTCGCGGTCCAGCTGCCGGTGAGCCTGGTGATGATGGCGCCGATCGTCCAGGCCCTTGACGGCCGGGGGCCGCTCCGGCCTCAGCCGGGGCCGGGCTGCGGGTGATGGCGTCTGCTCCGCTCCACGGCGGCGAGCTCCCCGGCATGGTCGACCAGGAGCTCGCCGACCTCATCCGGCCGGGCCTGACCCCCGCACAGGCGTGTGTTCTGGCGGTCGCGTCATGCCCAGGAGTGACGGACGTCCCTCTGGCCGCCTCCGGTGCGCCACACTGGAGTCAGGCGGCCGACGCCGTTGCCCAACCCTCGCTGCCGCCGCCAAGTTGCGGGAGATCACTGGTGTACTCGCCGCCCCCTGACCCAGACACCGAACAGCGCATGCGCGCCCGCCACGCCCGCGCCGCCCAGGCGCTGGACGTACGAGTCGAGCCGGGCGGGGAGTTCTGGGGGTGGGCCGGGCGCACCCTGGGTGCCCCGGCCCGCACCGCCACCGGGCAACCGGCGTGGCTGCGGCTCGTGTCCTCACCGGAGGAAAAGGCATCGGGGAAGCTGTGGGACGGCGCCCTCGACGCCCAGCACGCCTTCGGGAACCTTCGACGGGCGCCGGCCCGCCCCCCTGTCTGTCCACGACGCCGTCGACGACGGCACCGCCTACCGGGCGGAACTGGCGGCCAGAGTCGACCAGCCGGTCCTGTCCGACGACCCGGTCCTCCAGCGCGACCTTCAGCTGCCGGACTCCTGGTGGCAGGACCTGGCCGGGACGCTGGAGAAGGTGGCGGCCGTCGACACCGACCGCGTCGCCGTACGGCAGCAGTACATGGACCGGGCGATCCCCGAATTCGTGGGCATCCCGGCCCCGGCCGTGACCTGCTGGAGCGCCGCCCACTCCGATCTGTACTGGGCTAACGCCACCACGCCGCTGAGGCTTCTCGACTGGGAGGGCTGAGGGCGCGCTCCGCAGGGGTTCGACGCCGCCACGCTCTATGCCTACTCGCTGCTCCAGGAGAACGTCGCCGCCCGCGTCCGCGCCGCCTTCCCCGTCCTGGGCAGCCCGGCCCGCCTCGCCGCCGAAGCGACCGTGTGCGCCCGGCTGCTCCAGACCGTGGCCCGCGGCGACAACCTGACCCTCGAAGACCAGCTCCGTACCTGGGCAGAGGAACTGCGCCGCCGCTGAAAGAGCCGCCCGGGTGCCGGTGAGGAACACCGGCTGTCCCGCCTCGCCGCCGGCGCCCTGGCCGCCCGGGTCCGCGCCGCGCGCCGAGCGGAACGCCTGGGCTCGCGCCCCCGCCCGTACACCGTCGCGGTGCCCACCGCCTCGAGGCCGTCGCATTCGCGGCCCTTCCGCGACGGCCGGAAGGACGGCCGTCTCCCGGAGCCGGAGACCGGCGTCGATGCGGTGGAGCAGACCCGCCAGACCTTGGAAGCCGCCGCCGTGCAGGGGGTCGCCACGCTCCAGGACAGCCGGCGGGCGCGCGAAGTCGCCCACAGCCCCCGCCCGCAGCCCGCCCCGGCGACGGCCCCGCAGCCGCACACCCAGCAACCCGGCACCCAGCACACGCCGGGCCGAACCACAGGAGGAGTCACGTGAGCACCCCGGAAGAACGCCCCAACCCCGGCGAAGCGCTCGCCCGCGCCCGTGCCGCACGCGAGCAGATGGCCGCCGCGCTCGACGAGGACCAGGCGCCCAAGCCCGATGAGCCCGTGGGGTGGCAGCCGATCTGGAAGCGCCCCGAAGTCGAAGGCGGCGAGGAAGAAGGAGCTGCGCGAGCAGCGAGCGGCTCCAGGAAGCCGCCAAGCGCCGCCTCGCCGCGAGGAACTCGCGCCGGCCCCGCGCCCGGCAGAACCGGATCGGCAACGCGGCCGCGCGCCGCGATGCCCGCGCCCTGTCCCGGGTACGGCACTCCAACGCCTGGCTGTGGTGACGATGCCGGACATCGTCCACCGAGTGGAGTCCACCGAGTGGAGCCCACTGAGTGGAGTCCACCCGATGGGTTCCACTGAGTGGACTCCACTCTGGTGCGCACCGGATGACGATGGACGCCACCGGGGTGGCGCACCGCGATGTCTGCTGCACCCGGTGCGCGCACCGCATTGGTGCGCGCACCGGCACACCCTCTCCAGTACGGCCGAGTTCGCGCGTGACCCCTTGTCCAGGTCTGCTACCCGGACGTGTGCCCCCCTTGTCCACCTCTGCTACCCGGCCCATTTCTCCTTGCCACAGCGCCTTCCGGCCGCCGATCAGACTGCGGTCAAGGGGGTGGGTGATATAGGAGCCCGCCGCCCGCGGCGCGCCTGTGCGGCGCGCCGGCACCGATGGCGCGCACCGTGATGGACAGCGCGGTGCGGTGGTGCGCGCACCGCGCGGTAGTGGTGCGCAACGCCACTGCGCGGCGCGCGCACTACACGACAGTGAGGCGCACCGGGTGCGCGCCGGCCGGTGCGGGGTGCGCATCGAGGGCCTGGCCCACGCCGACGGCCTCCAGCTGGCGCAGGGTGTCGGCGACGTCCTCGTGGTCCTCGGTGAGGAACTGCGCGACGAAGTCGATGACCGCGCGGGCGATGCCCTGTGCCGTGTCCGGTCCGGCCTGCGCCCAGATCCGCAGCGAGGCTATGAAGACGCGCCCGAGGGCCTACAGGGCGAAGGTGTCCTCGGACGGCTCGCCGGCCTCCGGGCCGGGCAGCGCGGTGACCGGGACGACGATGCGTTCGGCGACGTCGACGAGCAGCTCGGGCATCTGCGGTTCGGTGCTGGCGACGGGCGGCGTCGACGTCGTCGGCCTGGACGGCACGGAGGTAGTTGAAGGCGCTGATGGCCGCGTGCGGGGTCATCGGGGCGGGCGGCGTGGTGTCGGGCATGTCGGCTCCTCACGTACGGGCCGCCCCGCTGATCGCGGCGGTTCCAGATGCGAGTTTCAGAGCGCGGGCCTGTGGACAGAGGTCGGCGCCGACGGGGGAGAGCTCTTCCCCTTCGACGTTGCTTTGTGGTCGCCCTGCGAGAGATCCGTTGACAAACTGCTGGGCTGCCGCGCGAGCTGCTGTTCCGGTGCGCGGTGAATCAGCCCACGTCGTGCGTTTGAAGGCCGACTCGCGCCGCCCTTGGACGCGAGAGGACCCGGCGGCATCGCCTGCCACCGGGTCCTCATAGGTGTCTGTGTAGCCGTTGCTGGGAGGCCGGCGTCGTGGACGTAGTGCTGAACTCCGTGCTGCCGGTTGCCCTGCTGCTCAGAAGTTGTTGGTGGCCACACAGAGGTCGGGGGCCGCCGTCACGGTGACCATGCCCGACCTGCAAAGGCTCTCACGCACGACTGGCCGGAAAGCTCAGCCTCTTCCGGTCAGCCGGGGGAGCACCTCGCTCTCCAAGAGACCAGACTCCTCGGTCGCCTGCACCTGGAGATCGATACCAGCGAGGGAGTCACGAAGCGCCTTCGTGGCGGTCCCGTAGGCCAACCTCATTTGCATCATGGCCGTGTCCGGTGCCCATTGGAGGAGCAGGAGCTTCTCTTGCCTCCCGGCCTCCCCCTCGTACTCGAAGCCAAAGACGCCCCACCGGCACTCGTCCATCGGCATCTCTTCGGCGAATTCCTGGTAGTACGTGGAGCTGGAGGTCCTCGACGACGATCTCCGTGTTGTCCCCGTTGAGGCTGAAGATGACGTACCCGTGCTCCCTGTCCTTCAGGGCCTGGTATTCCTGCAAGCAGACGTCGTTTACCGCTACACCCGATGCCATGACCTACCTCCGTCAACCAGCCGTTATATGATGTGATTGCACAGTATCGGAACGTAGCCACTTGAGTGCCATCAAGCCTGCTTCATCACATTGATCACGATGCGGTCACGACGGAGAGGTTCTTCAAGGCCCGGTGTCACACGAGGGCCGAAAACCGGACCTGTAGAAGGTGACCGGCGGGATAGGCCCGCCCCACCTCTCAGGAGCACCCTGTGGCGAGCACCGTAGACGAGCCCGAGCAGCCCCTTGACCGGGGCGAGCAGCCCCCTCCGTGGACCCCTCCATCACCCCCTCCGCGCCCCGTTGCCAGGGCCCGGGCGTTCCCGCAGGTCAGGACCGGCGGACAGGGGGGCGTCGCAGGTCCGACAACCCTCTTGTCCAAAGGCGTCCTACTCACAGGAAGAACTCGACGGGACCCAGGCGGAGGGAGCTGCTGCAGGCGCTGGGGATCTTTCAGAGGGCGACGCCCGATCAGTTGTGGAAGCTGACCCGTCCGGACAACCAGCACGACAAGCTCACGCGGGACAACCTCCTGGATCTTCAGGACCACCACCTGGTGAGGATCGAATCGGTTCGGGACGACCAGAGGCAGGTGTGGGTGCTCACCGCCCGAGGACACCGCGAGGCGAAGCAGCTGCTGGAGCCGAAGGGCATACGCGTCTCGGTGCTGCGCAAGGAGGAGTACGACCCGGTCACCGGGGAGCTGTTGGGCGGCGGCTACGACGACCACGCCGCGGCGGTCACCTCGACAGCCGCCGAACTTCACCGTGCCGGGATCGGGCACCGGCTCGGCTTCCAGACCGAGGTTCCGCACCGGCTCGCGGACGGGTACGTGCAGCGGGCGGACCCGGTGGTGCGGGCGCCGGCGGCCGGGGTGCTGGCGCTGCTGCTGGAGATCGACCGCCGCTCCGAGGACGCCCACGATCTGGTGCACAAGCTGCGCCGGTACTGGCAGTGGAGCCGACTGCTGGCGCCGGACGCGGACAAGCACACCGTGGACCTGGCCCGCTTCCGGCCGGACGCGATCGAGCACATCGACCACGAGAAGCGGCTGTGGCGCCGCCTCTACCCGCCGACCGGCCGGGAGGGCCTGGTCCCGGTGGCGTTCGTGTTCGCGGACACCACCGAGGCGAAGGTCGCCGCGACTTCCAGTTACTGGCCGTCGCGCCCTTCTGCGGGCGGGGAGCTGTGAGGATGCGCGGGGGTGCGGTCAGGTAGAGCCGGGAGTCGGCGGGGATGCGGGCGTTGTCGTGGATCGCCGCTCAGGGCCTGCCGAGATCACCTGCGGTTCCGTGGGCTTCGACAATTGCGATGTGTCGGCTTCGTGCCAGTGGGAGGTGTCAGTCACGGTTGAGTAGGAAAACGGTGTTCCTGCTGGTCGTCGGCCCGTGGCTGGAGCTTGCCACTGACATGGCGGTGGTACCTTGCAGCCTCGCGGCTGTCATGGGTCGGTACATCCCCAGCTGGTTCACTGCGACGAAGACGGCACATCGCACCGCCATCGCGGCCTGCCACCGTCATCAGCAGCCAGCCCTTCTCTTCGTGCCGCTCAGAGGTTCCTCTGTTTCCCCAGCAGGATGATTTTCGCGCCGCGTGCCCGTGAGCAGCCAGCCGCCCATGTCGCCCGCCTCCCGCAGCATCGGCAGGTATCGGGTAAGCCGCTCGGCGACGTAGGGCAGGCTCATGGAGGGGGCCGCAGTGTGCCAGCCGCGCTCGGCCCACCAGGCGCCGGGGTCGCGCAACGACCACTGCCAGGGGGCGCCGTCGGCGGACAGGGCATCGCGGCAGGAGCTCAGACAGCCCAGCCTGTCCAGGCTGGTCGCGTTTTCTGCTCCGACCTCGCTGCCCGGGGGCGAGTTCGCGGCCATGGTGCGTACGACCATGTCGGCCTGGTCGGGTTCCAGATAGGCCAGCGTGCCCTCGCACAGCCACGCCGTACGCCGTCCCGGGTCGAATCCGGCCGCGGTCAGGGCGTCGGCCCAGGCGTCCCGCAGATCAGCGGCGACCGTGACCCGGCGTGCGGTGGCCGGGACTCGGCCGCCCACGACGCGGTTTTTGAAGTCGAGGAGGTCGGGCAGGTCCACCTCGAAGACGTCCACCGGCCGGGCCCAGGGCAGCCGGAAGGCCCGTGCGTCGAGGCCCGCGCCGAGAAGGACCACCTGGGAGCATCCGCCGCGCACGGCATCCAAGAGGTACTCGTCGAAGTACCGGCTCCGTACGGCCACTCCGTCGTGCAGGAAGGCCCGGGCCTCCGGGCCGCCCGGTAGCGGGCCCACTGGCCCCGCCGCCGCGACGAACTCGGCCGCCCAGGAGTCGATGACGCAGGGCCGCGCCAGGCGGCTCTCGTCGGCCCGCAGCTGTGCCGTCCATACGGCTGTGCGGGAGACGGCGGGAAGCGGCTGTGGCTCGCTGTCGACCGGGCTCATGCTCGCTGCGGCTCCTTGTCCGTGGTGAGGGGCACCAGCTGAGGCGCCGCCGGGGTGGTCGTGGGCAGACCGAGGGCCATGTTGCCCACGTGGACCAACCGGTCCCGGTAGGGCCGGAGAAACGAGGGCGTCATAGGCGCCTCGACGCGTCCGGTGAGACAGGTGGCGAGGCCGATGTCGGTGCCGACCAGGCTCAGCGTCTGCATCAGGCAGCCGGTATCGCGGTAGATCAGGCTCAGCGCCATGCCCTGGTACTTCCAGCCGGTGCGATAGGCGCAGGAAGTGAGATACAGGCTGGCCGGCGGGGGCTGCTCCTCCCGCATGGGCACGCACAGCGTGCGCCGCTGGAGGTCGGCCAGTTCCTCGTCCCATGGCGCCAGGTGCTCCAGGGCGTGGTCGAAAGGGTCGTAGTGGTAGGCGCCGGCGGTGAGCCCGTCGACGTCCCTGGCCACCAGATACAGCTCCAGGCTGTGGCGGGCGCCGCCGGAGGGCGCGGCGCGTTGGGTCTGCTCGTACTTCAGCGGCGGGAGGTAGCCGCGCACCCGGGCCGTGCGGGCGAAGAGCGTGGCCAGCAGCGGAAGGGGCACCGGGCCCGAGTGGTACCGGCGCACGCTGCGCCGCTCGGCCAGGACCCGGTCCAGAGGGCGGCTCGAGGCCGTGGCGCCCTCTGGCAGCGGGATCCGCTCCAGGGCCTCGGTGTGTACCAGCCGGGCCGATGGCGGGGTCCCCCGCAGCTGTGCGGGCACGCCGGACCGGCTTGCCTGGGCGTGCACGGCGAGTTCGTACGGCGTCCAGCCGGCGGCCGGGGGCGCGCCGTCCGGCCCGGGTACGGCTGCGTCGCGGCGCGCGTCCGCCTCGGGGGTGGGCGCGGCGTCGGGATGTTTCGAGACGGACGCGTCATCGGGGACGGCGCGGGCTACGATCCCCGCCTCGGCCAGCCGCTCCAGCAGGCGCCAGACCTCTTCCTCCGGACGGGAGGACGACGCCCAGGCGCCGTGCACATCCGGCGCGCTGCGCGGCTGGTCCAGTAGGGAAAGCAGTTCCAGCAACTCCGGTTTCACGGTGAACTTCCGCCACGAGCCGCAGTCCACCAGCACGAGCTTGCCGTTCTCCCCCCACTCCACCAGCAAGTCGGGGTGCCGCCGGTACAGGGACTGTCGAGTCATCAGGGCGTTCTTCTCCTGTCTGCCGTCTCGTTGACTCGCTCGCGTCCGCTCAGCCGAGAGGCAGCGGGTAGGGGTTGAGTTCCTCCTCGGCCAGCGGGGTAGTGCGCAGCCCCATCCGCACCGGCGCCTCGTACAGGCGCCGACCGCCGCGCCGCCGGAAGTCGCGCCGCAGGGTGAGCGGGCACAGGCCGGGCACGACGCTCCTGACAACGCGCACGCCGCACTCCGCCACGTCAACGGGCGTGATGTCTACGGCGATCGGTTCGTACCCCCGCGCCGAGAGCCGCCGGACCACCTCCTCGACCGAGGCCTCGGGCGAGGCGGAGGTGGATCGCGGGGTGGGCAGGGGGCGCAGCGGGCCCTGGTCCCAGAACGGCACCAGGGACAGCCGCCCGGGGGCGCAGTAGTAGGTGTAGAAGTCGGCCCGGTCCATCTTCGTTGCGTCCACGTCGGGGATCTCTCGCTCGGCCAGCCAACTCCCCAGCCCGGTCCGGCACAGGTCGGCTTCCTCCAGCGCTCCGAGCAGGGCCCCGTGGAGGTCGAGGTGCGCGCTGGTGGCATGCGCCACCATGGGCCGTTCCTCCGGGCCCTCTACATAGCGGACGGAGACCGCGGGGATGCCGAGGTCCGTGGTGAGGTCCTTGCACATCACCTGGACGCCCGCGGCCGTCAGCCGGCCGACGATCGCGGCGGCCGGTCCCTCGGTCAGCCCGCCGAGGTCCAGGGTGGGCAGCGTCAGGCGGTTTTCCCAGAAGATGGAGACGGCGTCGCGCTCGACGACCTCCAGCAGGCCGCCGAGCACCGCGTGGTGCAGGCCGCTTCCGGCCGCGAGACCGGTGGAGATGGGGTCGACCAGCCGCTCCTCGCGGCGCGGAAACCGGTAGGGGACGTAGACGACGCAGGCGGGCAGGTAGCGGGACCGGCCGGTGGTCAGCGAGCGGCCCTCCACCCAGTCGAGCTCGAGATCGGGGTCGAACGGGGCGATGCGGGCCAGCGAGGCGTACTCACGCTCCGAGGCCAGCGGCAGGCTCCGGGGGTCCACGGCGGCGGCGCCCAGTGCCCGGAAGGAAGCGCGGACCAGCCGCTCCGGGTCATAGACCCCGGCCGCGTAGCGCTCCATGAACTCGCCGACGGCGCACACCCGGGCGAGCGTCGGATCGTACTTGACGGCGCCGCTGCACGAGCTGGCCTGAACCGGGGAGAACCAGGTCGTCGTGGGGTGACCGGCGGTCAGCACATGCGTGGTCGAGTTGCCCGGCTCGCGGTCCGGATCCTGCACCCGGATCTCCGCCACCAAACCTGTCAGCGGGTCCACGGCCCGGCTCATCCGTTCCCAGCACGACGCGGGGTCGACGGCCGACGGCTCGGCCGGCTCAGGGGGCGCGGCTGCGGTGGCGCAGGCCGGGCACAGCGGGGTGTGGAGCGCGGGATGGCGGGTGTTGACCAGGGTGGCGTGGTCTACCTCCACGAGGTCGGCCGGGCCGCTCGGGCCCCGGGTGAGGACCGACCTGGCCTGGTGGGCGAGCAGAGCGGCGGCCATGGTCGTGGTGGGCCAGCGGTCGCTGTCCGCCGTGCCGTAGAGCACGTCCAGCGGCAGGTCCGCGATGGCCTGCCAGGTGTGGTTTGCGCGCATCCGGCGCACCAGGCAGACCGGGCAGGCGGTGCGCGGCGGCTCCAGCACGGCGAACAATAGCCGGGCGGGCGAGCTCAGATGGGTCACGATCGGCGCCCGCGCATCCATGGCCTGCTCGGTCCACCGGCGCAGCAGGGTCTCGTCCTCGTGCAGGGGCAGCACCAGCACCTTGGGGGTCGACCGGCCGGGGGCGGCGGCTCGGACGACCTCGGCCCCGGCCCGCCGCAGCAGCTCGGCGACACTGTCCGGCAGGGGGCCCTCGCCGACGACCACGGCCGGCCCGGCGGCGTCCTGGCCGCCCGCGCCGTACAGCGGGTGGCTCAGCAGGGTGTCGGAAGCGGGGTGCACCAGCGTGCGGGACCGCAGGCCGGCGATGACGTCGGCGGGGAGTGACTCGAGGCCGATGTCCCCTTTGAGCTCGCTCAAATTCGGATTCTGCTGCGGAACGCGCAGCGTGCCCGTGCTGGAGCAGATATAGAAATGGCCAGCGCGGTTGAAAAGACGGACATCCCGTCGCGTGACGAGCCGGAAGGATTCCCGCGGCGGTGTGTCCGGTTGCGCGTTCACACGGTTCCATTCTTAAGTGAGAGCCGACTGCCGGTCAAATGGATGGTTTTCCCGGCCCCGGGGTTTCGGGAGCCGGGAAAACCCTGGGGGTCCTGCTAGATTTCCTCGGCGTCCTCATCCATCTTGATGGTACAAGTGGAGACGACTACTGCCTCCGGCTCCGGAATTGCCATTTCCTCGAACAGATCGTTGTCGATCATTGAGTGAGCCTCCTGTCGCTGCGGACGCGAATCTCTCTTTTCGCGAAAACGAGGCTGGAACAAGTGGACGTTCGCAGCCTTGCCACCATGAGAAATCTCCAGGAGGGGACTGTCAAGACTTTCGACGCGAGAAGAACCCCAAATGCTGAACGCATATGGTCGTAAATTTCGATGCAATTCTCAACCTCTAATCCTATTTTCCGTGTCATCTGGGCGTGTCGCCGCGCGCGGTGCTATCAGTGACATGTGATCAGGCATTAGGCGGTGTCGGGGAGGGGCCTGTGTACGACGTGATCGTGGTGGGGGGCCGTTGTGCCGGCGCCGCCACCGCCCTGCTCCTCGCCCGCCGCGGACACCGCATCCTCCTCCTGGAGCGTGCGCGCTTCCCGAGTGACACCCTCTCCACGCTCTACATCCACCAGCCCGGCGTGGACCGGCTGGCCCGGTGGCGGGTGCTGGACGAGGTGCGGGCCACCGGCTGCCCGCCGCTGGAGCGAATCTCCTTCCGCGCCCCCGGGCTCCTCTTGACGGGCCCGGCACCAGCGTGGGGCGCGGCCACCGGCGGCCTCGCGCCCCGGCGGTACGCCCTGGACACGATCCTGGCTCGCGCGGCGGCGCGGGCGGGGGCCGACTTCCGTGACGGCTGCTCGGTTACCGGGCTGTTGTGGGAGGGCGACACGGTCGCCGGGGTCCGTTACACGACCCCGGGAGGCGGCACGGACCAGGCGCGGGCGCGGCTGGTGGTTGGCGCCGACGGGCGGAACTCCACCGTGGCCCGGCTGGTGGGAGCCCCATACCTGCGCCACGACGGACGGCTGACCGTCGCCCTCTACACGTACTGGAGCGGACTTTCCGGCGACGGGCTGGGACTGTACTCGGGCCCAGGCGCGGGCGCCGCCCTGGTGCCCACCCAAGACGGTCTCACGCTCGTCAACGTGCAACTCCCTCGCGACACTCCGGTGACCCGGGGGAACGCGCGCCACGCCTATCTGGCAGGCGCCCTGCGCGCCTGCCCGGACCTCGCGGAGCTTCTGGCCGCAGGACGGCAGGAGGAGCGCCTGTTCCGATGCACGGACCTGCCCAACTTCTTCCGCCGGGCGTACGGCTCTGGCTGGGTGCTGGTCGGCGACGCGGGCCACCACAAAGACCCGTGCGGCGCCCACGGGATCAGCGACGCGCTCGCCCAGGCGGAGCTGCTGGCCGGATGCCTGGCGGAGACGGTCGGCGATCCGTCCCTGCGGGAGAAGGCCCTGCGGCAGTACGCGGAGGAGCGCGACCGGCGGTGGACTCCGCCGTACGAATCCAACCTGGCGTACGCGAGGCTCTCGCCTACG
Organism: Streptomyces sp. NPDC094143; assembly: GCF_040303825.1. NCBI lineage: Bacteria > Bacillati > Actinomycetota > Actinomycetes > Kitasatosporales > Streptomycetaceae > Streptomyces > Streptomyces sp. NPDC094143. The sequence continues at coordinate 24,009 of NZ_JBEOTZ010000060.1, forward strand.
GAGAACCACCTCGAAGTGCTGCGCAAGGGTGAGACAGACCCGCTCTTCCGGTCCCTGGTCTTCCGCGCGCTGGCGGGCATCCCGGACGAGGACTTAAGGAGCCTCGGTCGGCAGGCCGAGGTCCATTAGCAGCACGAGCGCAATCCTGCAGCAGCTCACGCGGGCGGCGGCCGCGACGGTGTGGGCGCGGGTGCGGCCGGTGGTCGACATCGCGCTGGCGGCCGTCGACGTCGTCGCCGTGGTGTACGTGATGCGCGGCGCGTTCAAGCGCCACCACCTGCTCGCCGAAGCCCGCCGCTACCTCTCCTACGCCCTACGCGGCCGACCACACCAGCCCGGCCTGGACGAACAGATCGTGCAGACGGTCATCGACGACTACACCCGCCCGGCGAGCCGGCGGATGATGACCGCCGACCTGCGCGCCCTGTACCCGCGCGACACCGAGGACCAGGCCGTGCTGCGCCCGCTGACCCGCAAGCGGACCGCCCCGCCGTACGAGCGGGCCCGCCTCGCCGCCGACGCCCTGGCCGCCCGGGTCCATGCAACGCGGCGTGCGGAGCGCCTGAGCTCCCGCACCCGACCGCGCACCGTCGCCGTTCCCGCCGCCTCGAGGTCGCACCCGCGGCCGTTCCGCTCCGGCCGGAAGGGCGGCCGCCTCCTGGAGCGGGAGACCGGCGTCGACACGGTGGAACAGGCGCGCCAGACCTTGGAAGCCGCCGCCGCGCAGGTGTCCGCCACGCTCCAGGACAGCCGGCGGGCGCGCGAAGTCGCCCACGGCCCCCGGCCGCAGCCCGCCCCGGTGACGGCCCCGCAGCCGCACACCCAGCAGCCCGGCACCCAGCACACACCGGGCCGGACCACAGGAGGGGTCGCATGAGCACCCCGGAAGAACGCCCCAACCCCGACGACGCACTCGCACGCGCCCACGCGGCCCGCGCGAAGATGGCCGCCGCGCTCAACGAGGACCAGGAGCCCGAGCCCGGTGAGCCCCTGGGATGGCAGCCGATCTGGAAGCGCCCCCGGAAGATGAAGTCCAAGGCGGCGAAGAAGCAGGAGCTGCGCAAGCAGCGGCAGCGACTCCAGAAAGCCGGGCGGCGCCGACTCGCCGCCGGGCAGTCGCGCCGCCCCCGCTCCCGGCAGAACCGAATCGGCAACGCGGCCGCGCGCCGCGACTCGCGTGCCCTGTCCCGGCTGCGGCACTCCAACGCCTGGCTGTGGTGACGATGCCGGACACCGTCCACTCGGTGGAGTCCACTCGATGGACTCCACCGAGTGGAGCCCACCCGATGGGTTCCACCGAGTGGACTCCACTCTGGTGCGCACCGGATGACGATGGACGCTGCTGGCCGCCGGCGAGCCCAGTGACCTCGTCTCGGTGGTACGAACCGCCGTCGAGTACGGCATGTGCGATCCCCGGGATTCGGTGGAGATGGCATGCGCTGCGGCGGAGACCGCCCAGGCCGTGGTGACAGCGACTGTCGAGCCCATGGGCCCTGTATACCCCGCAGGACGCCGCGACTGGTGCCTCCGCACTCTTCGTTCAGCCTGTCCTGGCTGCACGCGTCCGCAGAGATCCACACCACGCTGCTGCCGCACCTGCCCGCCCGGCGCTGAAGGAGCCCTCGGGTGCCGTCGTACGCGAAAGATCCGCGCTGCACCGCCATGGCCGATGCCCTCATTCCCCTGCTGGACGGCGCCGAAGTACGCACCACCCTCCTCGACACGGTGGTACGCCTCGCGCTGCTGCTGCGCTGGCGCCACCAGGCGGCGCGCGGTCTGATGCTGACGCTTAAGTTCGCCGGCGGCGGCCGGTGGGAGAAGACCCGCCGCCTGACCGAGCCCTCCGCGCACGACGACGACCTACGCACTGCCGCCTACCAAGGTCTCCCCTGCGAAGCCGGCGGCCAGTGCGCAGAGCGCATACTCAGTGATCGTCACGCCGACGTCGAGAGCGGTGGCGTGTGGTGACGCAGATCCGACAGCCAGGTGAAGAAGGTATGGGGGATATGAGCGAGGCGAGTGGGCCGGTGATGCCGGAGACGGTGGACAGCCCGGCGTTGCGGACACAGCCGACCAGTGCGGCGGCGAGGTG